>CAWJDA010000019.1:0-18098 GCA_963841525.1 uncultured Solirubrobacterales bacterium | reverse complement strand
GATCACGATCTGGGTGATGAAGCACGGCAGCGCCTGGACGAGGGCGTGGACGTCGCCCGCGCTCTGGCTGGTGGGCGAGCTCGAGGTCGAGGACGACGAGGCCGCCGAGGAGCCGCCGAAGAAGTCCGTCAGGGAGAGCGCCGGGCAGATCTGGGCGTCGGCGCAGCTCGGGTTGGCACCGGAGAAGCCGTGGCGCGCCAGCACGCGCTGCTGGAAGCCCTCGGCCCAGGAGATCACGGCAGGGCTGGTCGGGTCCGGCGCCCGAATCGTCACGTTGACGTCGCCCGAGATTCCGCTCTCCTTCTCGAGCTCGTTCAGGTCCTTGAGCGCGGCCAGGTGCGGAGGCGCCAGGTCGCGGATGTCGGTCTCCACGCCGGTGCCTGCACTGGCGATCCAGCCGCAAACCGCGAGCAGGAAACCGGCCGCGAGGACGCGCCTCGGCCTCGCGATCGCCATGGCGATCGCGGCGACGGAGGTGGCCCGGAGGCGGGCTCCGAGCAGGCCCCCGCCTCCCCCGCGTGGCTCGCGAGCCGGCGGCTGACCGCGGCGGGCGGAGAGCCCGAGCGCCGCCAGTCCGCCGGTGAGGGCGACCAGGAAAGCGAGTGCGACTCCGATCACGAGCAGCAGCCCAAAGGAGCGGACCAGCGGGCTCGGCGAGAGGGCGAAGACGGCAAACCCGGCGACCGTCGCGACGCAGGCCGCCCCGATCACCGGTCCGCCCCCCGCCGCGGCGACCGCAACGGCCCGCCCGGGAGCCGCCCCTTCGGCCCGCGCCTCGTTGAAACGGGCCTGGAACTGGATCGCGTAGTCCACCGCCAATCCGACGAGGACCGGGAGCATCGCGATCGCCCCGACGGTCAACGATCCGCCAAAGAGCGCCACCAGGCCGAGGGTCATCGCGCCGGCCGCGACCGCGACCCCGAGGGGCAGCAGCCTCAGCGGGCGCGGCAGGATGAGGAGGAGGGTCAGCGCCATCACCAGGCCGGCGACGCCGAGCAGCAGCAGCGTCTGGCTGCGCAGCTCCCTCGCGCCTGCGTCCACCACCACGGGCGCGCCGGTGACGATGTAGCTGCCGTCGCTGAGCTTGAAGCGGGGGTTGGAGACGGCCTGGCGGAAGAGCTCAATCGCCTGGTGGCGCTCGGAGTCCGTCAGATCCGGGCGCAGGCGGACGATGATCTGAGCGGCGTTCCTGTTGGGGAAGAGATAGCCGAAGCGCTCCTTCGGGGTGCCCGCCGGCTTCGACCGATCGAAGACGACGCGGCTGACGAAGTTCGGATCATCCAGGCGCGGGACGGAAGTGATGCCGTATTGGAGCGCCACCTGGATGAGCTGGCGCTGGAAGTCGCTGAGGACCTGCTGGGCGGCCGCTGCGCCGGCGCGCTGCTGCTCCGCGGTCGAGGCGCCGTGCTTGGCGGCGGCCTGTGCCGCTCTCTGTCCGGCCTCCCGGGCGGCCTGTCTGGCGCCGCCAATCTGTCCCTGGAGGGCCTGCTGGATCCCGGCGACGCTCAGGTAGAGAAACGTGCCCGGGCCGAAGACCGAGTGACTAGGGTGGAGCTTCGCGATCTGCTCGCAGACGGGTGGCAGCGGCTGCCTGTTCCGAAGCGGCAGGGCTTCCGCCAGCTGGGTTCCCCCGGCGAAGCACTCCTCGAGCTCGAAGAGCGGCTCGAGGTCCTTGGTGAGGACGAGCTTGCGCAGATCCTCCTTCGCCAGCACGATCACGGGCTCGTCGCCGAACTTCTCGTGGAAGTCCTGGGTCGCCTTGTACTCGCTTGAGCCCTTGCTCACGAGTGTGTCGGTGCCCGCGTTCGTGTCGAGCCGCGTGGCCGCGAAGATCGCGGCCCCGGTCAGCGCCACGAGCGGGGCGATCAGCAACCAGGGCCAGCGCACAGCGACGATCGCGACCCGCTCGAAGAATCTCCCCGCGTTCACCGGCCGGAGGTTAGGGAGGGAATATGAAGGCCGCGCTTCCTCGGCGGCGTCAAGGTTCAGCCCGCGTTAAGCCGCCCGAAGCTGCCTAGCGACGTCGAAGGCGCCGCTAATCCATTGCCAATGGGCCCTTGACGTCGGCGTTCAGGAACTGGTTGACGAACTCGTTCTTGGAATTGAAGAGCTCGTCGGAGGGCCCCGACTCCACGATGCGGCCCTTCCAGAGGACGGCGAGGAAGTCGGCGATCCGGCGCGCGGTGCCGAGGTCGTGGCTGATCACCAGGTAGCAGCCTCCGTTCTCCTCGTGGACCTCGCGGATCAGCTCGCAGAGCAGCGCCGTGCGAACCGGGTCGAGACCCGAGTCGGGCTCGTCGAACATGACGATCGCCGGGTCGAGCACCAGCGCCCGGGCGAAGCCGGCGCGCTTGCGCATCCCGCCCGAGAGCTCGTTCGGCATCTTGTACATCGCCTCGGCCAGGCCGACCTCGCGGAGCCGCCGGTTGACGATCTCCTCGATCTCGTCCTCGCTCTTGTCCGTGTGCTGCCGGAGCGGGAAGGCGGTGTTGTCGAAGACGTTCATCGAGCCGAAGAGGGCGCCGTCCTGGAAGAGCAGGCCGAACTTCTTGCGGACCTCGAAGAGCTCGTCGTCGGTCATGTTCGGGATCGACTCGCCGTGGACCAGCACGTCGCCCGAGTCCGGGTAGAGCAGGCCGACGATGTGCTTGATCAGCACCGACTTGCCGGTACCCGATGGGCCGAGCACCATCGAGATCATGTTGTCGGGGAGCCCGAGGTTGCAGCCGTTCAGGATCCGCGTGCGGCCGAACTGCTTGACGAGGTCGATGATCTCGATCGCGTCCTCGCCGCCGTGGTCGCGCTTCTTGCCGGTGTGCCACTTGTAGGGCTCGGGATCGTCGGCGTCGACGCCGGGGATGATGTAGTCGCGCCCGGAGAAGTCCTCCTCGCCGTAGCCCTGCGAGGTGAGCGGGTCGCCCTCGTCGACGGCCTCGGCGTCGGCGGCTGCCTCGTCAGCGGTCGCCTCGTCGCCGTCATCCCCGGGCCTGCCGCGCGCATCGTCCTCGATCTCCTGAGCGCGGGTCCTCTTCCGTTCAGCCAACTGTCTCCTCCTTACGCATGCTCAGCGTGATTCTAGGCAGGGGCGAGCGCGGGTCGCGTCGCTCGCCGCGTCAGCCTCCGATCGGGGCGCGCGGATTCGCTCCCCAGAAGACCAGGGTTCCCATCATCCCGATGAGGTGGACGAGCACGATGTTGAGCACCATCGACTTCGCGGTCGCAGTGCCGACACCCACCGGCCCTCCGGACGCCGTGTAGCCGTAGTAGACGCCGACGAGCACGATGGCGGTCGCCATCACCATGCCCTTGATCAGGCTGAATAAGAGGTCGGGAGGGTTCTGGAACATCCAGAAGATCAGGAAGTAGCCGCCCGAGGAGACGTCGCCGATCTGCTCCACGACCGCGAGCCAGCTGGCGAAGTAGCCGATCCCGACGGCGGCCAGGTACATGAAGGGGATGGCGATCCAGGCGGCGAGGAGCCGAGTAGCCCCGAGGAAGGTCACCGGCGGCACGCCCATGACCTCCAGTGCGTCGATCTCGTCGGAGATCCGCATCGCGCCGAGCTCGGCGACGATTCCGGTGCCGACCTTGGCCGCGAGCATGTACCCGAAGGCGTATGGGATCACCTCACGCAGGTCGCACCAGGCGGCGAACACGCCGGCGTAAGCGGGCGCACCGACCGAGCGGTTGAAGTAGGCGCCCTCGATCCCGCACTGGAGGCCGAGGATGAAGACGAGCCCCCAGATCACGATCGTCGAGCCGAGGATCAGGATGCCGGTCTGGCGGAGGGCCTCCCCGAAGAACTCGAAGACGCGACCCCTGTAGACCAGGCCGGCGACGCGGGTGCAGAAGCCGAAGATCTCGCCGATCGAGTTGAGCCAGCCACGCGGGACCGCCAGCCAGCCGGCGTTCACTTGATCACCTGCAGCTCGGGGTGAGTCGCGAGCAGCGTCTGGGTGAAGACGTAGTTGAACGCGAACACGCCCATGAAGGCGATCACGACACCCTCATTGACGGCTCGACCCACCCCCTCGGCGCCTCCGGACGCAGTCATCCCCTTGTACGAGCAGACGATCGCGATGATCGCCCCGAACATCGTGCACTTCAGCACCGATCCCCAGAGGTCGGTGACCGAGGCGTTGTTGAAGAGGGTCGCGAAGAATCCGCCGATCGGCTCGTTGTAGAGCAGCTCCGCGCCGAGCCCTCCGACGATGCCGAAGATCAGCGCGTAGATGTCCAACAGCCCCGTGATCAGCATCAGCGCCAGGAAGCGCGGGACGACCAGGTTCTTGATCGGATCGACGCCGAGCACCTGGAGAGCATCCAGCTCCTCGCGGATCTTTCGGGCACCGAGGTCCGCGGTGATCGCCGTGCCGGCGACCCCGGCGACGACCACGGCGGTGACGGAGGGCGCGAACTCGCGGATCGAGGCGAGCACGAAGAACCCGCCGAGGCGGTCGAGAGCGCCGAACAGCGAGAGGAAGTTCGCGGCCTGCAGGCCGGGCGCCCCGAAGCCGAAGGCGAGCGTCGAGATCATCATCGGGAACCAGCAGAGCTGGAGGGCGAAGAGGAACTGCCCGATGAACTCACCCCCGTAGGGATACGGCGGGCGGATCGCGGAGACGATCGTCTTCGCGGTCAGGATCATCATGTCGCCGACCTGCTCGAATAGAGACTTGGCCGGGAGGAACGCCCTGTCGGCTACGGATCTGACCATTTGCTCTCCTCTGGAGCCGTTCCCCCCGAGATGGAGGCCGCGGCCCCGCACGCCCACACTAACGGCGACACACGCGACCTCGCCGAATAGACGCTTCAGGAAGATTATGCGATGAGGAGGCCGGGCGCCACCCAAACCGGTCAGGGCTTAAATCCCCAGGAAAATCCCCGGAACTGCGGATTCGGAGCCGGAATGTGGGGGGTACGGTGCGTGGTATGTTGCCCCCGGCCTTGGAGGAGAGCGCGTCGACAGCCCGTTCCCTGAAGGCCCGCAAACAGATCGGGATCGGGTTTCTCGGATTGCTCCTGGCAGCGGGAGTGGCGGCCTGTGGTGGCACCCGGCAGGATGCGAACGAGCCCTCCGGGAACTTCCCGGTGCAGATCGTCAGCGCCGACTTCCCGAGCAAGCAGCAGCTCGCCCAGAACACGAACCTGACGCTGGCGGTGGCGAACTCCGGGGACAAGACGATCCCCAACCTCGCCATCACGATCTTCACCGCCTCGAACGAGAACCCGAGCGCGGACGAGACCAATCCCACCGGAACGACCGGAACCGGGGCGACCGCGACCACGGACGACCTCCCGACCGTTCAGGGCTCCTTCTCCGTCCGCTCCGAGCAGGAGGGCCTGGCGATCCCGTTCCGACCGGTCTGGATTCTCGAGACGGGCTATCCGAAGCTGGAGGGCCAGACGGCCTCGGCCGGTGCCGAGGCCGCGCAGACCAACACCTATGCGTTTGGGTCGCTACCCGCGCACCAAACCAAGCGCATCGTCTGGAACGTGACGCCGGTCCAGGGCGGCACCTACACGGTCCACTACCGGGTCGCCGCCGGGCTCGAGGGCAAGGCGAGGGCTGTCACCGCCAACGGTTCGGTCCCCGAGGGCGAGTTCGTCGTGCGGATCTCGACCGCCCCGCCGCAGACGCAGGTCAACGACTCCGGTCAGGTGGTGCCGATCAAATAGCGGTCTTAGAGTTTGCCGGGATGACCGGCAGGGTCCAGAGCTTCGTCGCTGCAGCCGTGCTTGCCGCCCTCGTCGCCGGCTGCGGCGGGGGCGGTGGATCGTCGTCCACCTCGGCGGGGACCTCCCCTCAGGGGCAGCCGGCCCCGGCCGGCGGGAAACCGACGCTGGAGAAGATCGGCGACTTCGACCAGCCCACCTACGTCGCCCAGCCGCCGGGCAGCGACGACCTCTACGTCGTCGAGCAGCGCGGGACCGTGCGCATCGTCCGGGACGGCGAGGTCGTCTCGCAGCCCGCCCTGGACATCAGCAACCAGGTCACCGTCAGCGACGAGCAGGGGCTCCTCTCGATCGCGTTTCCGCCCGACTTCCCGACCTCCCATCTGGTCTTCGCCTACTTCACGGGCACCGACCAGAACCAGCACGTCGTCCGCTACAGGGTCGGCTCCGATGGCGCCTTCGACGAGGGCAGCGCCCGCGAGATCCTGGACATGCCCGACTTCGCTTCGAATCACAACGGCGGCCAGCTCCAGTTTGGCCCGGACGGAGACCTCTACATCGGCACCGGCGACGGTGGTCAGGAGGGCGACCCGCGCCGCACAGGGCAGGACCTCGGCACGCTGCTGGGCAAGTTGCTGCGGATCCGGCCCGCGACCGGAGCCGGCGGCCCGCCGTACACGATCCCGCCCGACAACCCATTCGTCCACCGAGGCGGCGCCCGTCCCGAGATCTACTCGTACGGACTGCGCAACCCGTGGCGCTTCAACTTCGACCCGAAGACCGGGGCGCTCTCGATCGGCGACGTCGGCCAGGACACCCTCGAGGAGGTTGACTACACGCGCAAGGATCAGGCCAGGGGCGCGAACTTCGGCTGGTCGGCCTTCGAGGGCACCGACCGCTTCAACCAGGACCAGGCCGCTCCGAACGCGGTCCCGCCGATCTTCGAATACAGCCATAGCGATGGCGCCTGCTCCATCACCGGCGGCTACATCGTCCGCGACCGCTCGCTGCCGTCTCTCTACGGCCGCTACCTCTACGGGGACTACTGCACCGGGGACCTCCACAGCCTCGTGCCGGGGATCCCGCATGCGAAGGACGACCGCTCGCTCGGTCTCAACGTCCCCTCGGTCTCGTCGTTCGGTGAGGACAACCAGAACCACATCTACGTCGCCTCACTCGAGGGCCCCGTCTATCGCTTTGTTCCGGGTGGGTAAGCGGCCGCATCGAAGGACGCGGCCAGGTGTTCCCTCAACGATGAAGTCGGGGAACCTCGCGCTGCGGGTCGCGCTCGCCCTCTGTCTGCTCGCCGCGCTCGCTGTGGGGGCGGCGAGCGCCGAGGCGAAACCGGGAGTCAAGCTCAAGCGGGTCGGGCGCTTCCAGAGCCCCACCTACGTCGCCTCGGCGCCGGGTGTGAGCGGGGTCGTCGTGGTCGAGAAGGGCGGCACCATCCGCCTCGTCCGGGGCAAACATCGGAGCATCTTCCTCGACATCAGCTCCATGGTCAGCACACAGGGTGAGCGCGGCCTGCTCTCGGTGGCGTTCGCTCCGGGCTACGCCTCATCGCGACTGTTCTACACCTACTTCACGAACAACACTGGCGACATCGTGATCGCCGAGCTCCGCGCCGATCCGAGCGGGCGGATTGCCTCCCCGACCACCATGCGTCAGTTGCTGGTGGTCCCGCATCACAGCGCGACAAACCACAACGGCGGTCAACTCCAGTTCGGGCCCGATGGCTTCCTGTACGCGGGAACGGGCGACGGCGGCAGCGAGGGAGATCCGAACGACAATGCCCAGAACCCGGCCTCGATGCTCGGGAAGCTGCTGCGAATCAACCCGGCCACCGGCGCGACCACGATCTACTCGAGCGGCCTACGCAACCCCTACCGCTTCTCGTTCGACCTCACCACCGATCCGGGTCATCCGCGGATCGCGATCGGCGACGTCGGCCAGGATCGCTTCGAGGAGATCGATTACCTGACGCTGGCCGCGGCCAAGGGCGCCAACTTCGGCTGGAACGACTTCGAGGGCTTCGCCCCGTTCGCGGGTGCACATCCGCCGACGGCGACCGGGACGGTGAAGCCGATCAAGGTCTACAGCAGCTCCGGGAATGCCTGCGCGATCGTCGGCGGCTACGTCGTCCGCGACCGGCGCCTGCGCTCGCTGCGGCGCCGGTACGTCTACGGCGACTTCTGCACGGGCAAGATCCGCTCGCTGATCCCGCGTCTCGGCGGTGCCCGCAAAGACCGCTCCACCGGCGTCCGGGTACGCGATCTGAGCTCCTTCGGCGAGGGCGCGAATGGCGCGCTCTACGCCACCTCGCTGGACGGGCCGGTGTACCGGTTCGTGCGCAGGCACTGAATAACCTGCGCTCGCCCGCCGCGGGTGACCCCAGATGCCGTTCTCACTCAACCGCCGCCGGATCGAAACCGCGATCGCTGCTCTGGTCGCGATCGCTGCCGGCATCGTCGGGATCGCCACCCGTGAGGCCTCCAGGAGCCTGGGGCCGAAGTTCATCAAGGTCGACCGCATCGCACGGCTCAAGGAGCCGGTCTATCTGGCCCAGCCTCCCGGGCCCGGCTCGCAGCTCTACGTCGTGCAGCGGCAGGGCACGGTCCGGGTACTCGCCTCGGACCGCCTCCTCGCCCGGCCGTTCCTGAAGATCCCGGACCTGGTCAATCAGAACGGCGGGGGCGCCGATGGCGGCATGACCTCGATCGCCTTCCCGCCCGACTACACCCGTTCCGGCCTCTTCTATGTCTCCTACACCGACCACCGGGACCAATTGGTGGTGGCGCGCTACAGCCGCAGGGCCGCGAATCCGCTGGTGGCGGACCGGGCCTCGGGTCAGGCGGTACTTACGGTTCCCGAGTCGAGGCCCGAGCGCCACGGCGGCTTCATCACCTTCGGACCGGACGGCTTTCTCTACATCGGTACCGGGGACGGCTCCCCGCCGGGCGATCCGCGCGCGGTCGCTCAGGACCCCGCGCAGCTCCGCGGCAAGATCCTGCGGATCAATCCCACCGTCCCGGGGAGTGCCGAGATCTGGGCGTCCGGGCTCGGAGATCCCCGCAGGATCTCCTTCGATCCCACATCCCATTCGGTGGGCATCGCCGACGTCGGCGATCAGCGCTACGAGGAGATCGAGTACCTGCCGATCGACAAGGCGAGGGGCGCGAACTTCGGCTGGCCGGCGTACGACGGCTTCGTCGTCCTGCGCGGAGGGCTGCCGAGAAAACGGGCGACCTTCCCGGCGATCGCGTTCCCGCGCCGGCGCGGCTGTGCGGTGATCGGCGGCCACCTGGTCAGGGACCCGCGGCTGACGCAAATCCGCGGCCGCGAGCTGAACGGCAGCTATCTCTACGGCGTTCGCTGCTCCGGGAAGCTCTTCGCCTTCCGCCCTCGTCCGGGTCGCCGGGTGGGCAAGCTGCGGAGCTTCCGGTTCAGATTCCGCTATCTGACCTCGCTCGGCGTCGACAACGGCGGCCGCGTCTACGTGCTCACGCTGAAGGGACCGCGCCGACACGGCAAGCCGTCCCTGGGCTCCGTCTTCCGGCTCGTCCCGATCCGCAAGGAGCTCTAGCGAGGCAGGGCCGGGGCAAGGATGCGGTAGGCCTTGATGCCGAGGCCGAGCCGCTCACGGTCCTCGGAGATCTGGGGATCGAGGCCGGTCAGCTCACGCACGCGCTCCAGCCGGTAGGCGACGGTGTGGCGGTGGGCGAAGATCGCCCGCGCCGTCGCGTTCATGTTGCAGTCGCTCGCCAGGTACTCCTCCAGCGTCCCGAGCAGGTCCGACCGGTACTGATTGTCGTAGCGGACCAGCGGCTCAACGGTGTCGCGATAGAAGCTCCGCACCTCATCGGGATCAGAGATCAGCGCCCGAAAGAGGAGCCGGTAGACGCCGCTCGCGGCGATCCCCTCTTCGAGCGCCTCGGCGATCTCCGGCTCCCGCGTCACCACGTCGAGCACCAGCTCGGCCTCCCTGATCGCGCGGTGGAGCTCCCCCGGGTCGGGATAGAAGGACGAGACGGCTGCCGTCCCATGCTTGCGGAGTCGGGCCGCGATTCGGCTGGCCACCTCCAGAGTCTTCTCCGGGGCGTCATCCCCCCCGCGCGCCGGCAGGACCGCGTAGAGCCTGCCCTCGGCGAGCTCGGCGAGCGAGCCCTCGTACTCGGCCTCGACCAGTGCCGTCGCGTGACTCGGGCTGGCCGACTCGATCTGTGCCACCAGGGCGATTGCGCCCCGCGCCAGATCGCAGCCGAGCCGTGCGGCCTTGCTGGTGGCCTCCGAGCTCTCAACCTCACCGGAGCGCAGCTCCTCGATCAGGCCGCCGCGCATCTTCCGCTCCGCGTCCTCGCGGGCATCGGCTACCGCCACCTCCGCGAGCGCCGCGAGGGCCGCCGCCCTGAGCACCTCGTCGCGGTCGACCAGTACCGGGCCATCGCCGTCGCCCGCCTCCGCCTCGAGCAAGAGGACGACGCCGACCACCTGGCCACCGGCCTCGATCGAGCGCTCGAGCTCAATTGAGCCGGGCGCGCTGGCGTCGGTGTCCGCGACACGGGCTTTCGCGTACTCCGCCAGGCCGTTCAGCTCGCCGCCGCCCGGAGCTCGCGCGGCCAGCCCGCGCGGGGGCAGGACGATCGCCACCGGTCCCCCAGCCTCCATCGCGGCCAGCTCGGCCACGCCCTGTAGCCCTTCGCCGTCGAGCACGGCCTCGATCATGCGGGTGCTGAGCTCGCGCATCGTCATCGCTCGGCGGCCGCCCCCGCCGCGATCTCCTCCAGCTCCGAGCGAATGGGCTCGAACGCCTGATGACGGATGAAGGCCTCGATTTTCTTCACGGGTGACTCCCCCGGGGACGGCGAAGGCTGTCGATGAGCACGTTAGGCGTGGCCAGGCATCCAGTCTTTGGCCCTCTGTCGAAAATCGCGCGCGGGGGATGCTCCAAGCGGTCGAGAATGCAGATCGCCACGAGCACCGGATGCGAGATCCGATCCTGGCCGGGCAGCCAGTCCACGCTAGGGTTCATCCAACAGCCGGTCTACGAGGAGAGAGGCATGGCCATCGACACCGTCGCCGAGAGCGCCAAGCAGTCCCGCGAGAGCTTCGAGGTCGCGAACCCCGCCGACGGATCGGGGATCGGCCGCGTTCCGCTGGACGGGCCTGCCGAAGTCGCCGCAACGGTCGCCCGCGTTCGCGCCAACCAGCCCGCTTGGGAGGCCCTCGGGATCAAGCGCCGTGCCGAGTGGCTCTACAAGCTCAGAGACTGGATCCTCGACCACCAGGACGAGATCGCGGACACCATGCAGCGCGAGACCGGCAAGGTGCGCGGGGAAGCCGCCGGCGAGGCCGTCTACGTGACGGACCTCATCAACTTCTATGGCAAGAAGGGCGGCAAGTACATCGGCGACGAAAAGGTCCCGGCGCACTCACCCCTGATGAAGGCCAAGAAGCTCAAGGTCACCTACCGGCCCTACTCGGTGGTCGGCGTGATCAGCCCCTGGAACTTCCCGCTGATCCTCTCGCTCGGAGATGCGATCCCAGCGCTGATCGCGGGCTGCGCCGTGGTCATCAAGCCCTCCGAGATCACCCCCCTCGGCCTCGGCGAGATCATCGAGGCCTGGAAGAGTGAGATCGGCGCCCCGGACGTCTTCGACGTCGTCAACGGTATGGGCGGGACCGGCGCCGCGCTGGTGGACGAGGTGGACTTCGTGCAGTTCACCGGCTCCGACCGGACTGCCAAGAAGGTCCTCGCGCGAGCGGCTGAGACGCTCACTCCGGTGAGCGCCGAGCTCGGCGGCAAGGACCCGATGATCGTGCTCCGCAGCGCCAACGTCGAGCGGGCCGCCAACGCCGCCACCTGGGGCGCCTTCGCCAACTCCGGCCAGGTCTGCATCTCGGTCGAGCGCCTCTACGTCGAGGAGTCGGTCTACGACGAGTTCGTGCAGCGCTTCACCCAGGAGGTGCGCAAGCTCAACCAGGGGATGGACGGCCCCGAGCACGGCAAGGACATCGGCGCGATGACCTTTCCGCCGCAGACCGACATCGTCGAAGACCACGTCGAGGACGCCCGGCGCTCCGGGGCGACCGTCGTCACCGGCGGCCAGCGGGGCGAGGGTCCCGGAGACTGGTACCAACCGACCGTCCTCACCGACGTCGACCACTCGATGAAGGTGATGCGCGATGAGACGTTCGGCCCGGTGGTCGGGATCATGAAGGTGCGCGACGCCGACGAGGCCGTGCGTCTCGCCAACGACACCCGCTACGGGCTGATGGCCTCAGTCTTCGGCTCGAAGCGCGAAGCCGAGGCGGTCGCCCGCCGCCTCGAGGTGGGCACGGCCAACATCAACGACGTGCTGGTCGGGTTTCTTGCGTCCGACGTCCCGATGGGCGGCTGGAAGGACTCCGGGATCGGCTTCCGCCACGGCGAGTACGGGATCAAGAAGTTCGTCCGTCCCGAGTCCCTGGTGATCACCCGCTTCGGCGGAAAGCGCGAGCCCCTCTACTTCCCCTACACGCTGAAGCGACGCGATGGACTGCGCAAGCTGACCGACTTCTTCAACGCTCGCGACTGGCGCCGTCGGCTGGGCCGCGGTCGCGGCCGCTAGGCCGCGACCGTTGATTCGGCGGCGGTGTTTGGGGCCGCCGTTTGTGGCGAAGCCGTCTGAAGTTCACGGTCGAGGCGGACCGCCTCCTGCTCGAACCATTCCGAGACCAGCTGCAACCAGGCGACTTCCGATCGCGTTCTGATCCGGACGTAGTCGGCATGCCGGTCTCCGGCGATCCGGATCGCTTCCGCAACCGAGAGCTCCCGATCGCCGTCGTCGGCGAGCAGCATCCAATCGGCCCGGCCGCCGGGACCTTCGTCCTCGAGGGCCAACCTGGTCCCGTCGCTCATCAGGAGCGCCTTCGGCTCGCGGCCGCCGACCTGTAGTCCCTGCACTCTGTTCGCTTCCATGTCGTCCCCTTTGATCGTTCGCTGGGCTTCACAAAATGGGTTCCGCTTACGCGGAGACCCTCGCATCATGCGAGCGACCCGTAACACGGCGCTAAACCGTCGTTAACCGCTTCCGAAAGCCGCGCAATTTGCTGACCAGGCGGGCGCCCCGGGACGTGCTCTAGGAGGCCGGGACGAGCTCTTCGCGCAGCTGCTTGGCGGCCTGGACCATGTTGCGAAGGCTCTCCTCCGTCTCGGGCCAGGCGCGGGTCTTGAGGCCGCAATCGGGGTTGACCCAGAGCTGCTCTGGGCGCAGCACGCGCGCCGCCTCGTGCAGCAGCTCGACCATCTCATCGACCGTGGGCACCCGCGGGGAATGGATGTCGTAGACGCCCGGGCCGATGTCGTTGGTGTAGCCGGTCTTCTCCCAGTCGTGCAAGAGCTCCATCCGGGAGCGCGCCGCCTCGATCAGGTTGACGTCGGCGTCCATCGCCTGGATGTGCTCCATGATGTCGCCGAAGTCCGAGTAACACATGTGGGTCTGGACCTGGGTCTCGTCGCGGACGACCGAGGTAGCCACCCGGAAGGAGTAGACGGCCCACTGCAGGTACTCGTCCCAGCGGTCGCGACGCAGGGGCAATCCCTCACGGATCGCGGGCTCGTCGACTTGGATGATCCCGACGCCGGAGCGCTCCAGGTCCTCGACCTCGTCGCGGATCGCAAGCGCGAGCTGCTCGCAGGTCACGGAGAGCGGCTGGTCATCGCGGACGAATGACCACTGCAGCATGGTGACCGGGCCAGTGAGCATGCCCTTCACGGGCTTCTCCGTCTTCGACTGCGCGTAGTTGATCCACTCGACCGTCATCGGCACGGGCCGGCTGACGTCGCCGAAGATGATCGGCGGGCGAACGTAGCGTGAGCCGTATGACTGCACCCAGGCGTTCTGGGTGAAGACGTAGCCGAGCATCTGCTCGCCGAAGTACTGGACCATGTCGTTGCGCTCGGGCTCGCCATGCACCAGGACGTCGAGGCCGATCTCCTCCTGGAAGTCGATCACCCGGTCGATCTCGCCGCGCATCCTCGCCTCGTAGGTGGCGAGCTGGATCTCGCCCTCCCGCAGCTGTTTGCGAGCGGTGCGGATCTCATCTGTCTGCGGATAGGAGCCGATCGTCGTCGACGGGAACATCGGCAAGCCGAAGCGCGCCCGTTGGGCCTCCTTGCGTTGGGGGAACTCGGACCCGCGGCTGGCATCAGCGTCGGTCAGGGCCTCAACCCGGGCGCGGACCTCCGGCGTGCGGGTCCGGTGGGAGTCCCGGCGGGAGTCCCGGGCGCGGTCATTGGCGTCGAGCTGGTCCGCGATCGCGTCCCGGCCGTCGGCGAGGCCCTTGGCGAGTGTCGCCACCTCACCAACCTTCTGAACGGCGAATGCCATCCAGGAGCGCATCTCGTCGTCGAGGTCGGCGTCCCCCCCGGCCGGCTCGGCGTCCAGATCAATCGGTGAGTGCAGCAGAGAGCAGCTCGTCGAGACCACCAGCTGCTTGGTGCGGGAAGCGAGGCCCTCGAGGGCATCGAGCGAATGCTCCAGGTGGTTGATCCAGACGTTGCGCCCGTCGACGAAGCCTGCGAACAGCCACTTCTCGCCGAGGTCGTCCTCGGCCAGGAACTCGGCATTGTGTCGGCCGCCGTGCACGTGGACGTCCTCGCTGAGCACGTCTCCATGCACGACTCCGGTGAAGTCGAGACCCACCCCGTCGATCGGGGCCTCCCGCAGGACGCCGTAGGCGTCGCCGACGTGGTCGAAGTAGGTCTTGACGAGGATCCGCGGCCGCTCGTGCACCTTGCCGAGCTCCTCGTAGGCGAGCCGAAGGGCGTCGAGCTCCCGCTCGCTGCGGTCCTCGACAAAGCAGGGCTCGTCGAGCTGCACCCAGGTCGCGCCCTGCTCGGCGAGCTTCTCGATCACCTCGCCGTACACCTCCACCAGTGGCTCGACGAGGTCGAGTGGGTCGAAACGCTCGGGGGCCCCGTCGGCCGGCTTGGAGAGCAGCAGGAAGCTGATGGGCCCGATCAGTACGGGGATCGTGTCGATCCCGAGCTCCTCCATCGCCTCAGCATGCTCATCGAAAGGCTTGGAGCTCGACAGCGAGAACCTCGTGTTCGGGCCGAGCTCGGGGACGAGGTAGTGGTAATTCGTGTCGAACCACTTGGTCATCTCCATCGCCGTCACGTCGAGTTCGTCGGTCTGCCGGCCGCGGGCCATCGCGAAGTAGGTGTCGAGATCGACCTGGCCGCCGTCCCAGCCGTAGCGCTCGGGTACGGCGCCGACCAGGGCGATCGTGTCGAGCACCTGGTCGTAGTAGGAGAAGTCGTTGGACGGGATCAGGTCGATCCCCGCGTCCTGCATCAGCTTCCAGTTCTCGACCCGAATCGCCTTCGCAGCGGCGGCGAGTTCGTCGGCCGAGGTCTGACCGCGCCAGTAGCCCTCGGTCGCGAACTTGAGCTCGCGATTGCGGCCGATGCGCGGGAAGCCGGAAATGTTGGAGAGCGCCATCCCCAACCAGGCTAACGAAAGCCGCAAGGGCGCCGCGCGACGGCCCTAGGCCGAGATTCGGTCGCCCTCGCGCTCTCGCGTGCGCGGGCGTTCCGGGAGCTGAACAGGCGCGGCCGCCATCGCCCGGAGGCGCATATCCGACCAGGTGATGCCTTCGCGGACCAGCGCGGGGACGCCAAGGGTCACGGCGGTGGCGATCTCGACCGCCTGCAGGATCACGCCGTAGGCCAGCGCATCCGCGGCGTTGATCCCGAAGCCCTGATGGAGCACGCTGATGATGGCGAGCTGGAAGATGCCGATGTTCGAGGGCGTGGCCGGCACAACCGCGGTGACGTTGACGGCGAAGAGGCAGGCTGCTGCGGCGCCGATCGCGACCTGATGATCGAGCCCCAACGCCGCGAACAGGGCCCAGCAGGAGAGGAGCTGCAGGAACCAGGCGAGGAGCTGGGCGAAGGCCGCGAACGAGCCACGGCGCGGGTCGCGGAAGACGGTGAGGCCCTTGCGCGCCTGTTGCAGCGCGCCCCGGACGGCCTTCACCGCACGGGCGATTCGACCCTGGCCGTTCACCTTGACCACCGACGGCGCCATCAGCACGGCGAGCAGGACCAGCAGGGGCGCGGTCGAGACGAGGAACAGCTTCTGAGTGCTCGCCTGGAATAGGTCGGTGGTCGAGACGATGATCCCGCCCAGTAGGACGAGGGCGAAGATGTTGAGGGCGGTCTGCGAGACCAGGGTCCCGATCAGGACGGGGAAGGTCTCGCGCATCCGCCCCACGTGCCGGGAGAGCACCATTGCCCTAGCCGGCTCGCCGAGGCGTGCCGGCAAGGTCGCTGACATCAGCACGCCGATCATCGTCGCCGAGGTGACGTCGCGGCGCCGGACCAGGCGTCCGGGGAGCGCGGCTCGCGCGATCGCGACCCAGGACGCAGCGCGGGCGAACATCGCGCCGACCATCAGGGCACAGGCGATCAGCACCCACTTCAGGTCCGAGTCGATGATGTTGGAGGCGACCTGGTCGACGCCGATTCGACGAGCGGCGAGCGCCGTCAGCCCGAGGCCGAGAAGACTGGCCACCGCGACGCCGATCTTCCGCGCCGCGCGACGACCGCGGCTGCGGCCGTCGGCCAGGGTCGGCTCGAGGGAGGGCAGGCGCTTGGCGGGCCGCCTCGGTCCGCCGTCGATGCGGACCAGGCCGGTCCGACGCGCTGCCTCCTCCACGGGCATGATCGGCGCCGGCGCGGGGTCGATCGCCCGCTCATAGACCTCAGTGACCTCGTCTGCGATGCGCGGCCAGGCGTAGCGCTCGGCGCTGCGGCGGCCGGCCTCGCCCATCGCCACCAGCCGCTGGGGCTCGTGCGCGAGGATCTGGAGCTCCTCGGCAAGCGCCTGCGGATCGGCGGGCGGGACCAGGATGCCGTCGGTGCCGTTGGTGACCACGTCGCTGTACCCGGCGATCGCGGATGCGATCACGGGAGTGCCGGCGGCCATCGCCTCGATCAGAACCATGCCGAAGCTCTCACCGGCGAGTGAGGGAGCACAGAGCAGATCCGCCTCGCCGAGCTGGCGCCAGAGCACCGAGTCCGAGACCTTGCCGAGCACGTCGATGTGGGACATCAGCTCGGGGTCGGAGACGCGGCGCGAGATCTCCTCGGGATCGGCGCCGACGATCGTCAGCCGTGACGGAACGTGTTCGACGAGCGCCTGAAAGGCGGCGAGCAGCACCGGCAGGCCCTTGCGCTCCTCGGCGCGGCCCACGAAGAGCAGGCGCAGCTCGTCGCTGGGGGTCTTGGGGCCCTGCGGTGCGGCATCGAGGTCGACTCCGTTCGGGACGATCGTGTACTCGCCCCCGAACCAGCGCCGGCCGGTCCAGGCGGCCGCCTCGGAGACGGCGATGCGCGCGGAAAGTTGGTTGAAGCGGCGACGCGCGCCGAGCAGCGTCGCCAAGTGATTGGGGAAGGCCTTGGTGGAGTAGGCGTGGAAGGTGCCCACCACTGGGGCGCCCCGGAAGACCATCGCATCCCAGCCGACCATCGGCGCGAGCGGCTCGTGCACGTGGACGACGTCGTAGTCGCCCGCCCGGAGCTCGCGACGCAGGGCGATCGGCCCCTCGGGGAAGGCCGAGACGTTGGAGACGGCGCCGTTCGCCCCGATCCCCAGCGTGCGCCCGAGCGGGACGAGGTAGTCGGGAGCCTCCCTGAGCTCGGGCTGGGAGTGGTGCAGGCGTCGGCTGATCGCGTCTGGCGGATCCCAGGGAGCGAGCACCCGAACATGGTCTCCTCGGGCGACGAACTGCTCCGCAAGCGCCTCGACGTGCCTGTTGACCCCTCCCTGGTAGGTCCAGGAATAGGGTGAGACAAGCGCTATGCGCATGGTGTCAGGGTACCTGTCCTCGTGGCTGCGCTTCCGTGACTTGATCACAGCAAGGTCATTTACCCGCCTGGAGCACCCGGATTACGCGGGGTTCTACGGATCATGGGCGGTGTTCTGCGGATCATGGGCGAATCCTGCGCCCAGGCGAAGGCCAGGGCAGCGCCCAGGGCGAGGGCGCCGAGCGTCAGGAAGGCGGCCCCGGAGTCGTTGACGAGGACGCCCACGGCGACGGCGGCGCAGGCGCCGATCAGTCCCGCCCGCGCCGCCGGCGCGGGCCGAAGCCAGGCGTCGATTCGCCGCCACTGCGTCGCCGCCACGGTAATGCCCACCATCACGATCCAGAAGAGGGGATTGCCCGCTGCCTGGGCGAAGTCGTCCGCGGAGAGCTCGAGGCGGCGCTGGGCGATGTCGGCGAGGTTCCCGGCTCCCCCCGCGTCGAGCACCGAGCGCGTCAGGTGGGCGTTGCCGCCCGATACCAAATCAATCAAGGCCAACGCAAGGAGGGCGACGATCGGCGCCGCTATCACCGCCGCGACGATGAGAGCTTGCCGCTTTTTGGTTGCTATA
>CAWJDA010000018.1:0-10676 GCA_963841525.1 uncultured Solirubrobacterales bacterium | reverse complement strand
ACCGTCGGGATTCACCGCGATTGATGTCCCAGGGCCGTAGAAGCCGCCGTAGCGCAGCGCGAGCCCCTCGATTCCATCGGCGCCGGTGACCGTCTCCTCCAGGTAGCGGATCGCGGCGAGCGTCTCGCTGACGGTCTTCGGCGGATGCTCCTGGAGCGGGTCCTCCTCGGTCTTGATCGGCCCGCCTGTGGGCTCGAAGGGCCAACCGGCGAAGCTCTGGACGAGGAAGCGCCTGGCTCCCGTCGCCCTCGCGGCCGTCAGCAGGTGGTCCGTGCCCTCGGTGCGCAGTCGATTGGTCTGGGCGAACATCTTGTCGATGCTGCGGCCCATCGCACTCGTGTCGATGGCGGTGAGCTGATCGATCACGACCTCCGGCTCGGACTCCCCTACCGCCTGCGCCACGGCCTCCGGATCGAGCGCATCGGCCACGACGGGCCGAGCGCCCAGCTTGCGAATCTGTTCCTGCTTGGCGGGACTCCGGGTCATCCCGGTGACCTCATGTCCCTGCTCGGCCAGCATCGGCACGAGCTGCTTGCCCAGTGCTCCTGTTGCTCCGGCTACGAAAACCCTCATCACTGCCTCCTTTCGAAGTCTGTGGAGGTAGAGACGGGATACCCCATTTCGCTGTGACAGCTAGCCCGCCACGGGCTCGCGCGCCTGCCAGGCGTCCCAGCGCCTCTCGAGCCGCTTGGTGAAGCGCTTCGGCTTCTCGGCATAGATCCGCTCGCCGAGCGAAATCGCGGCGAACTGCAGCTCTCCGCGGCGCTGGTCGATCTCCTGGAGCAGGTGGCGCTGATCAGCCGGCCTCTCGAAGGCATTCCGGCGGCGCTGGGCCTGCTCACGGAGCAAAGCGAGATCGTGGTCGTCGCCGAGGTGATCGGAGAGGCCGTGAGCGTGGTCCGCCAGCGGCTCGAGCATCGCCCGGTCGGCGTCCCGGATCAAACGCAGCTGGTACCAGAGATCCTTGACCCGCTTGCGCAGCTCGTGGAGGTTGGTGACGTTCGCCTCCTCCTCCACCGTCCGCAACCGCTTTCGCCCCCTCCGATAGCTCCGGTGCAGCCCGGGGGCGATCAGCTCCCAGCCGTCTCCGTCGAGCGACAGGGTGTCGACCCTCGCGCGGCCGGTGGCGAGTTCCGCGGCCGCGCCCGCCATCGCGCGTTCGACGGATCCGTCGTCGTGAACCGACCGGTTCTCCTCGTCGAGTTGCTCTCGAAGCCCGTCGGAGCGCGCCGTCGCGACCGGGCCCAACCGCTCGCGGAGCCCGTCGAGCGCCTCGACCAGGATCTCCGCGTCGCGGAAGCTGCTCAGCTGGCGGGCAACGTCCCGGTAGTGATCGTTCTCGCGCCGCCAGACGTCGTCGCCGATCTCGTCGCGCACCAGCCGGAGTGCCGAGCGGATCTTCTTCACGTTCTTGCGCGCCTCGTGGATCCCCTCCGCCGGCTCGGTGGCGTCCTCTCCGCGCAGCTGGGCGATCGCATCGTCGACCTGGGCGGCCAGGATCCGCCTGATGCCGCCCCCAACCGGCTCTCCCGCCAGCAACCGGTATGCATCCGAGTCGACGGTCTCTCCGTTGCCGTCACGCAGGCGCCTGAAGCCGATGCCCGCAGCCGCCGCCGCTGCGGTTCCCGCGGCCGCAATTGCGGCTGTTTTCTCGCGCGAGCGGGCCATAGGGATGTACTGCCACGTATGGGTGCGCAACTAACACGGAGCGATGTAAAAAGACGAGAAGACGCTAGGCAGGTCCCTCCGTCGCCAGTGTCTCGTTCAGGTAGCGGTGATCGCCGGTGACCTCCTGGCCGAGCCACTCCGGCGGCTCAAACGCGCGCGCCTCCTCCTCGGAGGGAAACTCGATCTCGGCCACGACCAGGCCCTCCAGATCGCCGGCGTAGACGTCGACCTCGATCTTCAGATCGTCATGCGGGATCACGTGCCGGCGCTTGTGGAGGCGGCGGCCCTCGGTCAGCGGCCAGAGCTCGTCGAAGGCCTTCCGATCCAACTCGATCTCCGCCTCGTGGCGGGAGAGACCCTCGCCCCGCTTCGCGGTGAGCAGGAGCCGATCGCCCTTGCGACGGACGCGGACCTCCCCGTCGGCCCCGATCGCCAGGTATCCCTGCTCGATCTCGTCCGCGTCGGTCCCCTCGAGGTCGGGGGGATCCGGGACGACGAACTTGCGCTCTACCTCCACAGCCAAGACCGTAAACTGAGTCGGAACCCGACAGGGGGGCTCGCGGGACGTGCGGGCTGAGATAGCGGAAACGACCCCTCCGCTGACCCTTTGAACCTGTGCGGTAATGCGCGCGGAGGGAGCATGCTGACGAGACTTCGCGAAGGCACTCCGGAGGCGGCCGACGAGGCCCGCGCGGGCGTCGCGAGCGCCGATGCCCCCGAGGCGGTCGGAGGCGCGCCGCTCAGCATCGACAACCTCGGCCACTCCTTTGGGGAGCTGCGGGCAATCGAGCGCATCGACCTGGAGGCCGAGCCGGGCGAAGTCGTCGGCATCGTCGGCCCCTCGGGCTGCGGCAAGACCACGCTGCTCGAGCTGGTCGCCGGTCTGCGGCCGGCAGATACCGGGGACGTCTCGGTCGGCGGTCACGCCGAGCCGGGGGAGCGGCTCGCGCGTTGCGCGTACATGCCGCAGCGGGACCTCCTCCTCCCCTGGCTCTCCGCCGTCGACAACGCCTGCCTGGCGCTCCGGATCGCCGGGGTGCCGCGAACGCGAGCGCGTGCACGTGCCGCGGAGCACTTCGAGCGCCTCGGGCTCGAGGGCTTCGAGCGCTCCCGCCCGGACCAGCTCTCCGGCGGGATGCGTCAGCGGATCGCGTTCCTCCGCACGCTGATGGCGGGCCGGCCGGTGCTCTTGCTCGACGAACCATTCGCCTCGCTCGATGCGATCACCAGGGCGGAGATGCAGCAATGGCTCGCCGCCGTGCTCGGGCCAACATCAGGCGGTGCCCCCTCCGCTACGCCTCCCGGGGCCAGCCGGCAGACCGTCCTGCTGGTCACGCATGACGTCGAGGAGGCCCTCTATCTCTCCGATCGCGTGCTCGTCCTCGGCTCCCGACCCGCGACCGTCGCCGACCGGATCGAGGTCGATGGCCCGCGGGCCGCCGACCGCGCGGCGGCCGTCACCTCCCCCGAGTTCGCCGAGCTCCGGCAGCGGGCGCTGCGCGCCCTGGCGAGGGCGGCGCGATGAGCACGGTGCGCCGATACCTGGCGCCCGCGGCGGTGATCCTGGTCCTGCTGGGCGCCTGGGAGCTCGCCGCCCGCTGGGATCTGATCTCAAACGCCCTCAACATCCAGGACTTCCTGGTTCCGGCCCCGAGCGACATCGCCACCTCCCTGTGGCGGGACCGGTCCCTGCTCGCCGATGACTTCTGGGTCACCCTCCGCGAGGTCCTGCTGGGGTTCCTCTGCGCACTCGTCGTCGGCCTCGCCTTCGCTGTGGTGCTGCATCTCTCGGAGACCCTGCGACGCGCCTTCTACCCGCTGCTGGTCGCTTCCCAGGCGATCCCGCCGGTGGCGATAGCGCCCATCCTGGTCGTCTGGTTCGGTTTCGGGCTCGGCCCCAAGCTGTTGCTGATCGCACTGGTCTGCTTCTTCCCGATCACGGTCAACACCCTTGACGGCCTGCGCTCGGTCGACCCGCAGTTGATCACGATGATGCGAACGCTCGGGGCGAGCCGCGCGCAGATTCTCGGCCGGGTCGAGCTGCCCTCGGCACTGCCGTTCTTCTTCAGCGGGACGAGGATCGCGATCGCCGTGGCCGTGATCGGGGCCCTGTTCGCGGAGTGGGCCGGGGCGGACTCGGGTCTCGGGCATCAGGTGCTGATCTCCTCGAGCCAGCTGCTGACGGCGAGGATGTTCGCGGCGATCGCGCTGCTCGGCGCGATGGCGATCATCCTCTTCGCACTCGTCACGGTCATCGAGCATCGCGTGGTCAGATGGGATGCCCGGAGCGTGACGCGGACGTGATGGGATCCGCCCTGCGAGCGCGTCTCTCGGCGGCTCTGGGGCTCGCCGCCCTCACCCTGTCGCTCGGCCTGGCCGCATGCGGGGGCAGCGGGGACGCCACCACCGGCTCCGCCTCCAACCCCCAGCCCTTCACGCTCGACCTCGACTGGTACGTCAACCCGGACCACGCCGGCATCTACAGCGCGCTCGACCGCGGGTTCTTCAGGCAGGTCGGGCTCGACGTGCACCCCCAGGTCCCCTCGGACCCCTCCGCCCCGATCAAGGAGGTCGCCGCGGGCCGGGCCGATCTTGCGGTCTCCTACGAGCCGGAGGTGCTGCTGGCCCGCAACCAGGGTCTCGACGTCGAAGCGGTAGCCGCGATCGTCAACCAGCCGCTCACCTCCCTGATCTCATTGCCGAAGGGAGGGATCGGCGGCGCCGCCGACCTCCAGGGCAAGACGGTCGGGACCGCAGGGATCCCGTACCAGAGCGACTACCTCAAGACCATCCTCCAGTCGGCCGGGCTTTCCTCGTCGGCGGCCAGCGAGGTCAACGTCGGCCTCAACCTGTTGCCCGCCCTGATCGGGGGCCAGGTCGATGCCATCCTCGGCGGCTACCGGAACGTCGAGGGGGTCGACCTCCAGCAGCGGGGTCTTGACCCGCGTATCGTGCCCGTGGACCAGCTCGGAGTCCCGACCTACGACGAGCTCGTCCTGGTCGCCCGGAGCTCAACCGTGCATGAGCATCCCGAGGCGATTCGCAGCTTCATCGCCGCGCTGGGGAGGGGGACGGCGTACGCGATCGCACACCCGCCGGAGGCTGCCAACGCCCTGCTCTCGGCCGGCAAGGGGCTGGATCCGATGCAGACCCGGGCCGAGGTGAACGCCACGCTGCCGCTCCTGGCCGGGGCCCGCGGGCGGCCCTACGGCTTCATGGATCCGGCTCGGTGGCGCGAATACGGGGAGTGGATGGCGGCGCACGACCTGATCTCGCACGCGCCCCCGACGGGCGACGTCCTCACCAACGAGCTGCTGCCGGCGCGCTAGCGCGCAGGGCTCTTGGCGAGGGCGGGGAGAACCTTGCTGCCGTAAACCTCGATGGCCCCGTGCGGATCCGCTCCCGAGCAGTTCATCAGCGTCACGGTGGTCGCGCCGAGCCGCTCCACGTCGCGGATACGGTCGGTGTGGACCTCCGCATCCGAGGAGATGATCAATGCCTCCTTCAGATCGTCATCCGAGATCTGCTTCTCGCCCTCCTCGTACATCTCGCGCGAATCGTGCCAGTCGTCCGTGTAGAACTCGTCGGGCTGCGCGCCCTTCCAGACGCGGGCACCCTCGAGCGCCGCGTCGTCGTCCTCGGCCCAGGAGAACTGCGCCTGCAGGACGATCTCGCCGGGCTCCTTGCCTGCGTCCTCGCACGCACCCTTGTAGGCGTCGATCACCTCCGGGGCCGACTCGGGATCGCCCAGCGTCCAGAGGCCGTCGCCCCAGCGAGCCGCGACGCTCGCCGCCTTCGTGCCAAAGGCGGAGACATAGATCGGGGGTCGGCGGTTCGGGCGAGTGTGAAGGATCGCCTCGTCGGTCTCGAAGTGGCGCCCGTCGTAGGAGAGGCGCTCACCGCCGAAGAGCCGGTGGATGATCTCCAGTCCCTCCTCCATGCGCTCGACCTGCTCTGACACCGGGGGCCAGATCGCGGCGAGCGGGGACTCGTTCAGTGACTCACCCGAACCTATGCCGATGAACGGACGTCCCGGGAACAGGTGCTCGAGGGTCGCCCAAGCCTGCGCAATCAGCACGGGGTGGTGGCGAGGGCCCGGCGGCGTCACCGCGGTTCCGATGGCGACGCGGTCCGTGGCCTGTCCGACGGCACCGAGCCACACCCATGCGTGACCCGACTCTCCGGGCTCCCACCAGGGCTGGAGGTGGTCGCTGCAACCGATCCCGTCGAACCCGGCGCGCTCCGCCTCCACTGCCTGCTCGAGCAGGTCCTCCGGTGGGAACTGCTCGTGTGCCGCTCCATAGAAATAGCGCATGGCTCCGGGCTACCCGGCCGGCCGACGCCCCTAACTTCGGGCGGGGCGATTTACCGCTGCGTCCCCGGTAGAGCGCCTCGGCGGGGGTCAGGCGGCGAGTCGCGCGGGCGGGCCGGCGCCGACGGATTTGTGCCAGCCGACCAGAGCGAACGTCCCCGCCAGCCCGCGGAAGGGGGCGTAGGGAGCGAAGTACTCCTCGACCTCCTCGACGGAGGCGCGGCGGCCGAGGCCTGCGAGATGGCCGACCAGCCTCACGTACGCGAGGTCGCCGGCCGGCAGCGAGTCAGGATCGCCCCGCCCGTGGAGACCCAGGCACTGGATAGTCCAGGGCCCGATCTCCGGGACTGCCAGCAGGCGCCGGTCGGCGGCGGAATCGAACAGGTCGGCGCGTTCCCGCGCCACCTCTCGCGCGCAGCGCACCATCGCCTGCGAACGGCCCTGGCTCAGATCCATCGAAGCCAGCTCTGCAGGCGCACGCCCGGCGATGACCGCCGCCGAGGGCACGTCGCGCAGCGGACCGCCAGCCGCTCCATCTGGAGCGGCGGCTTGCCGCCGAGATGCGAGGGCGCGCGCTAGCGCGACCCGATTTCCCTTGGGGCGGCGCCAGCGGTCCGCGCCTGATGGCGAAGCCGCCAAACTCGGCCCCCATCTCCGCACGATCCGGCGCTGGATCTCGGCGGCCTGAGACCCCTCGATGAGCTGTTCGGTGATCGCCCAACAGAGCGCCTCCCACGGCCACGTCCGGCGACGGGGCCGAACCCAGGGCTTGTGATGGATGGTCGGCCCCAGCAACGGGTCGCGCTTGAACGCCTCGTAGAACTCCCCCATCTCCTCTTCGATCGCAAGGGAGAAACGCGTCCGCTCGATCGCGATGCCGAGCTCATCCTCGCCTGCAGGGGACAGCTCGCGTGGGTCGGGTCGCCTCTCCGGAAGGATCGGATGCTCGACCTCGGCCGGGTCGACGGACTCAGCACGGATGTGGACGTAGCCGGACCTCGTCTGCCAGCTCCGGGTGCGAACGGGGCGCTCCCGGACGTGAATGAGGCGTTCCAGGACCCCGCCTCGGGAGCGAAGGACGCCATCCCGGCCCCGGGAGAGACGCAACCGATACGGCCAACGGGGCAGCACCCGCTCCTCGATCGTCAGCGGCACGCCCGAGCGGCCTAGCGGCCGAGGACGTGCACGTCGACCAGGAAACTGCGGCTGGCGACGACCTTCTCGCGGCGGCGAAAGAGCCCGCGCCGCGGAGGGCGCCTCGCCGAACGGGCAACGCGAGCTGCCCGCGCAACCGCCACGACGGCCACTCCCGCGGCGGCGCCGCCGGCGGCGACGGCGAGAGGTCCGAACTCGCGACCCCAGATCTCAATACCGCGCCCCTCGGCGCGGACCGGAAGCGGGCGCACGGGCTCCGCCTCAACCACCTCGGCGTCCGTTTGGAGCCCTTCCGCCATCGACGCTCATCCTAAGGGCAGGTCAAGACCCATCCGGGGTTTCGCCGGGAGGGTCCGGGGAAAGTGACGCAAAGACCAGGCCAAGGCTGGGGCTCAGCTCGCTGGCGGCTGGGCGGCGAACTCGTCCTCGGCCATCACCTGCTTGGCCGTGGCAGCCGCGGCTCCGAGGCCGACGAGCAGCAGCAAGACCAAGAGGACCTTGCGGCCGCGGTGGCTCTTCGGCGGCTCGCCTCGGAAGCGCGCCTGCGCGTCCTTGATCGATACGGCGGCTCGCTGTGCGCTCTGCTTGAACTTCTTGTCGTCCATCAGCCGCGAGGGCTTGCGCTTCTTCGACTCGGCTCGGTTGAAGCTGGTCCTTAGCGCCGCCGCCGCGTCGCGCAGGTCGCGCTGAAGCTTGCTGTCGTCGAGCAAGCGCTCGGCGTAGGGGGTTGCCTTGTCCTTTACTGCCATTGGTTCACTCCTATGTCGTCGTTCTTCGAAATCCGATCGGGGCGTTTCGCCAGATCACTCGGGCTCCGGCTCCTCTTCCCCGGGCCAGGTGCCCATGGTGCGGGCGAATGCCTGCCGGGCGCCGTGATCGGTCAGCCCTTTGACGAGCCGGAAGATCGCGCCCTCGAACAGAAGCGCGGCAACCAGCTTCGGGTAGTTGATGTCGCGGTGCTTGGCGTCGGGCGGCTCTTCGTCGTCGATCAGCCCCCAGATCTGCTCGAAGATCTTCTTCCCGACGATGCCCGCGATCAGACCGAGCACGATGCTGAACGGGGTAAAAGCTATCTTCATGGGGCTCCTCCGGTCTTCGCGGCCTCAACGGCCTCTTGCAGCTCTTGCTTGTTCATCTTCGATCGTCCCTGAATCTCGAGCCGGCGGGCTTCCCGGTAGAGCTCCTCGCGGGTCGGCCCTCCCGCGCCGGAAGCTCCGCTCGGTGCCGCGCCGTTCCGATTTTCGGCCCGAGCAGGAGTCTGCTCCGGGCGCGGGGGCTCCGGGGCAGCTTCGCCGTCGCGCTCGAGCAGCCAGCGAATCGCCTGCGCCGCAGCAGCAGCGACTGCGACCGCAAGCGCGATTTTGGCGATCCGGCGCATCTGCCCGTCGTTCCCGCGGCCCCTAGCGGCGCAGGATCCAGCCGATCAGCAGGCCGACGACAAACGCTCCGGCAATGGCGATGGGGATTGGGTTCTCCTTGGCCATCGCGGTGACCTGCTCGGCGCCGGCGCCGGCACTGTCGGGGCTGGCGTCCTTCGCCTTCGAGGTGAACTCCTGCGCCCTTCCCTGCGCGGACTGCTTCATCCCCTCGAGCTTCGCCTTCGCCTGGCCCTTTACGTCGGCCTTCTGCGCGAGCGCCTCAGCGGTGTCGCCGAGCTGATCGCGCGTCTCCTTGATGTCCCGCCTGATCTCCTCCGGCGAGCGCTGCTCCTGCTCGTCTACCTGCGAGCTGCCTGTGCGCGTTGCTTCGTCCACTCGACATCCTCCTTGCTGCTCTCGATCGCTTGCTCGGGAACCGGCGGGGTTGCCTGCCCCATCTTCTTCTTTCCAATCAGGGCGAGGATCCCGGCGACGGCCAGATAACCGACGCCCACCAGCAGCGCCGCGAGCCATGCGTCGAGCACGATCGCCAGGCCCAGGATCGCGGCCGCCGTGAGGGCTCCGACTCCATAGAGCGCAATCACCCCGGCGCCGCCGAACATTCCTCCGGCGATCCCAGCTGCCTTGCCCTTCTCGCGAAGCTCGGCCTTGGCCAGCTCCATCTCCTTGCGGACCAGGTCGCCGGTCTGCTGCGAAAGCTCGCGCAGCAGCTCTGGCGTCGAACGGCCATCTCGCGTGGTTTGCGGCTCCATCCGTTCCTCCATCAGGTTGTCTTCTGCTCCTTCGGCTCGTCGCGCGGCTCGAGCTGGATCTCCTTCTCGGCCCGCGGGACGCCCTCGGCGATCTCCGCACTTCGTTCCCGCTCGGCGTTCAGCTGGTGCCCGAAGAGGATCGCGATGTTCGTGATCCACATCCAGATCAGCAGCACGATCAGACCGGCGAGTGTCCCGTAGGTCTTGTTGTAGGAGCCGAAGTTGGCGACGTAGAAGGCGAAGGCCGCCGAGGCGACGACCCAGACCACGAGTGCCACCAGGCTCCCCGGGGTGATGAACCTGAAGCCGCGCATCTTTGCGTTCGGCGACGCGTAGTAGAGGACCGCGATCATCAGGACGAAGAGGGCGATCAGGACCGGCCACTTGGCGATGTTCCAGATCGAGACCGCGGTGGAGCCGACGCCGATCGGCCCCGCGACCGCGTCGACGATCGGCCCGGTCAGCGCCAGGCTGAGCGCGATCACGACCAGCAGGACGATCATCGTCAGCGTGACGAGTATCTGCAGCGGGCGCAGCTTCCAGAACGGCCGCCCCTCGGGGGTCTCGTAGATCACGTTGGAGGCGCGTATGAAGGCGCCGACGTATCCGGAAGCCGACCAGAGCGCGATTGCCAGACCAACCACGAGGGCAATCCCGGCGCCGCTGCGGTTCGAGGTGATCGTCTTGATCGGATCGCTGAAGGTCTCGGCCGCCGACTGGGGTCCGATCGAGGTGACGATGTCGGTGACGGTCTTCGTGGTCGACTGCGGATCGCCGAACAACCCGAGGATCCCGACCGCCGCGATCAGGGCCGGGAACAAGGAGAGCAGGCCGTAGTAGGTGAGCGCGGCAGCCCAATCGGTGAGGTTGTCTTCTGAAAACTCGGTCGCGGTCCGCTTCAGGGTCGCGACCAGGGTCGACTTGCGCTCTGCCCCCTCCGGGCTGTAGTCGGCGCGGGTGGGTGCTACCGGTGCGTCGGAGCGCTCGCGAGCAGCCTCTGCTTCGTCACGATCGTGGTCAGCGCCATTGCCCCGTACCGGGTCCCCGGGGGCGTGCACCGAGTCATCGCCGTCAGCATCGGTTGCGACCCTGCTCGTCGGCGCGTCCTCGCGCTCGCCACGCTCATCGTCGCTCGATCCGAAAAGTCTCACGCCGTTCCTCCTTGAGTTGGCTGGGTCCCGCTCGATCCCACACGACCTGAGACAGATCGGAATCACACTTGGTTACAAATCGACCAAGCGTGCGTAACCGCTAGCCGTTTTGAGCGGTCTCAAACATCTGAGCTGGCCCGAATGCAGGCTGATCGAATCGGTGGTGACGGTCAGCGTCGGCTCTTCTGCCGCCGAGCGCAGCTGACTACAGGCTCTTCTCGTAGAGTCGGTAGCGCTTCACGACCGTGCCGCCCATGCC
>CAWJDA010000017.1:0-68269 GCA_963841525.1 uncultured Solirubrobacterales bacterium | reverse complement strand
CGCTCGACGTCCTTGCCGATCATGAATCCGGGAACGTCGGCGAGGAAGAGCAACGGGACATTGAAGGCGTTGCAGGTCAGGATGAACCGCGCCGCCTTGTCGGCGGAGTCGACGAACAGGACGCCGCCCTTCACTTTCGGCTGGTTCGCCACGATCCCGATCACGCGGCCGTCGAGCCGCGCGTAGCCGACCACCACCTCCTTCGCCCAGCGCGCATGCACCTCCAGGAACGATTCGGCGTCGACGAAGGCATCGATCAGGTCCCTGATGTCGAATGCCTCCTTCTCGTTCGCCGGGACGATCTTGGACACCGTATCTCTCCGCCGGCTCCGCGGGCGGGGCCGCCGGCGGGCCCTCGCGCCAGTTGGCGGGCATATAGGAGAGGTAGCGGCGGGCGAGGTCGATCGCGTCGTCGTCGGATTCGCTCAGGAAGTGCCCGCAACCCGAGACCGAGGTGTGCATCCGCGCGCCACCCATCTCCTCGAGAGTGATGTGCTCGCCGATCACCATCTCCGCCATCCGCGGAGAGCCGAGGTACATCGAGGCGTTGCCGTCGCGCATGATCACGATATCGCAGAACGCCGGGATGTAGGCGCCCCCAGCGGCGCTGGGTCCGAACAGCAGGCAGACCTGCGGCACCTGGCCCGAGAGGCGGACCTGGGTATGGAAGATCTTCCCCGCCCCCCGGCGGCCGGGGAACATGCCACCTGATCGGTGATCCGCGCGCCCGCCGAGTCGACGAGATAGACGATCGGCACCTGATGAGCGAGTCGCCCGCTCCTGGGTCCGCAGGATCTTCTCGACGGTCTTCGGGCCCCAGGACCCGGCCTTGACGGCCGGGTCGTTCGCCATCAGTGCGACCGGACGGCCGCCCACCGTGCCCATCCCCGTGACGACGCCGTCGGCGCCGAGCCCCTCCCGCTCCCAGTTCGCCAGCAGCCCCTCCTCCGCGAAGGAATCCGGATCGAGGAGCCGGGCCACGCGTTCCCGCACCGGCAGCTTCTGCTGCTCCGCGACCTTCTTCCGATGCCGCTCCGGCCCTCCCTCCAGCGCCGCGTCGAGGGCCGCCCTGACGTCGCTCACCGTGACCTCAGCGTCTCAGGTCCGCTTCTTGCTCGGACTCGGCGCTCGTCGGTCTCGCTCGGTCTCTCGACGTCCACGACAGCCGTCTGTTCGTCCTCCTGCGCGTCGGCTCCCTCGCGGGCGAGCGGGTCGTACTCGTCGGGCTTGGAGAACTCGTCGGCGCCCTGCTCCGGGCGATGATCCGAAACCGCCCGGGTCAGCTTGGAGCTCAGCTGCTCGGTGTCCGCCAGCACGTCGTCCCGTCGCCGCACCAGATTGGCGATCACGGCCTCGATCTCCTCGCGACGCCGAGTTCCCTCCTCGACTATCCGGGTGGCCTCGGCCCGAGCGGCCTCCAGCGCTTCGCGAGCCTTCCTCTCCGCCTCCGCCTTGGCGTTGGAGAGCAGCGCCTCCGCCTCTTGGCGCGTTTGCTGCGCGTACGAGTCGGCCGAAGTCCGTGTCTCCCTCGCGTAGTTGTCCACCTCGGTGTGGGTCTCCACGGCCTGCATGTTCGCCGCGTTGACCGTTCCTCGGGCCTCCTCCTCGGCCTCCGCGCGGATCTGCTGGGCGCTCTCCTCCGCCTGCGCCAGGATCGCCCCCGTCCGCTGGCCCACCTTCTCGAGCTCCTTCTTCACCGCGTCGGAGCGCGACTCGTCCCCTCCACCGGTCTCGAGCCAGTCGGCCAGTCGTGCAAGGAACTTCTCGACCTCGTGCTTGTCGTAGCCGCGACGCGCGGACGGGAAGGTTGCGTTCCTGATGCGGTCGAGACTGGTCTGGTCGACTGGCATGCGTGCTGGTCCTCTCCTTGCGCTCGGCTACCCCCCGGCGTCCACCGGGACGGGCCGCTCACCGGAGTAATCGTAGAACCCCTTGCCCGACTTGCGCCCGAAGTCCCCGGCATCGACCATCTTCTTGAGGGTGTCGGGCGCGGCGAAGCGCTCCTCTTCGTAGGCGTCGGCCATCACTCCGGCGATTGCCGCCAGGGTGTCGAGCCCGACGAAGTCGGCGAGCGTCAGGGGGCCCATCGGATGGCTGGCCCCGGCCATCATCCCGGTGTCGATGTCCTCGATCGACCCCACGCCCTGCTCGAGGGCGCGGATCGCGTCGAGCATGTAGGGGACCAGCAGCCTGTTGACGATGAAGCCGCGGTTGTCGCCTGCAGCCACCGTGGTCTTGCCGAGCTCCTTGCCGATCTCGAAGCCCAGCGCGACCGCCTCGTCCGAGGAGTGCTCCGCCCGCACGACCTCGAGCAGCGGCATCACCTGGGGTGGATTGAAGAAGTGAAGCCCGATCATGCGCTCGGGCCGCTTGGTCGCTTCGGCCTGGGTCGCGACGGAGAGTGACGAGGTGTTCGTCGCCAGAAATGCATCGTCCTTGACGAGCTCGTCGAGCTCGCGCCACATCTCGAGCTTGCGGTCGAGGTCTTCGGTGATCGCTTCGATCACCAGGTCGCTGTCGGCGAGGTCCGAGTAGTCGAGCGTCGGAGTGATGCGCCCGCGGACGGCGTCGGCATCCGCCTGCTCCATCTTTCCCTTCTCCACCGAGCGGGCAAGCTGTTTCTCGATCTTGGCCATTCCCTTGTCGAGCGACTCCTGATCGATCTCCCGCACCACTACTTCCCAGCCCGCCTGCGCGCAGATCTGAGAGATCCCGTGCCCCATCAGGCCGCAGCCCACCACACCGACCTTGCTGATCGCCATGTTCGTTTCGCTCCCTTCCTAGTGACTGGCGGCGGGAGCATAAGGGCCTGTCCAATCAGGGGAGGTGCGCCCTGGCCCTGCGCAACCACCTAGTCTGTCGCGGGTTTCAACTCCGAATGGTCCCCGGGAGAACACTGAGGGCGGGGCTCCCGCTCACCATCATCTGTGCCGCCGTGCTCGCCTGGGCACCGGGCGGAGCCACGCGCGCGCACGCCTCGGTCCGGTGCGACCGGGCCTGCCAGGCCGCCAAACAGGCGAAGAAGCAGAAGCTCGCGCTGCTGCGCGCCAGGAACGCCCAGCAGAAGCGGCCGAACGTCGTCGTGATCGACACGGACGACATGAACGTCACCGACCTGTCCGTGATGCGGAACACGCTCGCCATGCTCAGCGCCCACGGCACCACCTTCCGGAACAGCTACGTCTCCTACCCGCTCTGCTGCCCCTCCCGCGCGACCTTCCTGACCGGCCAGTACGCCCACAACCACCACGTGCTCACCGACCAGCGCTATGGGGACCTCGACAACACCAACACGCTCGCCGTCTGGCTCCGTCGCGCGAAGTACCGCACCGCCATGGTCGGGAAGTACCTGAACGGCTACGGCGTTGTTCGCCCCCGCGAGATCCCACCCGGCTGGAGCAAGTGGTTCGCGCTCACCGACGGGACCGAGCAGCACCGCTACGGGTTCAAGCTCAACGAGAACGGCAAGGTCAGGCACTACAGCCGAAAGCCGAAGAACTACATCGACTACATCCTCGACTCGAAGGTGAACGGCCTGCTCAAGAAGTGGACGATCAGCCCCAAGCCGTTCTTCCTCTACTACAACCCGAACAACCCGCACGGAGAGTCCGGCACCCCGGTCTGGTCGACGCGTGACCCGGAGCCGGCCCCGCAATACAACGGCGTATTGGGGGACATCACCGCGCCGCGGCCACCCAACTTCGACGAGCCCAACGTCTCCGACAAGCCGGAGGCCATCCAGGACATACCGCGGCTGTCCGATGCCGAGCTCGCCGACATCGACCGCCGCTACCGCGGCCGGCAGGAGAGCCTGCTCTCCGTCGACGACGAGGTGAAGCGGATCGTCCGCCTGGTCCGCAAGTACGGCGACAAGCGGAAGACCTTCTTCGTCTTCACCTCCGACAACGGGCTGATGATGGGTGCGCACCGGATCGAGTTCAAGGACTACCCGTACCAGGAGGCCGAGCGGGTGCCGCTGATCATCCGCGGCCCGGGCTTCCCGCAGGACACGACGCGCGACCAGCTGGTCGCGAACATCGACCTGGCGCCGACGATCACCGCGCTCACCGGCGCTCGCCCCGAACGTGTGATGGACGGGATCCCTCTGCTGCCACTGGCAAAGGACGCGGCCGATGAGACCAACAGGGCGCTCTTGATCGAGACCCTCGACGTCGGCGCCTTCGGCGTCAGGCAGGGGCCCTGGGCGTTCAACCAATGGAGCAACGGTGACGAGGAGCTCTACAACCTCGACAACGACCCCTACGAGCTCAAAAATCTGCTCTTCGGCTCAGGGGCCTCGAGCCACACCGACATCCGCGACCAGCTCGCCGCCGAACTGGCCAAGCTGAAGACCTGCTCAGGCCCCAGCTGCCATCTAGGCGGCTGAGATTCGGCGGCGCTGTTCGTGGCCGCCGGTTATGACGAAGCCGTCTCCAGCTTCTTCTGCATCGCCTCCGCCAGGGCGTGAACACCGCTCATCGGACGGATGAAGACCGTCATCCGGTTGATCCGGCCCTCGTCGTCGAAGCTCAGGAAGTCGATCCCGTCGAGCTCGCGGTCGCCAACGCGTGCACTGAAGGCCAGGGCCGCAGCATCGCCGGTCTCGACCTGGTCGGTGTAGCGGAAGTCCTCGAACACCTGCGAGACAGCGCCGAGCAACATCGCCACCGCATCGCGGCCCTCGTACGGCTTGAAGACGACCGGGCTGCGGAAGACGACGTCCTCGGCGAAGAGCTCGTCGATCGCCGAGAAGTCCTTGTTCTCGGCCGCGGAGCGAAATCGGTCGCTCTTCATACCACCATTAAACGGGTTGCTCCTCGGCTTTGCCTCGAAGCACCCTCCGATCACCGGTGCCAGTCCACAGGCCCGGCGGTGAGCAGATGCGCGCCGAGCGGCCTGCCCAGAGTCCGCTGGGCCTCGGCGGATGCCGCGATCAGCTTCGCCAGGTCGACCCCGGTCGCGACGCCCATCTCCTCCAGCATCGAGACGAGGTCCTCGGTCGAGATGTTGCCGGTCGAACCCGGAGGGACCGGGCACCCGCCGAGCTCGCCGAAAGAGCTTTCGAATGAGTCGACGCCCTGCTCGAGCGCCGCCAGCACGTTCGCCAGACCCTGGCCCCGGGTGTTGTGGAAGTGCGCGGTGAGCTCGGCCTCGCCGAGGCGCTCACGGGCGCCCGCGAAGAACTGACCGACCTGACGTGGATTTGCCATGCCGGTTGTGTCGCCGAAGGCGATCTCCTCGCAGCCGAAGCCGTCCAGCTTCTTCGCGATCTCGAAGACCCGCTCTGGCGGGACCTCTCCCTCGTAGGGACAGCCGAAGCTGGTCGAGATCACGCCCTCGCAGCGCAGGCCGGCCTCCCCGGCGGCCGCGATGGTGCCCTCCAGGTCCGCGAGGGACTCGGAGACCGAGCGGTTGACGTTCTTCTGGTTGTGCGTCTCGGAGGCGGAGAGGAAGAAGTTCGCCTCCTGGAAGCGGTCTCGGAAGCGCAGCGCGTTGTCGAGGCCCTTGCGGTTCGGGATCAGCACGGAATAGGCGACACCCTCCCGAGGCTCGAAGCGGGTCAGGACCTCGGCGGCGTCGGCGAGCTGGGGGATCACGTCGGGACGGACGAACGAGGTGAGCTCGATCCGTCGCAAACCAGCTTCGCCCAGCAGCCGGATCAGGCGGACCTTCTCCTCGGTCGGGATCACCTCCGGCTCGTTCTGGAAACCGTCCCGAGGCCCGACCTCGCGAATTCGGACGGTCTCGGGTAGCGCCTCGGCCATGCCCTTCAGCCTAGACGGGCCGAAGCGGCGCTAGCCCTGCTCGCCGGTGACCGAGCCGATCTCGATCACACGGCGCTCATGCGTGCCGACTCCGATGGTGCGCTCGCCTTCCTTGACCTCGACGTCGAAGCGCAGCTTGCGGTCATCGATCACCTCTCGCAGCCTGGCGTGGACCGTGCAGGTCTGGCCCTCGGCCGCGGCGGCGACATGCTTGACGCAGACCTCGAAGCCGACGGTAGCCTTGCCGTCGCCGAGCTGCTCGAAGGAGAGCACGGCGGCGGTCCGCTCCATCATCCCGATCATCCCCGGCGTCGAGAGGACGCTTGCGCCGATCGTGCCGCCGACGTCGGTCATCAGGCGACCCTCGACGACGAACTCATCCGTGCGCTCGGCCCCGACCTCGAGCGCCATCAGCCGACCATCCCCATCCCGCCGGAGACGCCGATGCACTCTCCGGTGACGTAGGAGGAATCGTCGGAGCTGAGGAACGCCACGGTGGCCGCCACCTCCTCCGGCTGGCCGAGCCGTTTCATCTGTGTGCCGGCCTTCATCGTCTCGATGATCTTTTCGCCGATCTCGCCCAACTGCTTCGCGGCCATCAGCAGCGGGGTCTCGATCGGCCCGGGGGCGATCGCGTTGGCCGTGATCCCGAAGCGGGCGTTCTCGCGCGCCATCACCTTGGTGAAGGCGATAACGCCGCCCTTGGCCGCGGAGTAGACGGCGGACCCCTTGGAGCCCACTCGCCCGGCCTCCGAGGCGATACTGACGATCCGCCCATAGCCGGCCTCCTGCATGCCCGGAAGGGCGGCGTAGGTGCAGTTGAGGACGCCCCGCAGGTTCACGCCGATCACCTTCTCCCACTGCTCTGGAGTCGTCTGGGTGAAGAAGCCGAACTCGTCGGTCCCCGCGTTGTTGACGAGGATTTCGATCGGCCCACCCGCGCTTTCCACCGCCGCCTGCGCCGAGCCCAGGTCGGTGACGTCGAGCTCGATCGGCAGGCCGGAGATCTCGCCGGCGACCTTCGTCGCTCCCTCGAGGTTCAGGTCCCCCACGGTTACCTCGGCTCCCTCTGCGGCCAGGCGGCGCGCGACCGCGGCGCCGATCCCGCTGGCTCCGCCGGTGACGAGGGCCTTTTTGCCTTCCAGCCTCATGGCGCTCAGCAGCCTATTCGGGGCGCCCTGTAGCTTGCTCGCCGGTGGCAGAGCCAATCCCGATCATCGGTGGCACCGGCGCCCTCGGCTACGGGCTGGCGGTCCGCTGGGCACAGGCGGGCGAGCGGATCGTGATCGGCTCGCGCAACGCGGAGCGGGCAACCGAGGCCGCCGAGCGCGTCCGTACCGCTGTTGCGGAGGCCGAGGTAGAGGGACTCGAGAACGCGGAGGCGGTCGCCAGGGGCCCGATCGTCTTCCTGACCGTGCCGTTCCGGGCTCAGTCGGAGACGCTCAACAATCTGAAGGAGGCCCTCGAGCCGGGTCAGATCCTGGTCGACTGCACCGTCCCCACCGCTGCGGCGATCAGCGGCAAGGCCTTCAGGACCATCGGCGTCTGGCAGGGCTCCGCCGCACAGCAGGCGGAGGAGATGGTCCCCGAGGGCGTCACGGTGATCTCGGCGCTCCACACCGTGAGCGCGCCGGCGCTCGCCGAGGGCGACCCGGTCGAGGAAGACGTGCTGATCTGCGGCGACCGCAAGGCGGACAAGGCTCGCGTCGCCCGACTCGTGGAGCGAATCGACGGGCTGCGGGCCGTCAACGCCGGCGCCCTCGAGATGGCCCGGATCGCCGAGACGCTCACACCGCTGCTGATCGCGATCAACGCCCGCTACAAGAGTCGCGCGGGCATCCGGATCACGGGCCTGCCCGAGGACGACCACTGGGCCTAGGCCGAACGTGGCCGTGAGCGGAATCGAACGCTGCGTCGTGCTCGCGGGGGGCACCGGCGGGGCGAAGCTCGCAGCGGGCATGCAGGACCTCCTGGGAGCCGGCCTCTCGGTGGTGGCAAACAGCGCCGACGACATCGAGATCGCCGGGGTCGACGTCTCCCCCGATCCCGACCTGGTCACCTACTGGCTGACTGGCGAGATCGACGAGGAGCGCGGCTGGGGGATCAAGGACGACACCTTCACCGTCTTCGACCGGCTGGTCAGGCTGGGTACCCCGGACTGGTTCCGCCTCTCCGATCGCGATCTGGCGACCTGCCTCTACCGCCGCGTGTTCGTGGCCGAGGGCGGGCGCCGAACCGACGCCCAAGCGCAGATCGCGCGCGCGCTCGGGGCCGAGGCCGCCGTCTTGCCGATGTGCGAGGAGCCGGTTCGGACCCGGGTGAGGACCGCCGCGGGCTGGCGCGGCCTGCAGGATTATCTGGTGGCGGAGCATGCCGAGGCCGAGGTCGAGGAGGTCCAGATCGAGGGCATCGCCGAGGCGATGCCCACCCCCGAGGTGCTCGAGGCGATCTCATCGGCCGAGGCGATCGTGATCGGGCCCTCGAATCCAGTGATCTCGATCGGGCCGATCATCTCCATGCCGGCCGTGCGCGAGGCGATGACGGCCGCTCGCACCCCTGTGGTGGCCGTGAGCCCCTACGTGGCCGGCGAGGTGGTCAAGGGCCCCACCGATCGCTTCATGCGCGCCGTGGGCCGCCCGTCGACCGCGGCGGGGGTCGCCTCCCTCTACAGGGGCCTGATCGACGGCATGATCTGCGACTCCGAAGATCCCGATCCGGCGCCCGAAGACCACACGGTGATGAGCTGCCCGACGCTCATGCAGGGCCGGGAGGGGCGACGCGCCCTGGCCGAGAGAACCCTCGAGTTCGCGTCGAGCCTGAGTCAGAGGAAATAAAACCCGCAACGACGGGAGTATTTGTGGGGCCCGAACCGGTAGCCTGACATCCGTGGGGATGGCGTCCGACAACTTGCACACCACCGCGATCGTCCCGGTGAAGGGTCTTTCGGTCGCCAACGGGCGCCTGGACGGCCTGCTTTCCCAGGAGGAGCGCCACCGCGTTGCCGAGGCCCTCTTCCTCGACTTGATCCTCAAGCTGCCGCGCAGCCGCTGCATCGACGATGTCATGGTGGTGACGGCCGACGCCTCGATCGCCCGGCAGGCGCGCTGGTTCGGCGCCAAGGTGCTCTTGCAGGAGAAGGACGACGGGCACTCCGAGGCCGCCGCGGCAGGCGCCCGTGCGGCACTCGCCGACGGGGCGAAGCGAGTCGCGATGCTGCCGGTGGACTGCCCGATGCTCGACACTGATGAGCTCGACGCCCGCATCGGCCGCTCCCCCCGCACCGTTCTGATCGTCCCGGACCGGCACGGCACGGGTACGAACGCTCTCGTCCTGGTGCCCCCCGACATCTTTCTGCCGGCGTTCGGGCCGGACAGCTGCGCCCGTCACGTGAGCCGGGCGCGCGCGGCCGGAATCAGCTTCGCCCTGGAGGAGATCGAGTCGATTGGAATCGATCTCGACACGCCTGAGGACTACTCGCTGCTGCGCGACAGCCTGTTGCTCGATCCGCAGCCCGCCCCGAAGACGGCTCAGGTCCTCTGGGAGCTCGGCGAGCGCACCGAGCGGGCCGCCGCGTAGCTTGCCCAGCGGCGGGGTCCCTGGCCGCCGATGAGCCGCGAGCTGCGGATCACGCCGCTCACCGGCATACCCGAGCTGCAGGAGGGCGACGCCCTCGGCCGCCTGATCGTCGAGACCGGAGCTCCTGCGGGCGACGAGGTGGTTGTCATCTCCCAGAAGGCTGTCTCGAAGGTGGAGGGACGGCTGCGAAGGCTCGCGGAGGTCGAGCCGGGTGAGCGGGCCCGGGACCTCGCTGGCCGGCTCGACAAGGATCCCGCCCTGGTGGAGCTGGTGCTCGCCGAGAGCAGGCGGGTCGTGCGCGCGGAGCGGGGGGTCCTGATCACCGAGACCAACGGCGGCTGGGTGGCCGCGAACGCTGGGATCGACTCCTCCAACCTCGACGAGGGACTGGTCTCCCTCCTCCCCGCCGACAGCGATGAGTCGGCCCGCCGAATCAGGCGCGAGATCCGCGAGGCCGGCCGCGCCTCCCCGGCAGTGGTGATCGCCGACAGCTTCGGCCGTCCCTGGCGGGTGGGACAAGCCGACATCGCGATCGGCTGCGCGGGCGTCGTGCCGGTCGCGGATTGGCGCGGGAGGTGGGACGCGCACGGTCGCGAGCTCACCGCGACGGTGGTTGCCGTCGCGGACGAGCTTGCCTCCGCCGCCGACCTCACCCGCGACAAGGACTCGGCCGTACCCGGCGCGATCGTTGCGGGGCGTGGCGATCTGGTGACCGCGGAGGACGGCCCGGGCGCGGGCTCCCTGCAGCGGCCCGCGGATCAGGACCTGTTTCGGTAGGCGGCGGCGACAAACGCCGCCGAACTAGGCAGGCGTGGCCTTCTTGGACTTGAGCTCGTCCATCGAGGGCGGTTTGGTGCCCTCGTAGGAGAACTCGGGCGGCTCGTAGATCTTGCCCGGAGTTCCGCCCATGGCGAGGATCCTCGCCGGTTCGTCGCCGGTGATCAGTTTGCGCCTTTCGGTCGCCCCGACCCGGGCGAACACACCCGGTTCCAGCAGGTGCTCTTCGCCTCCGACCTGAAGGGTCGCCCGGCCCGAGATGACCGTATAGACCTCCTCCTGGTCGTCATGCGTCTGGTCGTGCTCGGGATAGCGCGAGAAGTTCGGCGGCAGATCGATCACGGCGAGGCCGAACGAGCTCACACCCAGACCTGCCCTGGCCCGCCGAAACCCGCCACCGAAGATCGCCTCGAAGTCCTCGACGCGCTTGACGGTCAGATCTGGCATATCGCTTTTTCCTCTCCCCGTGATGCAAGGGCGCGCCGCCAGGCGCAACCCGCTTGATGGAGTGGAGGCTACTCGCCGATCGCGAGCACGGCGGAACCATGGACCCTACCGTGACGCACGTCATCCAACGCACGGTTGGCATCGGCCAGCGGATAGACCTGAATGCTCGTCTCGACCGGCACGCTCGCCGCGAGCGGGATGAACTCCTCGCCGTCGCGGCGAGTCAGGTTCGCCACCGAGCGCATCGTCCGCTCGTGCCAGAGCAGCTCGTACGGGAAGGCCGGGATGTCGCTCATGTGTATTCCGGCGGACACCACCGTCCCGCCGGGCGCCATCGCGCGGAGCGCATCGACCATCAGGTCACCGACCGGAGCGAAGACGATCGCGGCGTCGAGATCGGAGGCTGCCGGGTCCCCCACCGCGCCGGCCCACTCCGCGCCCAGCGAACGGGCCAGCTCCTGCGTCTCGGTATCGCCCTCCCGGGTGAGGGCGAAGACCCGCCAGCCTCGAGCGACGGCGACCTGGCAGATGATGTGGGCCGAGGAACCGAACCCATAGAGCCCGAGCCGCTCTCCCTCGCCCGCGAGCCGCAGGGACCGGTAGCCGATCAATCCCGCGCAGAGGAGCGGTGCTGCGTGGTCGTCCGGGTAGTCGTCGGGGATGGGGAAGCAGTAGCGCTCGTCCGCCACGGTGCTCTCCGCGTATCCGCCGTCGATGTCGTAGCCGGTGAACTTCGCGTGCTCGCAGAGGTTCTCCCTGCCCGAGCGGCAGAAACGGCAGGTGCCATCGGTCCAGCCGAGCCACGGCACGCCGACCCGATCGCCCACCGAGAAGCGATCGGCGCCCGTCCCGGCCTCCACCACCCTGCCGACGATCTGGTGCCCCATGATCAGCGGGAGCTTGGGCTCGGTGAGCTCACCATCGAAGATGTGCAGGTCGGTGCGGCAGACCCCGCACATCGAGACCTGGATGAGCACCTGGCCTTCTGCCGGCGCCGGCGCCGAGACCTCACGCTCGACGAGGGGCTGACCCTGCTGCTCCAGAACCATCGCGCGCATGCGCGGGCTAGTAGGTCTCGACGATCTCGTAGAGCGTCGTCCGCTGGGCCGGAGTCCGGCCGGCCCGGCGGGCGGCCTCGATCAGCTGGTCGGGCTCCAACCTGACCCCGTGCTTGGAACCGGCCATCCGGGAGATGTTCTCCTCCATCAGCGTCCCGCCGAGGTCGTTGACCCCCCAGTGCAGGCTCTCCGTCGCGGCGTCCAGCCCCATCTTCACCCAGCTTGCCTGGAGGTTCGGGATCGTCTTGCCGAGCGCCAGGCGGAACGCGGCGGTGTGCTTGAGGTTGTCCTCGCGAGAGATCTCCTCCACGCCATGCGTCCGCCCCAGCAGCGTGTTGTACGGGATGAAGCTGAGCGGGACGAACTCGGTGATCCCGCCAGTGCGCTCCTGGAGTTGCCGGACGACTCGCATGTGACGCGCCAGCTCCCGTGGCTCCTCGATGTGACCGAACATCACCGTCGAAGTCGAGCGCAGGCCTGCGCGGTGCGAGGCCTCGATGATCTCGATCCAGCGGGCAACCGGCAGCTTGTTCGGTGAGATCCGCTGGCGCACGCCGTCGTCGAGCACCTCGGCGGCCGTCCCCGGGGTCGAGCCGAGGCCGCATCCGATCAGGTACTCGAATACCGAGTCCGGTGAGCGGCCGGAGCGTTCGCACATGTAGTGGATCTCCATCGGCGAGTACGCGTGCAGGTGGATGTCGGGCGCGCACTGCTTCGCGAAGCTGAGCCAGCGCCCGTAGTCCTCGAGCGTGTAGTCGGGGTGGATCCCGCCCTGCATGCAGATCTCCGTCGCGCCGAAGTCGATCGCGTCCTGGACTCGGGCGGCAAAGTCCTCCTCGGCGACGTGGTAGGCATCCGGTGAGCGCTTGCCCTGCCCGAAGCCGCAGAAGGCGCAGCCGACCACGCAGACGTTGGTGAAGTTGATGTTCCGGTTGACGACGAAGGTCGCGGTCTCCCCGGCCAGCTGCGCCCGTAGCTCATCCGCCGCAGCCCGCATCTCCTCGATCACCTCCGGGCGGGTCTCCGAGAAGAGCGCGGTGAGCTCCTCTTCTGTGAGCTCCTCGCCGCGGCGACCCTTCTCGATCGCGCGGGGCGCGATCTCCGGGGCGGGCGGCTTCTCCTGGCGGCGCCCCGAGCCGCGCCGCGGGATGAAGCTCCAGTACTTGAGCTTCACCACGTCGAGCACGCCCTGCTCCATCCACTCCGGATCGAGGTACTGCGGGTAGGCGCAGAGCCGCTCGGTCAGGGCGAAGCCTCGCGGCGCGAGCTCCTTGCGGACCTGGTGCGGGCTGGGGAATGGCTCCTCGGGGCTGATGTGGTCGCCGTTGCTGGAGAGGCCACCCAGGTCCGTGGCGCCCGCCTCGACGAGCTCGGGCCACCAATCGGCCAGATTGGGTGGCACCTGGACGCCGACGTCAGGCATCAGCCGCCTGGATTCGGCGATCAGGGTCTTCATCTCGTCGATGGAGACAGGCGCCGCCCATTCCGGCAGAGGAAGCTCGGATCCAACGGTCTCAGCTCCGATCCAGCGCTCCCTGGACGCCTCGTCCGCGATCTCCGCGACCTCCTGCCCGTAGTAGCGCGGATGAGGGACGAAGTTCTGGAGGATCACCTCCTGGATATGGCCGTATTCCGCGTGCACCGCGGCGATCGCCTCGAGCGCGGCGATCCGCTCGTCCGGGTGCTCACCGATGCCCACCAGGATTCCGGTGGTGAACGGGATCCGCAGTTCGCCGGCGAGGCGGATGGTCTCGAGCCTCCGGGCGGGATGCTTGGTCGGGGAGCCCTGGTGGACCACTAGGTCGGGGTTCGTCGATTCGAGCATCAGCCCCTGGGAGGCGGTGACCTCACGGACGCGGGCCAGGTCCTCCCGCCCGAGGACACCGAGGTTCGTGTGCGGAAGGAGCCCCCGCTCCAAGCCCCGTTGACACGCCCAGACGACGTAGGAGGTGAAGTCCTCATGTCCCCACTCGCGCAGCCGCCGCGCGACCTCGGGGTTCACCTCCGGGCGCTCACCGGTGAGGACGAGGAGCTCCTTCCCGTTTCGCCTCACCGCCTCGTCGAGCCGGCGTTCGACCTCTTCCGGCTCGTGGATGTGGGCCCGATGCGTGGCGAAGGCGCAGTACTTGCAGTAGCACTGGCACGTCCTCGACAGCGAGAGCGTGTAGTTGCGCGAGAAGGTGACCCTGCGCATCGCAGGGGACGCTAGCGAAGTGCGCCTATGTGCCTACGGTGCCTATGAACCGGCGATGCCGCCGGGCGGCGATGAGGGCGGAGGCCCGCCCGGACCGCTCGACTGCCGCAGCGGGGGCGCCTCGCCGGCCGGGGGGGCTGGGCCGCGTGGCGCGACGGTGTCGGCCACCTCCTGCACCGGCCCGCTGGTCGGCTCGATGATGAACTTGTAGACGCCCGCCGCCAGCAGTGCGCCGACGAGCGGACCGAAGATGTAGACCCAGGCATCGGTGAAGTGGTTGCCGACCAGCGCCGGCCCGAACCAGCGGGCGATGTTGAAGGACCCGCCGGTGAGCGGCCCGAAGACCATTACGCCCAGGCCGAGCGCGCCGCCGACCGCCAGCGCAGCCCAGCGGCGGATCTCAGGGTTGAGCGCAACCGCCAGCACCGTGAGCACGAGCACGAAGGTGCCGATGCCCTCGATCAGGGCGCCCTGGAGCGCACCTCCAAGCAGTCCGCTGACCTTCGGCGTCCCATAGTCCGAGGCGCGCCCCTCGTCGAGCAGGAAGGCCTTGGTGAGCAACGCGCCGAGGACGCCGCCCGAGAGCTGGGCGAGGATGTAGACGAGGCCGTCGATCGGGTCGATACGCCGGATGACGATGAACGCCGTGGTCACGAGCGGGTTGAAATGGCCCCCGCTCGCCACGCCGATGCTGATGATCAGCGCGAAGAGCACGAGGAAGTGGGTCAGGCCCACAACCGCGAAGTCGGATCCGAACTGGGCGTTCTGACCGGTGGAGACGTAGAGGACGACCACGCTGGTTATGAAGAAGACCAGGAGCAGCGTCCCAATCAGCTCAGCGATGTACGCCGCTAGACCTCGATCTTGCACTTTGAAGTGACCTCCTCGTAGATGCGAGGGAGCTCCACAGGCGAAAGCCGAGGAGCAACCCGTCTTATGGCGAAGCCGGCCCGCGGCCGACGGCGGCGCGCAGTCTAACCGGATTTCCGGCGGGGCCTGCCGACGCCGGCCAAACCTTTACTGACTCCTTAGGGATAGGGTCAGCCCTGAATGAGACGGGTCGCCGCGCTGCTGGCGGCCGCCCTCCTCGTCGCTCTGACCGGCTGCGGAGGGGGCGGCGCTGAACCGGGCGCGCCGAAGGGCGCGACCCTGGTCCTCGACTTTCAACCGAACGCCGTCCACTCGGGCATCTACGCCGCTCAGGCCAACGGCGACTTCGAGGACGAGGGCCTCGACCTCCACATCCAGGAGCCCTCCAGCACCGCCGACAGCGCCAAGCTGCTCGCCGCGGGGCGCGCCGACTTCGCGGTGATGGACATCAACGACTTCGGCATCGCCCGCGAGCGCGGCCTCGACCTGGACGCCTTCGCAGCGATCGTTCAGCGGCCGCTCGCCTCCGTGATCGCCCGTGACCCGAGCGAGATCCGGACGCCCGCCGACCTCGCCGGCAAGACGATCGGCGTCACGGGAGTCCCGTCGGACGACGCGGTCCTCGACACCGTCCTGCGCTCCGGCGGTGTCGATCCGTCTTCGGTGCACCGGGTGACGATCGGGTTCAACGCAGTCGCCGAGCTGGCCGCCGGCAAGGTCGACGCCGCGACCGGCTTCTGGAATGCCGAGGGCGTCGAGCTGCGGCAGCGAGGCATCCCGATCCGGGAGTTCCGGGTCGACGACTTCGGCGCGCCCAGATATCCCGAGCTCGTGGTTGTGACGTCCGAGGGGAGAATCGGCCGAGACCTGTGCGCGCCGGATCGCTCCCTGGTCGCCGGACTCGAGCGCGGCTATTCGGCCATGCAGCAGGATCCCAACTCGGCACTCAGCGACTTGATCGCATCGGTCCCCGGCCTGGATCGCGGCTCGCAACAGGCCCAATTCGACTCGCTGATCGCTGCTCACGCCTGGTCTGTCACCGACCGGACGCCGGGCTTCGCGGCGGGGCTCGTCCGCCCTCACGCGTCCGCGTGGGTGCAGTGGGCCAGGTCCCACGGCGTCATCGCACCCTCCGCCGGAAACCAGGTGTCCAGAGGCTTCGTCACCATCAGGCCAAGCGGCTGCCACTAGCCCGCCAGCGTCCGCTCAACCAGCTCCGGCAGCTCCCTGACCATCCGGCTGCGCGGCACCGCCAGCGTCAGCCCGGCCGCGTCGGCGCGGGCCTTGGTGTCGACGTCGGTGTGCTGATAGAAGCCGATCACCGGCACGCCGAGGTCACCGAGCTGCTCGGGCGACACCGCATCCAGATCCGCCACCACCAGGTCGATGCCGTCGAGCTCGTTCGGCAACGAGGAATCTTGCTCCACCTCGTGACCAGCTGCCTCGAGCGAGGTGCGCACCCGGCTGGCGAGCATCAGGTCTTGCACGAGCGCGGCTACGCGGGCCATCGGCGGTCAGTGTCGAAGGGGAGTCGTGTCATGCGTCGAGGCAGCCAATTTGACCAAAAATCGGGGATAGGGATATGGACGACAGTTCCGATATCTACCTCCGTGGGGCGTATCCCCCATCCCCGCAGTTCTCACCGCCGGCTGGTGCCTTGGGCCGCCACCGGCTTCTCCCTGCTCTGGGGCGGCATCTTCGGGGTGGCGATCGCGAGGAACGACCTGACGCTGGAGGTCTTCAGCGGGCTCGGGATGGCGCTGACCCTGGTCCTGACGATGCTGATCTACCGCCAGCAGTCACAGCTCCGCGACCTCGCCGAGACCGACACGCTGACCGAGCTCACCAACCACCGCGGGTTCCAGCAGATCCTGCGTGGCGAGCTGCACAAGGCCGCGCTGGAACAGCAGCCCCTCGCCCTCGTCGCCCTCGACCTCGACGATTTCAAGGCGATCAATGAGCGCCACGGGCATCCATTCGGCGATGGGGTGCTCCAGGGGGTCGGCGCGCAGCTTCGCAGCTCGGTCCGCAACGGCGACACCGCGGCACGCACCGGCGGCGAGGAGTTCGGCCTGATCCTGCCCGGCACCGACGCGGACACCGCTCACGAGATCGCCGAGCGGGTTCGGAATGAGATCGCCCGCCTCTCACCCGCCGGCTCGGAGCTCAGCTGCTCGGCCGGGGTCGCTGTCTATCCGGTCGACGCCGACAACGCCGCCGCACTGCTCCAGCTCGCCGAGGGCGCGCTCTACTGGGCGAAGCGCTCAGGAAAGTCGAGGACACGCCGCTTCGATCCCGATCATGTCCGCCTCTCCGGCGACGCCCCCCAGCGCTCCGAGATCGAGCGCATCCTGGAGCAGCAGGCGATCGAGCCGCTCTTCCAGCCCGTCGCCTCGCTGACCACGGGTCGCCTGATCGGCTACGAGGGGCTCGCCCGCTTCCCCGATGCCCCGGATCGGCCTCCCTCCACCTGGTTCGCGCAGGCAAACGCCTGCGGGCTCGGCCCCGAGCTCGAGGCGGCAGCGATTCGCGCCGCGCTCGCACGCGAGGGCCGGCCGCGCGGAACCCACATCGCGGTCAACGTCAGTCCGTCGGCGCTCTCCACAGCCACGGTGCTGAGCGTTCTGCCGGACGACCTTTCCGACGTGATCATCGAGCTCACCGAGCACGAGGTCTATGTGGGCGACAGCCTGCTCGCCAACTCCCTCGCCAACCTGAGGGAGCGCGGGGCGCGGATCGCCATCGACGACGCAGGCGCCGGATACGCCGGCCTGAAGCAGGTCATGTGGGTGCGTCCGGACATCGTCAAGCTCGACCTGGAGCTGACCCGCGCGATCCACTCCGACCCTGTCCGGATGGCGCTGGTGGAGTCCCTCGTCCGCTTTGCGCGGCGCGTCGGCGCCACGGTCTGCGCTGAGGGGATCGAGAACCATGACGACATGGAGGTACTCGCAAACCTGGATGTGCCCTGGGGCCAGGGCTACGCGATCGGACGGCCCGCCCCACCCTGGAGCCCGGTCGCGCCGACGGCGGCTGCCACCTGCAGAGAGGCGCTCGCCAAGGCGCTCGTCTCGACTCCGGGTGGAGAGACCCCGACGATCTCGGCGGGCGACCGGCGTCTCGAGCACCTCAGCGCCCGGCTCGCCAACGCCCGCTCGAGAACGGACCTGTACGCGGCCCTGGACCTGATCGCCGGAGAGCTGCACGCCGACAAGATCACCCTCTCGCAGTGGCGGCTGGACCTGGGCTTGATCGAGACGCTCGCCGAGAGCGGCGAGCAGGCTGAGGATGAATCCTTCCCGGTCGACGAATTCCCGGCGACCGCCCGGGTCCTTGCGCTCCAGGAGGCCGTCCAGGTCATGGTGGGAGACCCGCTCGCGGATCGCGCCGAGGTCGAGCTGATGTTCTCTCTCGGCTTCCGGTCGATGCTGATGGTGCCGGTCGTCCATCGCGGCGAGTGCCTCGGGATCGTCGAAGCGATGAGCCACGAGGAACGGCCCTGGACCCGCACCGAGATCAACCGCGCCAGGATCGTCGCCAATCAGCTGGCGTCCGTAATCCAGTCGTTCTTCCGGGTGCCCGACTCGGAGCGCCTCGTCTAGAGGCTGCGGCGTCGCCTGAAGTCGCGGCGCACGCTCTCGGGGCGCCCCCACATCTGCACGACCTCGGCGCGACCCTCCTGCGCATCGCGCACGCGGAGCTCGCCACCGATCCCCTCGCGGTCGAGCTTGCTGAGAATGCCGCGAACGGTCTCGGAGGCGGCCGCGTGGCCGAACCGGTGCGCGACGTTGATCCGCCAATGCCAGTCCGCCCGCGAGTACGGCTGGGCGTTCACCTGTGACAGCATCACGGACGCGTCCACGTAGCGCGACTCGTCCGCGATCCTGAGATCAAGCTCGAGGTCCGTCCAGTCGTCGGGGAGAGTCTCGACCACCGCCTCGAAGTCCTGTGCGAGCGCCACGGTCGAAGCCTAACTGCGGTCAGCCGATGAAGACCTGCTCGAGCAGGAAGACGTTCAGGGCGATGATCAGGCCGGAGAGGACTGCGGTAACCGCCGTGAGCCAGGCCGGATTCGCGAGGCCTCCCATCAGGTCCCGGCGCCGGGTAAGGAGAACCAGCGGGACCAGTGCGAACGGGATGCCGAAGGAGAGCACCACCTGGCTGCCGACCAGCGCACCGGTCGGGTCGAGACCCACCGCCAGGACGATCAGGGCCGGAGCCAGGGTGATCGCACGGCGCAGGAAGATCGGGATCCTCCGCCTGATGAACCCCTGCATCACGACCTGGCCCGCCATGGTCCCGACCGACGAGGAGGCGTAGCCGGAGGCCAGCAGCGCGATGCCGAAGATGGTCGCGGCGCTCGGAGAGACAAGCTGCTTCAGGCCGTCGAAGGCGCCGTCGATGCTGTCGATCCCGACCAGACCGCTTCCGTGGAAGAGGGCGGCGGCCATGATCATCATCGAGAGGTTCACCGCGCCCGCGATCGCCATGGCGATCACCACGTCGATCCGCTCGAAGCGGAGGATCTGGCGCTTCTCGCGGTCGTTGCGTCCCACGATCCGCCGCTGCGTGAGCGCGGAGTGCAGGTAGATGACGTGCGGCATGACCGTCGCACCGATGATCCCGGTGGCGAGCAGGACGCTCTCGGTCCCGGCGAAGCCAGGCACGAACAGGTGCCTGGCGATCTGGCCCCCGTCGGGATGCGACTCGAGGATCTCGAAGGCGAAGGCCAGGACCACGACCCCGACGAGCACGACAATTCCCGCCTCGAGCCGTCGAAATCCCTTCTGCTGGAGGCCGAGGATCGCGAACGCGCCAGCCCCGGCGAGCAAGCCCGCCGGGAAAAGCGGGATGCCGAAGAGCAGATTGAGGCCGAGGGCTGCGCCCACGACCTCGGCCACATCACAGGCCGCCGCCACGATCTCGGCCTGGATCCAGAGCCCGATCGAGGTTCGCCGGGAGAAGGAGTCCCGGCAGGCCTCCGCGAGGTTCCTGCCGGTCGCGATCCCCAACTTGGCGGACTGGGTCTGGACGACCATCGCGATCAGGTTGGCGCCGAGTACGACCCAGAGCAGCAGATACCCGAACTTGGCGCCCCCGGCGATGTTGGTCGCGAAGTTGCCCGGGTCGATGTAGGCGACCGCGGCGATGAACGCTGGGCCAAGGAAGGGCCAGATGCGAGTCAGCCCCCGCGTATGTCCGTCGAGCGAGCGCCTCGCCGCACGCGCGACCGCGGCCTCGCCCGGCAGGACGTCCTCGACTCCGCCAAGCCCGTTGCCGCTCGTCGGCGGCGGCGAGAGCTCGCCGGGCACCGGCTCCGAGAGGTCGACCCCGCCGGCCTCGTCCACCTCGCTGATCTCCCTCTCGCTCATTGCCCGCCCGCCGGACGACGCACCCGCATGCTCCGGGCCAGCTCCGGCCCGAGCGGATGCGTGCGGCCGCCGGCTTCGATCACCACCGGGCCACCGAACGGCTCACGGCTCCGAACCTCCAGGCTCGCCCCCGGCTGGATGGCGTTCTGGCTGAGGTAGCGGAGCATCGAGGCGTCGCTGTCGGAGACTCGTGTGAAGACGGCCCGCTCCCCCGGTTCCAGCTCGGTCAGCGCGACCGAGTCGTCACGGCGGATCGCCAGATCGCGGTCGGGGATCGGGTCTCCGTGAGGGTCCAGCGCCGGCTCGCCGAGCTTGGCTGCGATCAGCTCCTCGAGCTCCTCCGAGATGTGGTGCTCGAGCACCTCGGCCTCGGCGTGCACCCGGTCCCAGGGCATGCCCAGGACCTCCGCCAGGAAGAGCTCGAGCAGGCGGTGATGGCGGATCACCTCGAGGGCTATTCGCTCTCCCTCCGGCGTCAGCCGGGCGCCGTGATACGGCTCGTACTCCACCACGCCCTCGTCCGCGAGACGCTTGAGCATCCCCGACGCCGAGGCCGGCGTCACGCCGAGACGCTCCGCGACCGCCGTCGTGCCGACCGGGCTCGCATCGCGGCCCTGCAGCTCGTAGAGCGCCTTTGCGTAGTTCTCGGCGCCCTCGTTGGTGCGCCGTTTCGGGTGGGCGTTGTGCGCCGACGTGGTCATCGCCGGGCATTGAAGCACAAGCTAACTCGGAAGTTAGGGCTAACTAACTCTGTTGCCTCCGGATTGGATTGCGGAGAGCCGACCGAGGCCGCGACCTACAATCGCACCGGATGGCCGAGACCGCGACGACGATCGAGCTCGACGGGCAGTACCGGGCCCTCCGCGAGAAGGCCGGCTTTCTGACCCGGCAGCGAGGGGTGCTGCTGGTCAGCGGCCCAGATGCGGTCGACTACCTGCAGAGCCAGCTGACCAATGATTTTGAGGCGCTCGAGCCCGACCGGGGCTGCTACGCGGCGCTGCTCGACCGCAAGGGTCACCTCGTTGCCGACATGAGGGCGCTGCGCCTGAGCCAGACCCACTCGGGCTCGATCTGGCTCGAGAGCGAGCCGCTCGCCGCCGGCCCACTACTCAGGCACCTCGAGATGTACAAGATCGGCCGTGACGTCGAAGTCGCCGACGCCACCGACGACTGGGTGATCACCTCGCTGATCGGTCCCGGAGCCGCAGAGCTGGCGGGCATTCCTCCCCTCTCACCGGAGCACGCCCAGCACTACGCCGAGCGTGACGGAATCGAGATCCTCGCCGTCGCCACCGACCAGGGCCTCGATCTGATCACGCGCCCGGTTGCCCTCGGCGCGCTCCGTGAGCAGCTGCTCGCCGCCGGCGCTGCGCCGGTCAGCGAAGAGGCGGCCGAGATCGTCCGGGTCGAGGCCGGGCGCCCGCGCTTCGGCCTCGACATGGGTCCGGAGTCGATGCCCGCCGAGGCGGGCATCGTCGAGCGGGCGGTCGACTTCGAAAAGGGCTGCTACATCGGCCAGGAGCCCGTCGCCCGCCTGCATTACCGCGGCAAGCCGAACCGTGCGCTGCGCGGCCTGCGCCTGAGTGCTCCCGCGGCGCACGGCGATCCGCTCTTCCTCGGGGATCGCGAGGTGGGCACGATCGGGACCGCCTGCCTCTCCCCGGCGCTCGGACCGATCGCCCTCGCGATCGTCAGGCGCGAGGCGGCCGACGGCGAGCAGATCGCGGTCGGCGAGGCCGGCGTGACCGCCGAGCTCGTGGAGCTCCCCTTCACTGCCTGACGCGAAATGCAGCGGCGTGTCCCTCCGTTCGGCTAGATTCCTCGACGAATGCCGCGGAGGAGGGGCAGAGCGTTGCTCGTCGCAGCCGCCCTGTTGGGAGTCCTCGCGGTGGCCGGATGCGGCCAGAGCGACTTCAAGAACGACCCAGGTCCACCGGTCCCGGCCGTGGTGAGCGTGAAGATCGCCCCCGACGGGGTCGGCGTCTCGCCGAAGGAGTTCGGAGCGGGCCAGGTCAACTTCACCGTGGCGAACCTGACCAACCGGTCGGGCAGCCTGGCGATCCACGGGCCCGTTGACGCCACCAGCCCCGACATAGCCCCAGGCGACGCCGACACCGTCAGGGTCGAGATGAAGTCGGGGACCTATGAGGCCAGCGTGAACGGTTTCACCGTCGCCCCGTTCAGCTTCACCGTCGGGCCGGAGCGCCCCTCCAGGAAGAACCACCTGTTGCTGCCCTAGCCGGCGGGAGGCGGTCGACCGCGACAAGACGGCCGATCACGGAGTCGAGCATCACCTGGAGCCGGAGGAAGCCTGCGGAACGCTCCGCCGCGAGGATCTGCGCCACGACGCTTGAATCGATTCGCTGCAGCGCGGGTTCGCCGCTCACCTTCTGTGGCAGCAGTCCTTTGTTCTCGGACGCTTCCATTTCGGCTCTACGGGACATGTCGCCTTCCTGGGATCGTGACGTGAGCCCTGACTGCTCGGATGGACACAACTTCCGATCCGGGTGCGCCCTCCCTACTGATCCGGACTCGCCACTTCGATCAGCGACTCGACCCGCTCGAGGCGGGCGCGGACCGCTTCCACCATCTCGTCCAGCGTGGCTCGCGCCTTGTCCGAGCTCGTCTTGATTCCGGTCAGTGTGGCGCGGATCGCCTGGGCCTGCTTGAGGCAGCTGACGGCCTCCTCGGCGGCATCGCGCACCGCGGGGGCATCGACGGTCAGATCGCGCTCCCGGGCCATCGCGACCCGAGCGGCGGCGAGCCTGTACGCGACCTCCAGTGAGAGCCCATCGGGCTCGTCTCGATCGACGGCCACGATCAGCTTGTTCCCCTCGTATTCCACCAGCGTCTCCCGCCCGGCCGGCACGCGGTCCTCTCCGGCCACCACCAACACGGCGAAGGAGGCGGCCCGCCCGTCCATGGCTTCGTTCAGCTCGCGCCAGGCGTCGTTCTTGGAGAGCCGCTTGTCCTTCGCCTCGAAGACGATCCGCCCGAGGGCCGGCCCGTTGGCCGCCCCCAGCTCAATCAGGGTGTCGCCCTTCTTGCCGCCGCCTTCGGCGCCCTCGCCACCCGTGTGGGACGAGGCGTCGCCCCGGGTGGCGGCGATGCGCTCGAGGGCACGGTCGACGCGCTCCTCGAAGCTTCGACCCTTGCGAGTTCCGGCCTCCTCGGCCTCGTCGAGGGCCTCGCGGCCCTGGTCGAGCCCGGCCAGCTCCGAGGCGCGATTGAGCAGCTCATCGAGCTTCTCCTCGAGCTTATGATCGCGGTTGTCCTGGTCCTCCCTCCGCTCCTTCGCCCAGTTGCGAAGGCTGGCCAGGATCGGGGTGAGCGGGTTACGCGCGTCCTCGGCCGAGAGTCGGTCCAGGAACTCCTCGTCTCGCTGCTCGAGCATGCGCTTGATCTGGGCCTGCACAGCGCCCTCCCGGTCTTCGCCGAAGGTGGATGCAATCCGCTCCGATAGCTCCTCGCTGTGCGCGTCGAGGGCCTGTCCGAGGGCGCCCGGAGCCTCCTCTCCGCCCAGAGCACGTCGCAGTCCGTCTTCGATCCGCTCGACCGTCTCGCGATTGCGCTCCTCAATGGTCTCGTTCGCTGCCCGGGTCAGCCGCTCGAACTCGCGGCGCACGTAGTCGACCTCGATCGCTGTGTCCTCGCGGTCGAGCACCCTGGTGCCGATCTCGATCGCCCGACGGACCGAGCGCGCCGGCTCCTCCCCGGCTTCCGCCCGTTCCCGGACCACGCGCGCGGTCTCCTGGTCGGTGACCGTGAGGTCCTCGATCACGATCCGGTCTTCGACCAGCCGGACGGAGCCGGCGCCGTCCGGCTCGAGGGGGAGTTGTGGCTTTTCGGACGCTTCCATGGGATCTTTGAACGTAGTCGCGACCTCGGACGGGAACCTGACAGTGGAGGGTTGAATACGATCCAGGCGTCCACGAACACGAACGCGGGAGTCACCTTGGCCGTAGAGATCGCCGACGTTTCAAAGCTCGATGTCCAGCCGGGCGAGCTGCCCGAGAAGATGGCCGCCTGGGTCATTCGCCCGGAGCGCGAGGGCGAGCCGAAGGACGCGTTTCAGGTCGAGGAGATCGAGGTGCCGGAGCCGGGCGCCTTCGAGGTCATCGTCCGCGTGATGGCCGCCGGGGTCAACTTCAACAACGTCTGGGCGGCCCTCGGCAAGCCCGTCTCGGTCTTCGGCTACGGCGACCATGAGGAGTGGGGTCACCACATCGGGGGCTCCGACGCCTCCGGGATCGTCTGGAAGGTCGGCGAGGGTGTCAGCAAGTGGAAGCCCGGCGACGAGGTCGTGATCCACTGCAACCAGGCCTCCTACGAGGACGTCGAGGTACACGGGCTCGATCCCCTCGCGGCTCCGAGCCAGCAGATCTGGGGCTACGAGACGACCTGGGGCTCCTTCGCCCAGTTCACCAAGGTCCAGGCCCAGCAGCTCCTACCGCGACCGCAAAACCTCTCCTGGGCCGAGTCCTCGGCCTACGGCCTCACTTACTTCACCGCCTACCGGATGCTGGTCGACCAGTGCAAGCTGCAGGCCGGTCACAACGTGCTGATCTGGGGCGCGGCAGGCGGGCTCGGCGTCTTCGCCACGCAGCTCTGCAAGGCCGCCGGCGCAAACGCGGTGGGCGTCGTCTCCTCGGACGAGAAGGGCGAGCTGGTCAAGCGGCTCGGGGCGGTCGACTACATCAACCGCAACGAGTTCGCCGGCATGATGCGGAAGGGCGGCGAGACGCCGGAGGAGGAGAAGGCACGCTTCAAGGAGTCGCGCGGGTTCGCCAAGCGGGTCAAGGAAATCCTCGGCGACTCCCCCGACTTCGTCTTCGAGCACGTCGGCCAGGCGACCTTCCCCACCTCGGTCCTCGTGGTGAAGCCGTTCGGCAAGGTCGTGATCTGCGGGGCGACCTCCGGCTACACGCTCGACTTCGACGTCCGCTACCTGTGGATGCGCCAGAAGCAGATCATCGGCTCGCACTTCGCCAACGCCTACGAGTGCATGCGGGCGAACGAGCTGATGGCCGAGGGCAAGATCCAGCCGGTCCTCTGGCGCGTGATGGGCTTCGACGGCGTCGCCGAGGCACACCAGCTCCTCCACGAGAACAAGCACCTCGGCAAGATCTCGATTCTCGTCGGCGCCACCAGCGAGGAGGAGGGCAAGACGGAGGAGGGTCCCGGCGCGATCCGAGCCGAGGTCGGCGCATGAGGGCGCCCGCGGTGCGTCTGGAGCTGAGCCCCTGATGGCGGACGGCTCGTCCAACGGCGCATTGGAGATCGTCTACATCGACTGGCACATCCACCCGTTCCGGGCGGAGCGCTGGTACGAGATCTGGGAGCCGGGTGCGGCCCGGGCGATGGCGTTCGGCGCCAAGGGCTGGTCATTGACGCGCAACGTCGAGGACCCGCTGCACTTCCGGCAGGCCTCGGTCTGGGACAGCCACGATGACTGGGAGCGCTACTGGTACTCGGACGAGGTCGCTGCGCTCCGCGAGCAGGCCGTCAACTTCTACAACAAGCCCCTCCTCCCGGTCTGGCACGCGCTGATCGCGGGTGAGTAGCGCCGCTGCCCGGCCGGTGGCCCCTTCTCCAGCGACCCATCGCGGAGCGGAGATCGGCCGGCCGCTAGGTAGCAGCTACTTCCCCGTGTGATCCGTGTTCCGGTAGATGGTCCGATGACGTCCGCTCCTCGCCAGATAGCGCGCCTCGCCGTGCCGGCCGCGCTCGCGGTGGCGCTGCTCGCCGGTGCGAGTGTCGCCCACGGGAAGTCGAGGGCGACCGTCAGCGGCTCGTTGCTCAGCGTCACCGCGGGCAAGCGCTCGGATCGGATCAAGGTCACCTGCTCGGCGGGGCTGGTCAAGGTCAACGGCACGGATCCGCGCAGCGGCGCGATTGAATGCTCGAAGGTCTCGGAGGTCGACGTCGCGAGCGGCCCGGGCAACGATCGCGTCAATCTCTCCGACGTCGGACCCGATAGCGGCTTCGGCCAGCGCGACCTGCCCGGCGGCTTTGGCCACGGCACCGGGGCGGCCGCCGACCTCGGCGACGGGAGCGACCGCTACGTCGGCGGAGCGTCGGCGTTCAACCTCGTCCTGGCCGGAGCGGGTAACGACCATCTGGCGGGCGGCCGCCTCCGCGACAGCCTCCAGGGAGGGAGCGGGGACGACCGCATCACGGCGGGCGCCGGCCGCGACATCCTGCTCGGCAACTCGGGCAACGACAAACTGAACGGCGGTGCCGACGATGACCTGCTCAGCGGCAACGCCGGCAATGACGTGTTGATCGGCGGGTCCGGCACCGACCTGCTCGGCGGAGGCGCGGGGATGGATCGCCTCTTCGGGGGACCCGGCGCGGACCAGCTGATCGGCGGCGCCGGCAAGGATCGCCTGAAGGGCGGCCCGGGCAACAACACGCTCGTCCAGGACTCGCCGACCAAGAAGTAGAGAGGATGGGCGGGTGACCGCCGACCCACTGGGCGCGCTGGTGCCGGGCTGGGAGCCGTCCGGCGACGCAGAGAGCCACGACGGCGCGCTGGCGGGACTCAGCGTCGTCGTCAAGGACGTGATCGACGTGGCTGGAGCGGTCACGGGGGGTGGAAATCCGGATTGGGCCGCGGCTCACGAGCCGGCGAACGAGGACGCTCCGGCGCTCTCGACGCTGAGGCGGGCCGGGGCCGCCCTCGTCGGCAAGGGCCAGTGCGCGGAGCTCGCCTTCAGCTTGAGCGGCGACAACGTGCACTTCGGGATGCCCCGCAACCCAGCGGCGCCAGACCGCGATCCCGGCGGCTCGACCAGCGGCCCGGCCTCCGCCGTCGCCGGCGACCTCAGCGACCTCGGCCTCGGCACGGACACGCTCGGCTCGGTTCGCGTCCCGGCCTCCTACTGCGGCATCTATGGCTTCCGGCCCACGCACGGGGGAATCCCGGTCGACGGCGTCATGCCACTCGCCCAGAGTTTCGACACGGTCGGCCTGCTTGCCACCGACCCACAGCGTCTCGAGCGCGCCGCGAGGGTGCTCTTGGGCGAGACCGCAGCCCAGGCCGAAGCGCCGTCGAGGCTGCTGCTCTCCCCCGTCCTTCTCTCCGCCGCAGGGCCCGAGGTGGCGGAGGCGATGCGGATGGCCGCGCCGGACCTGGCCAGACGGCTGGGCGCCGAGCTGGCCGAGACGCGCCTTCTCGCCGAAGCTCCCTCCCCAGCCGATGGGATGGCCGCTTTCAACGCCCTCCAGGGCATTCAGGTCTGGCGCAACTACGGCGAGTGGATTGAGCGAGCGAGCCCGTCGCTTGGGCCAGACATCGCCGCCAGGCTCGAGCGAGCCGCGGGCTTTGGTCGGGCGGACGTCGACCAGGCCGAGCCAGTCGCAGAGGAGGTCGCGGCCGCCGTTGCTCAGCTCGGCTCGGACGAGGCGCTGATCCTGCCCACGACTGGAACCGCAGCCCCAGGTCGCGAGGCCGGCGCCGAGGAGCGGGAACGGGCTCGGGTCTCCGCCGGTCAGCTCACCTCGATCGCCACGCTCGCCGGGGCCCCCGCGGTGACCGTGCCCCTGCTCCATGCCGACGGCCTCCCCGTCGGCCTGAGCGTGGTGGGACGTCCCGGAAGTGACCTCTCCCTGCTGGCCGCCGCTAGTGCTGCTCGAGCGGGGCCATCGTGAGCCCGGCCTGCTGGAGCTGCTCCCAGTAGAGCTCCGCCGGCTCGCGGGGACCGGTCCAGACCGCCGCCTGGCCGCGGCTGTGGATCGTGTCGGCGAACTTGTACCCGCCGTCGAGGGAGATCCCGGGGATCACGCTGGAGAGCGTCTTGGCGACGTGATCGAAGGTGTTGTGATCGTCGTTGAGGACGATCACCAGCCAATTTCCACCCAATCCCTCCTCCGGACCGGCGGACCTGGGACGCTCGACCGTGGTCGTGGCCACCCGGCGGAAAATAGAGGATTCCGGCGCCCGCAACGGGAAAATCCCGCCTCCGGAACGCGCCTGAATCGACCTAGAAGGGGTTCGGAACCTGGACGATGACGTTGTCGAAGACGCCCGCGATCCCGGTGCCCGCACCCGACCCCTTGGCGCCCGCCGTGACGACAGTCTGCCGCCCATCGGGCTGATCGGCGCGCACCGTCGGTGGCCGAAACCACGCTTGTGCCGTTGACCGATGCGATTACGCTGGTGGAGTTCCCTCCGAAGGAGAAGGCGCGGATCGCGATCGTGTTGGGCTTGTTGCCCACCTTGATGAACTTGCCGCTGCCGGACGCCTCGAGCTTGGGGCCGGCCGGTCCCTTCGGGTCGCGGAAGTACTGCCACTTGTGCGCATTGGGCAGGATCCGGAGCACGTAGCTGGCCGTGCTGCTCCAGCGAACGCCGACGCCCACGAACGCCTTCTTCTGCAGCTTCTTGGTTCCCCCGCCGACTGTCGTGGTGCCGACCATCCCCTGGTCGGAGTACTGGGCGCTGGAGTCCCCGACGACCGAGGAGCGATACGTGCAGGAGCTCGTGTTGCGGCCCACCCCGATCCCGAGCGCCTGAGTGGCGACCCACTTGCGCTTGCAGGCGCGCCCCGAGACCTTCTGGAACGCGTTCACGTCGTCCTGCGTCTGGAACTGGTAAGCTCGCGACCGGGATCGGCGCAGCCTGAGCCACGGCGCCGGCCGCGAGGGCCGCGCCGATGACGACAAGGGCTGTCAGCTTGGTGCGCATGCGGGCGTGAATGTAGCCGTGGGGCGTACCGGAATCTGCAAGAACACCCCGCACGGGCCGATGGAGCGGTCGCTCTGCGAGCAGATTTACCGCGCGCTTACCATTAAGGCATGAGCGAGCACCGCCTCTCCGAGCGGGACCGCCCCTGGGTCATGCGCACGTACGCCGGCCACTCGGACGCCCGCCGGTCGAACGAGCTCTACCGCAAGAACCTCGCCAAGGGTCAGACCGGCCTCTCCGTCGCCTTCGACCTGCCCACCCAGACCGGCTACGACCCCGACGCCGAGCTGGCACGGGGAGAGGTCGGCAAGGTCGGCGTCTCGATCGCCCACAAGGGCGACATGCACACCCTCTTCGACGGCATCCCCCTCGGCGAGATGAACACCTCGATGACGATCAACGCGACGGCCGCGTGGCTGCTTGCCCTGTACGCGACGGTCGCCGAGGAGAACGGCGTCGAGCGTGCCGCCCTGGCCGGCACCACCCAGAACGACATCATCAAGGAGTACCTCTCGCGCGGCACCTACGCCTTCCCGCCCGGGCCCTCGATGCGGCTGATCGCCGACACCGTCGCCTTCACCGTCAACGAGATCCCGAAGTGGAACCCGATCAACGTCTGCTCATACCACCTCCAGGAGGCGGGCGCGACCCCGGTCCAGGAGATCGCCTATGCCCTCTCCACCGCGATCGCCGTCCTGGATGAGGTCAAGGCTCGCGGGCAGGTCGCCGACGAGGACTTCCCCAAGGTCTTCGGGCGCATCTCCTTCTTCGTCAACGCCGGAGTCCGCTTCATCGAGGAGCACGCCAAGCTCCGTGCGATGGGCCGCCTCTGGGAGGCGATCGGCCGCAACCGCTACGGCGTCACGGAGCCGAAGTTCCTGCGCCTCCGCTACGGCGTCCAGGTGAATTCGCTCGGCCTCACCGAGTCCCAGCCCGAGAACAACGTTCCCCGAATCGTGCTCGAGGCGCTGGCCGTGACGCTCGGCCGCGACGCTCGAGCCCGTGCGATCCAGCTCCCGGCCTGGAACGAGGCGCTCGGACTCCCCCGCCCCTGGGACCAGCAATGGAGCCTCCGCATCCAGCAGATCCTGGCCAACGAGACCGACCTGCTCGACTACCCCGACATCTTCGAGGGCTCTGTGGTGATGGACGGCCTGGTCGACGAGCTCGCCGGCGGCGCAGACGCCGAGATGAAGCAGGTCGCCGACCGCGGAGGCGCCGTCGAGGCGGTCCCATACATGAAGGCGCAGCTGGTCGAGTCGAACCGCGAGCGGATCGCCAAGATCGAGCGCGGCGAGACCGTCGTCGTCGGCCAGAACGAGTTCACCGAGACCGAGGACTCGCCGCTCACCACCGGCGAGGACGGGGGCATACTCACGCCCGACCCCGAGGTCGAGCGCGAGCGGATCGCCGCGCTCGAGGAGTGGCGCTCCCAGCGCGACCAGGGCGCCGTGGAAGCAGCGTTGGAGAACCTCGCCGAGGCCGCTCGCGACGAGAGTGTGAACATCCTGCCCGCGACCATGGAGGCCGCGAAGGCCGGCGCCACCACCGGCGAGTGGGCGGGCGTCCTGCGCGAAGTCTTCGGCGACTACCGGGCGCCCACCGGCGTCGCGGAGGCCGCAGCCGGCGGCTCGGTCAACGGCGACCTGCTCGCCGGGGTCCGCGAGCACGTCTCGAAGGTCTCCGATCAGATCGGCCATCCGATCCGGATCCTGGTCGGCAAGCCCGGTCTGGACGGCCACTCGAACGGCGCCGAGCAGATCGCCGTACGCGCCCGGGACGTCGGCATGGAGGTGATCTACCAGGGGATCCGGCTCACCCCCGAGCAGATCGCCAAGTCGGCCGTCGAGGAGGACGTCGACGTGGTCGGCCTCTCGATCCTCTCCGGCTCCCACCGCGAGCTCGTGCCGCGGGTCGTGGAGCTGCTGCGGGCCGACGGGGCCGACATCCCGGTCGTGGTCGGGGGAATCATCCCGGCCGTCGATGCGGCCGCGATGCGAGAGGCGGGGGTCGACGGCGTCTACACGCCCAAGGACTTCGAGATCAACCGGATCATGGGCGAGATCGCGGAGCTGGTCGCCGAACGCCACCGCGCCGCCCAGCCGGCCTGATGAACGACCCGGAGCTCAACGGCGACCGCAGCTCCTGGCTTCGTTGCTATCGCTGCTGGGCCACGGACCTCGAGGTGCAGCTGCACTACGACGCGATCCTGCGCGTCGACCCCGAGACCGGGGAGCCCACGGAGCGCCTCGACGAGGTCCAGGAGGCAGTCGTCCAGTGCCTGCGCTGCCTGCACGACCAGCCACACCTGACCATCCAGGAGGACAGGGTCGTGCCGATCGAGGACCGCTGGGAGCGGATGGTCGCCGGCACACCCTGGGTCGCCTCCTGCACGGTCACCGTCGACCAAGACCAGGTCGAGAGCTGCTCCGGGCCCGAGGCCGCCGAGTCGCTGACCTACGGCGCCTTCGGGGAGGCCGGGACGCGCGAGTTCTTCACCCACGTGCGCTTCCACAAGCACGACGAGGAGCGCATCATCGTCCACCTGCTGGTCGAGCTCTACGCACGTTCGGCCGAGGAGGCCACCGAGGTGCTCGAGGAGGCCTCGCGCGGCGTGCTCGAGATCACCTCGCTGGCGGAGGAGTCACGTCCTCCGGCGCACGCGCCGGACGAGGCGCACTGACCCGGAGGGTAGAAATACCCTTGGCGGGGAGCTCGGTTAGACCCACCAGCATCGAGGGGAAGGAGCTTCGGATTTCTGGAATGGCCGGCACAGGCGCACCACCTGTGCTCCGCTCGTGCTCGTACGGCTGTGGTCGCCATCGCGCGTCGCCTGCTCGGGTCGGCCACCGGGGCCGACGCCAAGAAGCACAAGAGGCTGCAAGGCTGAGCTGTGACCAGGCTCTACGCCGAGATCGAGCAGGACGGCGGCGCAGCTCCAGGCCCAGTACAACGCGATGGGCTTCACCATCGGTCTGCCGGACCCCGCCTATCCCACCGACCCGCCGCGTGACGGCACCAACCATGGCGGCGCATGCAAGAAGCAGGGAAAGAGAATCCGCATGGGCAACGGGTTCATGATCACATTCACAGCGAGGGCGACCCCCCTTCCCCGGCGAGACCAACCCGGCCATTCGGGAATACGACTGGTTCGGGAGAAACCGTCGTCCGCACGAAGAAAGTGCGCTCCGCGACACGGTCACCGACTTCCGGTGCGAGTACGCCTACGACGGGAGCCCGGCGACCCCCACAACATCCAGACCTTCCCTGCTGAGCGGCTCTACTCGGGGGCTTCGGCCTCTCCGCCAGGGGCTCCAGGGTCCTTGATCGCCTGGCCGGCCGCCTTCGCCTTGTCCTTGACGCTCCCCTTGCTCGTGGCGATGTCCTTGAGCTCCTCGGCATCCTCCTTGAGGGCGTCGGTGCCGCCGCGCTTGTCGACCACCTTCTTGGCCCGGTCGCCGAGCTTTCTGAAGTTGACCATCACTCCTCCTATCCGGGGTTCTTGCGCGGGACCAACACCGCCCGCTTGAACTCCGCGACAAGTGTCCCATCCTGGTTGTAGGCCCGCGTGTGGACCTTGACCACGCCGCGGTCGGGCTTCGACTCCGAGGGCCGCACCTCGAGGACCTCGGACTCCACGAATAGCGTGTCGCCGTGGAAGACCGGGTTCGGGTGGCTGAGCTCGTCGGTCGCCAGGTTGGCGATCGCCTTGCCGGAGACGTCGTTCACGGTCATCCCGAAGATCAGCGAGTAGACGTAGGGGCCCGCGACGACGTTCTTGCCCTGCTGCGACTGCGACGCGTAGACGTCGTTGATGTGCAGCGGGTGGTGGTTCATCGTCAGCAGGCAGAAGAGGTGGTCCTCGGACTCGGTGATCGTCTTCGCCGGCCAGTGCTTGTAGACGGCGCCGACCTCGAACTCCTCCAGGTAGCGCCCGTACTCGTGCGCGCCCGAGGCCTCTCGCTCGGCCTGGTCCGTCGTCAGCTGGTGGTTCTCGTCACTCATCGTTTGGGTCGGTCTCCTTGAGTCGGTGTGACTCCTCCCCAGCATAAGTGGGCGTCCCCACACAACCGCTTTGCTCATCCGAGGGACGCCCTTGCGGCGCGGGATGGTACCCGCAGTCATCTGATCGCGGCGTCGATGCCCTCGAACCGCGCGATGCCCCCGACCTCGGCGTCGATCTTGGCGCCCAGCCGCTCGCGATCGCGCTTCCGGCAGGCTGAGCGAGATCTCGAGCCTGCCCCCCTTGCGCGACGACCGCCAGCCTCCGATGACGACGCCGTCCTCGACGATCACGGGCCGGATCCAGCCGCCTCCCCCCTCCTTGACGTGGGCGGCGTGCTCGCCGGCGACCGAGAACTCGCGATCCTTCCAACCGAGCAGATAGGTGTCGAAGTTCCCCAGCATCCGGACCTGTCCCTCCGGCGGCAGCCGCGGCAACCCGCCTCGCATCGCCAGCATCGCCTCATCCCCGACCTGGACCTCTTCGATCTCGCGGGAGATCGAGTCGAGCCCGGCGCGGACGTCTCGGAGCGGCAGGCCCGCCCAGTACGCGAAGTCCCGGTCGGTCGCCGGCCCGAAGGCGCCCAGATAGCGCCGGGCGAGCTCCGCGAGCGCCCGGTCTCGATCGAGCGGAGGTGGCTTGCCGAGCCAGTCCTCGCGCCTGATCAGACAGGTGGTCTTTCCGCGGTCGGGGCCCAGACAGGCGATCCCGGAGACCACGGCGGTGAGCGCGAGGTGCATCCCGGTCTGCGCGTTCAGCTTGACTCCTGCCGCCTCGATGCGCTCGCGGACTTCGCTGCGCGTCAGCGGTCCCTCCTTCGCGAGCGACCGCGCCACAACCCGGAGCGCCTTGTCCTGCTTGTCCTTCGGCATGCCGCAGCTGGGAGAGGCGCCGCCGCGACCAGCGTTCGATGGCGGGCTCGAACAGCGGCAGCCACCAGCCGGCCTCGTCGGTCGGGATCAGGTGGATGGTCATCCTCATCACCCAGGTGCGAAGCAGCGAGCGCTCCTCGGTGCGAGCCCGCTTGATGTCGGCCGCGGTCAGCTTCCTGCTCCGCGAGCGGAAGGTGAGTGGGCCGGCGTAGACGTCCTGGGCCTGGGCGCCGGCGATCGAGCGAGCGATCTCGGCGGGATCGGTCGCGGCGAGCGGCCGGTGCAGGAGCTGCGTCGCGGCACGGATCCGCGCGAGCCGGGTGGGATCGATCCGCCTCGCGGGCACCCTCCTTAGTGGACCTTCTTGGTCCGCGCGCGCTGCTCGTGGCGCTCGACACCTGCGCGATCAGCTTCTGGATTCCCGGGTCCCCGCCGACCTTGATGTGACCCGCCTCGTAGGCCTCGCGATAGTCGAGGCCGTGCCCTCCTCCGCCAGCCGGTTGAACTCGGCCCGCTGGAATCTCGACGGTGACTCGGGCGTCCTCGGTCGAGGCGGCCTTGCTGATCTTGGGGCCAGGCAGTTCCACCCGGAACATCTGCACGTCGCCCCTGCCCCGCAGCTCCAGCTCGAAGACCAGCTTCAGCGGAGCCAGCGCCGGCACCTCGGCCTGGAAGCGCTCGATCGCGGTTCTGATCAGATCCTGTGTGGAAGCCATCTCACCAAGGTATTGGCTTGCGATCGCGGAAGAAGCCGCCGGTCGGCCCATCGTCGGGAAGGGTCGCGAGCCAGATGGCGGTGTCGGCCCCCTCCTCCACCGACCTCGGCGCGCTCGATCCGCCCATGTCCGTGCGGACCCAGCCCGGGCACATCGCGTTGACCTTGATCTCGGCGCTCATCCCAGGCCAGGGTCCTGGTGAGCGCGTTGAGCGCCGCCTTCGAGACTCGGTAGGCGCCGCGGCCGCCGTTCATGTCCGAGAGCTGGCCGGCGCCGCTCGAGACGTTCACGATCCGCGGCCGTGCAGGCTGCGGCGAAGCAGAGGCAGGAAGGCCTCGATCAGGCGCCAGGGGCCGAACGTGTTGACCTCGAGGACCTCGTGGGCGCGATCGAGGTCGTAGTCCGCCGCGCCGACCGGGTCGCCGTAGACGCCCGCGTTGTTGACCAGCGCGTCGAGGTGGCCGGGGTCCGAGCCGATCTGCTCCTGCACTGCCTCGATCGTTTCCTGTTGGTGACATCGAGCTCAACCGGAACGATCCCCTCTCCCTCCTCGACGTCGTCCGGGTCCCGTGCACCGGCGAAGACGGTGAAGCCATGGTCGGCAGCAAGCTGTCGCGCGATCTCGGCGCCGATCCCCCGGCTCGCCCCGCTGACGAGCGCGACGGACTTCAAATCTTGTTGCGCTCCAGGAGCTTCTTGCCGATCACCATGCGCTGGATCTCGGAGGTCCCCTCGCCGATCAGCAGCAGCGGCGCGTCACGGTAGAGCCGCTCGATCTCGTACTCCTTCGAGTAGCCGTAGCCGCCGTGGATCCGGAAGGACGTCCTCGACGACCTCCTTGCCGGTCTCGGAGGCGATCAGCTTCGCCATCCCGGCCTCGAGGTCCGAGCGCTCGCCGGCGTCCTTCATCCGGGCTGCCTTGCGGGTGACCAGCCGCGCCGCCTCGATCTTCGTGGCCATGTCGGCGAGCTTGAAGAGGATCGCCTGGTGCTGGGCGATCGGCTTGCCGAAGGTCTTGCGCTCCTGGCTGTACTTGAGCGCCAGCTCGAGCGCGCGCTGCGCGATGCCGACGCCGCGGGCGGCGACGTTCACCCGGCCGACCTCGAGCGCGTCCATCATCTGCGAGAAGCCCTTGCCGAGCCCGGCCTCCTCGCCGCCGAGGATCCGCTCGGGCGGGCACTTGTAGCCGGAGTAGACGAGCTCGGTCGACTCGACGCCCTTGTAGCCCATCTTCTTGATCTTGGGCGGGATCTCGAGGCCGGCGAACTCGCCCTCGTTCGTCTCCTTCCAGGGCTCCTTCTCGGTGATGAAGCAGGTCATCCCCTTGTAGGGCGGGTCCGCCTTCGGGTCGTTCTTCATCAGCACGAAGACGACGCTCGAGCCGAGCCCGTTCGTGACCCACATCTTCTGGCCCTCGAGCACCCAGTTGCCGTCGTCGTCCTTGGTGGCCGTCGCCTTGATCCCCTGGACGTCGGACCCGACCTCGGGCTCGGAGAGCGAGAAGGCGGCGCGGATCTCGCCGGTCGCCATCTTCGGCAGGAAGTACTGCTTCTGCTCGTCGGTGCCGAACTTCATCAGCAGGTAGGAGCCGATGAAGTGGGTGTTGACGACGCCGGAGATCGAGATCCAGCCGCGCGAGAGCTCCTCGACGATCATCGCGTAGGTGGTCAGGTCGAGGCCCATGCCGCCGTACTCCTCGGGGATCGTCACCCCGAAGAGGCCGAGCTCCTTCATCTGCTCGACGATCGGCTCGGGGAACTTGTCCTCGTGGTCGTACTCCTCGGCGTTGGGGAGGATCTCGTTGTCGACGAAGCTCCGGACCATCTCGACGATGGCCTTCTGCTCGTCGGTCATCTCCTGGAAGTCGGTGCTCTCTTGCTGCTCGGTGGCTACGGCCATGGCTCCTCTGAAGTCGTTGGTTTGAGGCCCCTCCCCTCGCTACGGCAGAGGATAGTGAGGGGGCGTTACCCTCGGCGTCGGGTCGATGATGGCCGGGCCACCACAGAACCTCGTCGAGATCGTCGAAGGCATTCGCCAGGGCGGAGCCTTCGGCGAGGGCGCCGTGCTGGAGGGCGCGGAGGGCATCGGGCTGATGGAAATGTTCCTCCAGGAATGGGCGGCGCCGGATTTCGTCACCGTCATGCACAGCGAGTCCGCCGTGCAAGAGTACGAGGGAATCGCGGGCTTCCGCGAGGCCCTCACCGACTGGATCACGCCTTATGAGCGCTTCCGGCTCGCGATCGACGAGGTCATCGCCATGGACGACAAGCTGGTCTTCCTGGTTCGGCAACTCGCCAGGACCAAGCACCAGAGCGTCGAGATCGAGACTCCGAGCGGCTCCGTCTGGTGGAGCAAGGACGGGCGACTCACGCAGGCCGTCTTCTACCTCGACCAGCGAAGCGCTCTGAAGGCGGCCGGGGTCGATCCCGACCGCCGATCAGGCGACTGACTACTCCTCGGCCAGAATGCCGTACAGCTTGCGACGGGCGTCCTTCAGGATCTCGGCCGCCTTGGTGAGCTGCTCCTCGTTGTCGGCACGCGCGATTTGCTTCGCAGCGCCCATCAGCTTGAAGAGCTCTTTGCGAGCCTCAAATAACGGCGAATCCTCGTCGCCCTCCTCCCAGGGCTGCTGGCCCTCGGTCCGCTCGGGAACTGCCTCCTTGCCGGAGTCCGTGAGCGAGTAGACCTTGCGGCCGTCGACCTCCTCGGCCGTGACCAGGCCCTCGTCCTCGAGCAACTGGAGCGTCGGGTAGATCGAGCCGGCGCTCGGGCGCCAGCGGCCACCGGTGCGCTCCTCGAGCTCGGTGATCATCTCGTAGCCGTGCATGGGACGATCATCGAGCAGCGCCAGGATGGCGCTGCGGACGTCGCCGCGGCGGACGCGATGGCGTCCGCGGCCGTGGCCCCGGCCGCCCCTCATCTCGTGCCGCCCATATCCGTGGCGGCTTCTCTGTCTGTGCATCTGCGTTGTTCCTTTCGATCAATCATGAACTAACGCGATATATCGTAACAGGTCGGATTGTTCGGCTCGCACTCCGGCTGACGGCTTCGCCATCAGATCGCCGCAGCAAGCGGCCGCCCCACATAACCGCTTGGGGCTTTGCCCCTCGCTCATGATGGGGCGGCCTGGCTGCGGCTAGAGCTCCCAGGCAAAGCAGACCGAGCGCCAGCTGGGATCCTCCCGCTCGTAGAAGCGGTGGGCGTCCTCGCGGGTCTCGGCGCTGTCGAGCTCCAGGTGGGTCGCGCCACGCTCACGAGCCCACTGCTTGGCCCCGTCGAGCAGGTCCTTCCCCACGCCCCGCGAGCGATGCTCCGGACTGACGGCGAGGTCCTCCACCCAGCAGCGGGGCCCGAATCGGACCGAGTTCAGGTCGAGGTAGGCGGTGCAGAGGCCGAGCAGCTCGCCGCGATGCTCGGCGACCAGCACGGCCGCCGACTGATCGGCGATCGCGTCGGCGATCGCGGCACGCGCCCGCTCGGGGTCCCAGCGCGGTGGCAACGACCCCGGCGGGGCGAAGAGCCATTCGTACATGCCGAGCACCCGCTCGACCTCGCCCGGCACCGCCTCTCGCACCTTCGCCATCGGCGATCAGGCTATCCGTGCGACGCCCGGGGCACGCCCCCAGATAGCGTTCCTCCCATGAGAAACCCAAGAGACTTCTTCGAGCCGCTGGCGATCGGCGCCCCCGATCCGCCGCACGAGATCCCGTTCAAGCCCTCGCGAATGATCCACTTCTTCGACGCGTCGAACGAAAAGATGCGCGCCAAGGTGCCCGACATGGCCAAGCAGGCAGACATCCTGCTCGGCAACCTCGAGGACGCCGTCCCGGTCGACAAGAAGGTCCCGGCCCGCGAAGGCCTGATCGAGGTCGGCAAGGAGGTCGACTTCGGCGAGACCCAGCTCTGGACCCGGGTCAATGCCCTGGAGAGCCCGTGGGTGCTCGACGACCTGACGCAGCTCGTCACCGAGATCGGCGAGGTGCTCGAGGTCATCATGGTGCCCAAGGTCGAGGGGCCGTGGGACATCCACTACGTGGACCGTCTGCTCGCCCAGCTCGAGGCGAAGGCGAAGCTCGAGAAGCCGTTGTTGATCCACGCCATCCTCGAGACCTCGCTCGGCGTGGTCAACCTCGAGGAGATCGCCACCGCCAGCCCCCGGATGCAGGGAATGAGCTTCGGCCCGGCCGACCTCGCCGCCTCGCGGCGGATGAAGACGACCCGTGTGGGCGGCGGCCACCCGGGCTACCGGGTGATCGAGGACCCCGACCCGGACGACGCCGACGCCCCGCGCGCCACCGCGCAGCAGGACCCGTGGCACTACTCGATCGCCCGCATGGTCGACGCCTGCACCTCGGCTGGGATCCTGCCCTTCTACGGGCCCTACGGCGACATCAAGGACGTCCTCGGCTGCGAGACGCAATTCCGCGCCGCCTTCCTGCTGGGATGCGTCGGCGCCTGGTCCCTGCATCCGGTCCAGATCGACATCGCCAAGAAGGTCTTCTCCCCGCCGGCGGACGAGGTGCTCTTCGCGAAGAAGGTCCTCGAGGCGATCCCGGACGGCGCCGGCGTCCACATGATCGACGGCAAGATGCAGGACGACGCCACCTGGAAGCAGTGCAAGGTGATGGTGACGCTCGCGGAGATGCTCGCCAAGAAGGACCCCGAGCTCGCCGAGGCCTACGAGATCAAGGTGTGAGCGAGCCCTTCCGGCACCGCCTCCGCGTCCGCTACAACGAGTGCGACCCGCAGGGCGTCGTCTTCAACGCCAACTACCTGACCTACTTCGACATCACGATGGGCGAGCTCTGGAGGGAGCTCGGCGGGTATCAGGCGATGGTGGATGCGGGCGTGGACATGGTGGTCGCCGAGGCCACGATCCGCTACCTCGCACCGCTGCGGTTCGACGACGAGCTCGAGGTCGTCGCCAGGGTCACCCGGCTCGGCGACACCTCGATGACGACGGAGTTGGTGATCGAGGACGGCGGCGAGCCCGCCGCCGAGGGGGAGCTCAGGCACGTCTTCGTCGAGACCGGCGGCGACAGGACCGCGTCGATCCCGGAGGCGATCCGCGCCGGTCTCACCAGCTACGCGACGCAGTAGCGAAGGCTCAGGCGAGCGCCGGGGCCTCGGGCAGCTGCTCGAGCGCCGAGGAGAGCTCCTCCTCGGGCATCTCCAGGTCCTCGAGCTCGCCGGCGAAGTAAGCGGTGTAGGCCGACATGTCGAAGTGGCCGTGGCCGGAGAGGTTGAAGAGGATCACCCTCTCCTCCTCCGCCTCCTTGGCCTCCTCGGCCTCGTCGAAGACGGCGCGAATCGCATGGGCCGGCTCGGGCCCGGGGATGATCCCCTCGCAGCGGGCGAAGCGAACGGCGGCCTCGAACGCCGCAGTCTGGGCGATCGCCTTGGCCTCGACCAGACCCTCCTTGACCAGGGCGCAGAGGCTGGGTGCGTCGCCGTGGTAGCGGAGGCCTCCTGCGTGCACCGGCGGCGGGACGAAGTCGTGACCGAGTGTGTACATCGGCATCAGCGGCGTCATCCCGACGGTGTCTCCGAAGTCGTAGGCGTAGCGGCCGCGGGTAAGCGTCGGACAGGCAGCGGGCTCGGCGCCGACGAACCTCGTTTCGGTGCCCTCGCGGAGGCGCCGGCGCAGGAACGGGTAGGCGACGCCGGCGAAGTTCGATCCACCTCCGACGCAGCCGATGACGACGTCAGGGGCCTCCCCGGCCATATCCATCTGCTCGATGCACTCCTGGCCGATCACCGTCTGGTGCAGGCAGACGTGGTTGAGCACCGAGCCAAGGGAGTAGTTCGTGTCCTCGGCTGCGGCGGCCACCTCCACGGCCTCCGAGATCGCGATCCCGAGGCTCCCGGACTCGTGCGCCGCCTGCGAGCGGCCCGCCTCAGTCAAATCGGAGGGGCTGCGGTGGACCGTCGCACCCCAGGTCTCGATCATCGCCTTCCGGTAGGGCTTCTGGTCGTACGAGATGCCGACCATGAAGACCTCGCACTCGAGCCCGAAGAGCTGGCAGGCGAGCGCCAGTGCCGAGCCCCACTGCCCGGCACCCGTCTCGGTGGCGAGCTTCTTGATGCCGGCCTCACGGTTGTAGAAGGCCTGCGCGACGGCGGTGTTCGGCTTATGCGAGCCGGCCGGCGAGACCCCCTCGTACTTGTAGTAGATGTGCGCGGGCGTATCGAGCTCGCGCTCCAGGCGGCGCGCGCGCAGTAGCGGCGTCGGCCGCCAGAGCCGGTAGATGTCGCGCACCTCATCGGGGATCTCGATGTCCGGATCGGTCGAGACCTCCTGAGCGATCAGGCCCATTGGGAAGATCGGCGAGAGGTCGTCCGGCCCCACCGGCTCCCCGGTCGCCGGGCTGAGCGGAGGCGGTGGCGGGTCGCCGGGCAGATCGGCGAGCAGGTTCACCCAGCTGGTCGGGATCTGCTCCTCGGGAAGCTCGAACTTCACCTGATCGCCCATGGCTGGCGATTCTATGTGCCGCTGGCTAGCCCAGGCGTCTCTTGAGCGCCTCGAGCTGCCCCTGCAGCTGATCGGGGAGCCGGTCCCCGAAGCGGGCCAGGTGCTCCTCGACCTGCGGCAGCTGCGACTTGACCGCCTCCGGGTCGACCTCGAGGAGCAGCCGCATGTCGTCGACGCTCACATTGGTGCCGTCGGCGTCGATCTCGCCCTCGGCCGGGACGCGGCCGATCGGCGTGTCCACAGCCTCTCCCTCGCCGTCGCAGCGGCGGAAGATCCACTCGAGGACGCGGATGTTGTCGCCGAAGCCCGGCCAGACGAAGTTGCCCTCGTCGTCCTTGCGGAACCAGTTGACCAGGAACACCTTCGGCAGCTTCGCGCCGTCCCGCTCGGCCACCTCGAGCCAGTGCCCGAAGTAGTCGGCCATGTTGTAGCCGCAGAACGGCAGCATCGCCATCGGGTCGAAGCGCAACTCGCCGACCTTGCCGTCGGCGGCCGCGGTCTTCTCGACCGACATCGTCGCCCCGAGGAAGACGCCGTGCTCCCAGTCGAACGCCTCGGTCACCAGCGGGACCACCGTCGCCCGGCGGCCGCCGAAGAGGAAGGCGTCGATCGGAACGCCGGCCGGGTCCTCCCACTCCTCCGCGATGCAGGGGCACTGCGAGGCTGGGGTCGTGAAGCGGGCGTTGGGGTGGGCGGCCGGATCTTCGGAGTCGGGCGCCCACTCGTTGCCCTTCCAGTCGATCGCGTGGTCCGGCGGCTCGCCGGTCATGCCCCTCCCACCAGATATCGCCGTCGTCGGTCTTGGCACAGTTGGTGAAGACGGTGTTCTTCTCGATCGTGGCCATCGCGTTCGGATTCGTCTTGTAGCTCGTGTTCGGCGCAACCCCGAAGAAGCCCGCCTCGGGATTGACGGCATACAACCGTCCGTCCTTGCCGAACTTCATCCAGGCGATGTCGTCTCCGACCGTCTCGGCAGTCCAGCCCTCGAGCTTCGGGATCAGCATGGCCAGGTTGGTCTTGCCCGAGGCCGACGGGAAGGCGCCGCTGACGTACTTCACCTTGCCCTCCGGCGAGGTCAGCTTGAGGATCAGCATGTGCTCGGCGAGCCAACCCTCGTCGCGCGCCATCACCGAGGCGATGCGCAGGGCGAAGCACTTCTTGCCGAGCAGGGCGTTGCCGCCGTAGCCGGAGCCGAAGGACCAGATCTCGCGCGTCTCGGGATAGTGGACGATGTACTTCGTGTCGCTGCAGGGCCAGGCGACGTCCTCCTGCCCGTCGGCGAGGGGCATCCCGACCGAATGGACGCATGGGACGAACTCCCCGTCCTCGCCGAGGACCTCGAGGGCGTCGGCGCCCATCCGGGTCATGATCCGCATCGAGGTCGCGACATAGGCCGAATCGGTGAGCTGGACGCCGATGTGCGAGATCGGCGAGCCGAGGGGGCCCATCGAGAAGGGCACCACGTACATCGTGCGGCCGCGCATCGAGCCGCCGAAGAGCTTGTTGAGCACGCCGCGCATCTCGGCGGGCTCGCGCCAGTTGTTGGTCGGGCCGGCATCCTCCTCGTGCTGCGAGCAGATGAAGGTCCGATCCTCGACGCGGGCGACGTCGGACGGATTGGAGCGGGCCAGGTAGGAGTTGGGGCGCTTGGCGTCGGAGAGCTTCTCGAACGTGCCGGCCTCGACCAGCTGCTGGGCGAGGGCGTCGTACTCCTCGGCAGAGCCGTCGCACCAGTGGATCGAATCGGGCTGGGTCAGCTCGGCGATCTCCTCCACCCACGAAACGAGCTTGGCGTGCTTGGTCGGTGCCTCAGTTGCGGCGGTCGTCTCACTCACTGATGCGCTCAACTCCTTATCGGTGGTCGATGGATTGATTCCCCCTTCCCCGGCGAGGCGCGGCATGCTTTCACACCACGCCGTCGTATCGGTTTATAGGGGGTTTGTTCGGGCCAACGGTTCATACCCACCTGCCGCAGCAAGCCTAACCCGGACGCGGCACCACCATGACCGGACACGGCGCACCTCGTATCACCCGTGACGAGACGCTGCCGATCAACAGGCGCAGCACCGGGCCGAAGCCCCGCGAGCCGAGCACCAGGAGGTCGATGCCGACCCCGGCCGCCTCGAGCAGCTTCTGGACCGGATCCCCACGCTCGAGCACCGGCAGGGCACGCAGCTCGGAGGGCAGCTGGGCAACGGCGTCATAGAGGCGGGTCTCGAAGTCCGGCCCGGCCTCGGCTTCCGCCTGCGCCGCGGCTGCGACGCCCCTCGGCGGAATCGGGGCGAGCACCCCGATCACCTTCATTGCGCCGCCGAATTTCTTTGCCAGTTTCGCGGCCTCCTCGAGGGCGGCCTGGGACTCCGCCATCCCGTCGTAGCCGACCCCGACCACCCGCAGGCGGTCCTGGGAGTGATCCTCCCGCCCGTAGCCCTTGGGCGCGATCACCAACCGGCAGCGGGCGCCCTGGAGCAGGTGCTCAGCGACGCTGCCCGGTGACACCGATCCGACGTGCCCCCGGTGCGTCGAGCCGAGCACAACGAGGTCGGCCTCCCCTCTCTCGGCGAGCGCCTGGAAGGTCTCGGCGGGCGAGCCCCTCTCGACCTGGACGACGTTGAGCTCCCCGCCGTCCCTCTCGACCACCCGCTTGGCGAGGACGAGCGCATCCTCCCCCCGCTCGTTGTCCTCGTAGCCGACGATGACCTTCGGAAAAAGGGACGCATTTTTTATGGGAATTGGAGGCAAGTCCTGCCCTTCGGTCGATCTCCCCCGGCCCGGTTCGTCGTAGGGATGAGATGACGAATGGGCAGACGAGCCAAATGAGTCGGCTGGGCCTAGGCCGGGACCTTGGCGGCGCTCAGCACCGCGTCCAACAGCCCCGGGAAGCGAGCGTCGAGGTCCTCGCGACGCAGCCAGGTCATCTTGGTGGTCCCCTGGCGCTCCTGCTCGATGACGCCGGCCTCCCGAAGGGTCCTGAAATGGTGGGTCATCGTGGACTTGCTGATGCTGAGCCCGAAAGTGCCGCAGGGCCGCGGGTCGGTGTCCTCGGCGAGGCGCCGCACGATTTCCAGACGGTGCGGGTCGCTGAGCGCGTGCATCACGGCCGCCAGCTCGATCTCGTTTCTATCTGGGTGGTGGAGCTCCATAGGACTGAGCTTACCTCGTACGACAGTCATCGAACTTTCTTTGGTACGATCATCATCGTACTATCAAACGGTGCGGAGGCAATCGTCATGACAGAGACGCAAAACACCGAAACAAGCGCCGTCCCTGACGAGCACCACCACGAGAGTGACGTGCGACCGACGAGCCCGTCGCGGCGCGCTGCGGCCATCGAGGCGGCGTACATTCTGGAGGCCGTTCGCAAGTGAACCCCGTCACCGCAGCGAGGGGAATGGTGAGGCGCAACTCAAACGCGCTGCTGCTGGTCGTCTGTTTGGGCCAGTTCATGGTGATCCTCGACGTCTCGATCGTGAACGTCGCTCTGCCGTCGATCAAGGACGCGCTCGGCTTCTCGACCAACGGGCTGCAGTGGGTCCTCAATGCCTACACCCTCACCTTCGCCGGCTTCCTCCTGCTCGGCGGGCGTGCGGCCGACCTCTTCGGCCGCAGGCGCATGTTCTATACCGGCACCCTCCTCTTCTCCGGCGCCTCCCTCCTTTGCGCGATCGCTCCGAGCTCGGAGGCGCTGGTCGGCGCCCGGGCCATCCAGGGCATCGGCGGGGCGATTCTCTCCCCCGCCACCCTGGCGATCATCACGACCTCCTTCGACGAGGGTGCCCCACGCAATCGGGCGCTCGGCGCCTGGGGCGCGGTCGGTGCAATCGGCGCCACCTCCGGCGTGCTGCTCGGCGGGATCCTCACCGAGGCGTTCAGCTGGCCCGCGATCTTCGTCATCAACATCCCGATCGGCGTCGCCATCGTCCTGTTCAGCACTCGCCTGATCCCCGAGGGGCGCAGCGAGGTCGAGAACCGCCACTTCGACCTCCCCGGCGCGATCCTGGTGACGCTCGGCATGGTCGCCCTCACCTACGGGATCGTCACCACCGACAGGCTCGGCTGGGGCTCCCTCGGCGTGCTCGGGCCCGTGGGTGCCGGCGTCGCCCTGCTGATCGCCTTCGGCGTCTACGAGCAGAGCCTGACCAGGCACCCGCAGCGGGTGCCGCTGATGCCGCTGAGCGTTTTCCGGCTGCGCAACCTGCGCGCCGCCAACCTCGTGATCTTCCTGCTCTACGCCGCGATCTTCGGCTTCTGGTTCTTCCAGTCCCTCTACATGCAGGGGACGCTCCACTACACCGCGCTCGAGACCGGCATCGCATTCGTGCCGATGACCGCCGCCGTCGGCACCGGCGCCACCCTGGCGCCGCGTCTCGCCCGCCTGATCGGGGCCCGCTGGGTGCTCGCCGCCGGGATGCTCTCGGCCACCATCGGCGAGTTCCTGCTCACCAGCGTTCATCCAGGTGGCAGCTACGTGGCGAACGTGTTGCCGGGTGGCGTGCTGGGTGCGCTCGGCCTCGGGCTCGCGCTGGTGCCCGCGACGATCGTCGCGGTGCAGGGCGTCCCCCGCGCAGTCAGCGGACTGGCCTCAGGCGTCCTCAACACCTCGCGCTTCATCGGCGCGGCGCTCGGCCTCGCGGTGCTCAGCACCCTCGCCGCCAACCACACTCACGCGGAGATCGACTCGGGGACGTCGGCCGCCAAGGCGCTGACCGACGGTTTCCAGCTCCAGTTCGGCGTGGGCGCGGTCTTCTGCCTGGTCGGCGCGATCGCCGCGGTCGTCCTGCTCCGCCCGCAGCGGGCGGACGAGGCCGAGGCCGGCGCCCCGATCCCCGAGGCCGAGCGGGCCTAGCCGGTTGCGACGCGACCGGCTTCGCCATCAGATCGCGGCAGCAAGCGGCCACCTCTCATAACCGCCCAGGGCTTCGCCCCTCGCGCACAGCGGGGCGGCCGGGCTGCCGCTAGATTTCCCGCCCCGATGCGCTTCTACGAGTTCGAGAGCCGGCGGATAGTCGAGCGGGCGGGCATCCCGGTGACCGAGTACGGCTTCTGTAAGACCGCCCCGACGGTACTCGCCTGCGTGACCCGCCAAGGTTGAGCGTGGCTCCAGGGTTCGCCGCCATTGATGCGTCGCGGGGTGACGCGGCGACTGCCATTCGCGGCGGGGTGGTCGTCATGAATCCGGGCTCCACCCCCGAGATCGGACCGGCCGCGTCAGCACTCGCCGAGAGAAAGCTGCTCAGCCGTTACTACGCGCCGATCGCTACGACACCCGCTCATGAGCTCGCGCTGAGGCGTTGGCTTCCGGCTCGTGTCCGGGGGCCGATCCTCAACGAGCTTCGCCGGCGACCGATCCCAGCTTACGTACCGGCTGATTCGGTCCGGCGGGTGGGCTCTGCTGCGAACATCGCGACAGTAGCGCTGGGCCGGGTCTCCAAGCGAAGACTGCAGGGGGCGCAGGAGGCCTATATGAGCCTCTTCGACGCGCGCGCGAGCCGAGGTCTTCGTGCTGGCGATGAAGCGGTACTTGCCGTTGCGGGCGCCGCTCGGCGCACGCTCCGTTCGGCCCAACGACTGGAAGCTGTCGGCTTCCTCGATTGCCCGCTCGCCCACCATCGCTTCCTTGACGCGTTCCTGAAGGAAGAGGCGAAGCTGGTCCCTGACTATGCCCCCACGCTGCAGGAACACGACCGCTCCCAACGGAGGCTGGATTGGCTCGACGAGGAGCTCCGCCGCGCCCACCGGCTACTCGTACTCTCGAGCTTCGAGCGCAGCACGTTCTGCGACCGAGGAGTGGAGGAAGAGAAGATAATCGTGTGCCCGCTTGGGGTGAACCTGGACCTGTTCCGTCCCCGGCAGAGGCCGGTCGACGACATCTTCAGGATCGTCTTCGTGGGCCAGATCACCCAACGCAAGGGGATCTCCTATCTGATCGAGGCGTTCAGCCGAGCGAGCATCCCGAGGAGCGAACTCCTCCTGGTCGGCCGCCCCATCGGGTCGGTCGATCCTTGGGCACGGATCCCGCGGGTCAAACATGTGCCGTTCATGCCTCGCAGTCAACTGCCGGCTGTCTACGCGAACGCGGATGTCTATGTTCTCCCCTCGCTGGCTGAGGGGTTTGGATTGACCGCCCTCGAGGCGATGGCAAGCGGGCTTCCCGTGGTGCTCTCCGAACACACCTTCGGCACCGACGTAATCACCGACGGGGTGGAAGGCTACGTGGTGCCCATCCGCGATCCAGAGTCAATAGCGGAGCGCCTGCGTCTCCTTGCGGCCGACCCGGACGTTCGGCACGAAATGGGCCTCGCCGCCCGCTCCAGAGCCGAACAGTACTCGTGGGAAGAGGCGGGACGTCGTTTCGCCGATGGGATCGAGATCGTGCTGCGCGACGCGACTTGAACGAGAGCGGGGACCCTCCATTCCCCAGCGCGCTGCAGCGGAGAGCGACTCCGGCACCTCCGCCGCCAAGGCGCTGACCGACGGAGCGGGCGTAGCGGCAGCCAGGGCGACGCCGTCCCTTCGCCAACCCTCTAGATTTCCCGCCGCTCATGCGCTTCTACGAGTTCGAGAGCCGCCGCATAGTCGAGCGGGCGGGGATCCCGGTCACCGAGTACGGCTTCTGCAAGAACGCCGCTGAGGCGCGCGAGGCCGCCGAGCGGATCGGCGGCCCGACGGTCATCAAGTCCCAGGTGCTGACAGGTGGGCGGATGAAGGCGGGCGGTGTCAAGTTCGCCGACACCGCGGAGGAGGCAGAGGCACAGGCCGCCGACATCCTCGAGCTCGAGATCAACGGGCACCTGCCGGTCGGCGTCCTGGTCGACCCCAAGGCCGAGGTCGAGCAGGAGTACTACGCGGCGGTGCTCTGGGACGGCCGCGCCAAGAGGCCAATGATGCTCTTCTCGGACATGGGCGGTATCGACATCGAGGAGGTGGCGGAAAAGCATCCCGAGCACGTGGGCCGCAGCCACCTCTCGAATCTCCACCCCATTCCCGACTTCCGCGCCAAGGAGGTCGTCGCCGCGGCGGGCGGCCTGACCGGCCGCGAGCTCACCCGCGCGACCCCCGTACTGGCCCGCCTCGCGCAGCTGCAGCGCGACTACGACATGACGCTGGCCGAGATCAACCCCCTCGCCCGGCTCTCCGACGGCTCATTCGTCGCCCTCGATGCGCACATGGAGATGGAGGACGAAGCCGTCGGACGACATCAGAAGATGCTGAAGGAGATCGGCGTCGAGCTCGAGGAGCCGCGCGAGCTCTACGAGCCCTCCGAGTTCGAGCGCAACGTGAAGGCGATCGACGAGGCCGACCACCGCGGCGTGATCCAGGGGAAGGACCACGGCTTCACCGGCAATCTCGGCCTCGTGATCGGCGCGGGCGGCGGCTCGCTCACCCTCACCGACGCGGTTCGCAGCCAGGGCGGGAAGCCGGCCAACTACGCCGAGATCGGCGGCAACCCCTCCGTCGCCAAGTCCTGCGGCCTCGCCAAGGAGGTCCTGAAGAAGGACGGCGTCGAGAAGATCGCGGTGATGATGTCGATCGTCTCCAACACGCGGGTGGACATTGTCGCCCGCGGCGTGATCAAGGCCTGCCTCGAGCTCGGCAGGGACCCGGCCGAGACGATCACCGTCTTCCGCATCCCCGGCGCCTGGGAGGAGGAGGGCGCGAAGATCCTCGACCGCTACGGCGTCGAGTTCCGCGACCGCTCCACCTCGATGTGGGAGGCAGCCGGAGAGGCGGTCGAGAGGGTTCAGGGGGCCTCGGCGTGAGCATTCTGCTGACCGAGAACTTCACCTTCATCGTCCAGGGGATCACCGGCCGGGAGGCGGTCAACCTGACCAGGGAGTGCCTGGACTACGGCTCCAAAGTTGTCGGCGGTGTCACGCCGGGGCGCAAGGGTCGCGAGGTACACGGGGTTCCGGTCTTCGACACCGTCGAGCAGGCTGTCGCCGGCCACGGTGGTCCGATCGACGGCTCAGTCGTCACCGTCCCTCCCGCCTTCACCAAGGACGCCGTCTTCGAGGCGATCGAGAACGGGATCAAGCTGATCGTCGTCGTCACCGAGCGCATCCCGCGCCGTGACGTCGCACAGATGGTCGAGCTGTCCAACCTGCGCGGCGCGCGCATCATCGGCCCCAACTGCCTTGGCATCATCGCCCCGGGTGTCGCCAAGATGGGCGGCATCGGCGGCCCGGCCAAGGACGCCGCCAAGGCCTACGAGCCAGGGTCCATCGGCGTCATGTCGCGCTCGGGCGGAATGACCACCGAGATCTCCTCGACGCTGACCGCCGCCGGCCTCGGCGTCTCCACCGCGGTCTCGATCGGCGGCGATGCAATCATCGGCTCCACCTATGCCGAGCTCATGCCCCTGTTCGAGGAGGACGAGCAGACGGAGGCGATCGTGATCTACACGGAGCCGGGCGGCCGAATGGAAGCCGAGCTGGTGGACTGGCGGGAGCAGAACGACTCCAGGCTCCCGATCGTCGCCTTCATGGCGGGCAGGTTCATGGACGACGAGGAGATGAAGGGCATGAGCTTCGGCCACGCCGGCACGATCGTCGAGGGGGCCGAGGACTCCGCCACCCAGAAGATCGCCCGTCTCGAGGCCGCCGGCATTCCGGTCGTCGAGCGGATCGACGAGATCCCCGGGGCGGTCAAGAACACCCTCGGGGCGAAGGTCTGATGGCTGAAACCCAGGATTTGCAGGGAATCTTCATCGACGTCGAGGTCTCGGACAAGATCCGCGACGACGCCGAGATGGCGGCCAAGCTGGAGGAGGTCTGCCCCGTCGACATCTTCGCCGACGACGACGGAAAGGTCGCGATCGTCCGCGAGAACCTCGACGAGTGTGTCCTCTGCAACCTCTGCGTCGAGGCTGCCCCGCCGGGCGGCGTCGTCGTCAAGAAGCTCTACGACGGCACCGAGCTGCGGCGCTAGCGGCCGCTTGTGGCCGCGATCTGGCGGCGAAGCCGACAACCGCTGCGCCAGACTAACCCGATGAACTTCATCGAGGACGTCATGGAGCGCTCCAAGGCCTCGCGGCTTGGGATCGTCGCGATCGACTCAGAGGGCCTGCGCCATGACTGGCACTTCGGCGAGCTGATCGCCCGGAGCGCCGGGCTCTCGGGCGCGATGGCGGCTCGCGGTGTCGATCGCGGCGACGCCGTGATGACCCTGATCGGGAGCCGGATCGAGTGGGTGCTGACCATGCTCGCCTGCTTTCGCATGGGGGCCGTCGTCATGCCCTGCAACCCCCAGCTCCGCCGCAAGGACCTCGAGGTGAGAGTGCGGGCTGCGCAGCCGAAGCTCTGCGTCGGCCAGCAGGAGCTCCTTGCCGAGCTACCCGACGGCGTGCCTGCGATGAATCTCAACGAGGTCGCCGAGATCCTCGACGAGGACGAGCCGCAGGAGACCCCCGCCACCGTCGCCGATCTGGACCCCGAGGACCCCGCGGTGATCATCTTCACCTCCGGGACCAGTGGCGACCCGAAGGGGGTCGTCTATCCACAGCGCTACCTGCTGGGCCAGCGCCTGCAGGCAGAGCACTGGGTCGGGGCGCGCGAGGGCGATTTGGCCTGGTGCACCGCCGCACCGGGCTGGTCGAAGTCCACCCGAAACGTTTTCATCGCGCCCTGGCTCGCGGGGGCCGCCGCACTGGTCCACGACGCGCGCTTCGACCCCGCCGAGCGCCTGGACGTGGTCGAGCGCGAGGGCGTCAACGTCCTCTGCCAGGCGCCCACCGAGTACCGGATCCTGGCCAAGCGCGCCGAGCTGCGCCCGATCCTCTCGCTGCGCCGGATGATCTCCGCCGGAGAGCCACTCAACGCAGAGGTGATCCGGCTTTTCCGGGAGAGGATGGGCAGGGGCATCGGCGATGGCTACGGGCAGACCGAGACCGGTCCGGTCACCGGGATGCGACCGGGCGAGGACGACCCCGCCCGCGACGGGTCGATGGGCCGGCCCCTGCCCGGCATCGAGGCGCGCGTGCTCGACGGCGAGCTCCAGCTGCGCCCGGACACCGTTCCCACCTTCTTCAGTCACTACGTGGGAGAGCCCGCATTCGAGGGCGAATGGTGGGCGACGGGCGACCACGTCCACCAGGACGAGGACGGATACCTCTGGTTCGAGGGCCGCGACGACGACCTCATCATCACCGCCGGCTACCGGGTCGGGCCGTTCGAGGTCGAGTCCGCGCTGGTCTCACATCCGGCCGTGGCAGAGGCCGCCGCCGTCCCGGCGCCGGACGACGAGCGCGGCGCGGTGGTCCGCGCGGTCGTCGTGCTGGCGAACGGCGAGCCTTCTGATCAGCTTGCCCGGGAGCTGCAGGAGCATGTGAAGGGAGTCACCGCCCCCTACAAGTACCCCCGCATCGTGGAGTTCGCCGACGAGTTGCCCAAGACGCCGAGCGGCAAGATCCGGCGGGCGCAGCTCCGAGACGAACTATGAGGCGGCTTCGCGAAACGGGCTACTCCTCGGCTTCGCCTACGGAGCACCCTCTCGCCAGCTTCGCCGGGATCTTCATCGTCACCAACCTCGGATTGCTGGCGGTGGGCGCGACGCTCGCCGTCCTCCCCCACTACGTCAAGGACCACCTCGACGGCTCGGACCTCGAGGTGGGAATCGTCAGCGGCGCCTTCGCCTTCACGGGGATCGTCTGCCGCCCGATCGCGGGCAACATGGCCGACCGCCGCGGGCGCAAACCGACGGTGATCGTCGGCGCACTGCTCGCTGCGATCGCGGGTTGTCTCTACTTCGTGCCGGCCGGGATCCCGGGGCTGATCGTCGCGCGCTTCTTCCTCGGGGCCGGTGAGGGGACCGTCTTCACCGCCGGCTCGGCCTGGAATGTCGACATGGCCCCGGAGGAGCAGCGGGGCCGGATGATCGGCCTCTACGGCCTCGCGATCTGGACCGGCCTCACCCTCGGGCCGCCGATCGGGGTTCTGCTCCAGCATGCGGGCGGCTTCGACCTCGTCTGGGCCTTCGCCGCCGGGGCTCCGCTGCTCGGCGCCGTAATCGCCTCCCGTCTGCCGGAGACCTATGCGGCGCGGCAGGATGTCGACCGCGGGCCCTTCATCTCCCGCGAGGCGCTCGGGCCAGGAGGGACCTTCGCACTCAGCGTCGTCGGGTTCGCGGCCGTCTCCGCGTTCATCGTCCTCAGCCTGGACCAGCGCGGGATCGGGCACGGCCCAGCCGTCTTCAGCGTCTTCGCCGCGACCGTGGTCGCGACGCGGCTCGTGGCCGGGGGCCTTCCCGACCGCATCGGCGCGGCGCGCTGCGCCGTGGGCGCGGCGCTGATCGAGACCGCCGGGCTGATCCTGCTCGGCGCCGCCCAGGACCTGGCCGTCGTGATCGTCGGCGCGATCGCCATGGGGGCGGCCTTCTCACTCCTCTTCCCGTCGCTCTCCCTGGTCGCCATCAACCGGGTCGGTCCCGAGCGCCGCGGAGTGGCCATGGGCACCTTCACCGCGAGCTTCGACCTCGGCATGCTGGTCGGCTCGCCGCTGGTCGGAGGCGCCGCGGCGGTCGCCGGCTACAGCGCCGCCTTCTACGTGGCGGCGGCAGCGGCCCTGACCTGCGCCGCCTTCTCGCTCGCCATGTCCCGGGAGGCGGGCGAACCCATTCCGGAGATAGTCTGAGCCGATGGCCAGGAGGGACACGGCGGCCGCGGCCGCGATCGACCGGAAGCTGATCAACAAGCTCACCGAAGAGCAGATGGCTCGGTTCCGCGAGCATACGCCCACCTCGGCGGAGTACTTCGACCGCGCGCGCAAGGTGATGCCCGGCGGCGTCCCGTCCTCCTTTCAGCTCAACGACCCCTGGCCCGTCTACATCGACCGCGGCAAGGGCGCGCTGGTCTGGGATGTCGACGGCTCGGAGTACGTCGATTTCCACAACGGCTTCGGCGTGATGTGCGTCGGGCATGCGAACCCGGTGATCGGGAAGGCGGTCAAGGCACGCGTCGACGAGGGAACCCACTTCGCCGCCCCCACCAATGGCTCGATCGTCTCGGCGGGGAACCTGGTCGAGCGCTTCGGACTGCCGCAGTGGCGCTTCTCCAACTCGGGCACCGAGTCGACGATGTCCGCCGTCCACCTGGCCCGCGGGGCCACCGAACGCGACCTGATCATCAAGATCGAGGGTTCCTACGACGGCCATCACGACGCGGTGATGGTCTCCTGCTACCCCGAGCTCGACGAGCTCGGGCCGCGCGAGGAGCCGACGCCGGTCCCCTTCGGCAGCGGCTATCCGCAGGCGGTCGTCGAGCTGACCCGGCCCGTCCCCTTCAACGACCCCGACATCCTCGAGGCCCTCCTCCAAAAACACGACGGGGAGGTAGCCGGGCTGATCATGGAGCCGGCGATGATGAACATCAACATCATTCCGCCGAAGGACGGTTACCTCGAGCGGGTCCGCGAGCTCTGCACCGAGCATGGCGTCAAGCTGATCTTCGATGAGGTCAAGACCGGCGCCACGATCTCCTACGGCGGCGCCACCGGGCGCTTCGGCGTCGAGCCGGACATGATCTGCCTCGCCAAGGCGATCTGCGGCGGCTACCCGGGCGGGGCGATCGGGATGACCGCGGAGCTCGGAGAGCTGGTCGCCTCCGACAAGGTGCACCAGATCGGGACCTTCAACGGCAACCCGCTGGTGATGGCAGCGGCCGAGGCCACACTCACCGAGGTCCTCACGCCGGATGCCTACGAGAAGCTCGAAACGACCAACGAGTCGCTCAAGGCGCGCTGCCAGGAGATCATCGACCGCTACGACATCCCGGCCTACACCCAGGGCCTGGGAGCGAAGGGCTGCGTGATCTTCTCCCCCGAGCCGATCTACGAGTACCGCGACTACCTCACCAAGGTGGATGGCGACCTCTCCACCCTCGCCTGGCTCTACCACATGAATCACGGCATATTCATGACCCCCGGCGTCGAGGAGGAGTGGACCCTCTCGATCGCCCATGAGGACGAGCACATCGACCGCTACGTGGCGGCCTTCGAGGCCTTCGCGTCGGACGTCAGCGGCTCCTAGGCCGACGCGCCGTTCAGCTCGAGCGCGCCGCGCGCCGCTTCGACGTCCTCGGTGACGATCACGAGCCGGACGCCACTGAAGATCGTGTACGCGACGTCGATGCTGACGCCCGCTTCGGCCAGGTCCCTTGCGATCTCTCCCATGGCGCCGGGCTTGTCGTGCAGGTCGACGATGACTGCCTCTCGCTCGTCGGCCACCTCGATGCCGGCATCCTCGAGCGCCGACTTCGCGGCCGCTTCGTCCTGTACCAGCAGGTGGATGAAGCCTTTGCCGTCCCCGACCATCGCGCAGAGGCCCTCGATGTTCACGCCGGCCCTGCCGGTCGCCTCACCCAGCTCAGCCAGCTTTCCGGGCCGGTCCTCCATGATCACCGTCAGGTCCTTCATTAGGCGCCTCCGTCTATTCGGCGGCGGGATTTGTGGTCGCCGTTGACTGAGCCGCATCATTTACTTCGCGGGCGGCGATGTCAAACCACCGGCCGCGAGTAGCCTGATTGAGATGGCCAATCGTCTCGCCGACGAAACCAGTCCCTACCTCCTCCAGCACAAGGACAACCCGGTCGACTGGCGGCCGTGGGGACCGGAGGCGCTCGGCCAGGCCGCGAAGGAGGACAAACCGATTCTCCTCTCGATCGGGTATTCGGCCTGCCACTGGTGCCACGTGATGGAGCGCGAGTCCTTCGAGGTCCCCGAGACCGCTGCCTACATGAACGAGCACTTCGTGCCGATCAAGGTCGACCGCGAGGAGCGCCCCGACGTCGACGACATCTACATGGAAGCGGTCCAGGGGATGACCGGCCAGGGTGGCTGGCCCCTGACGGTGTTCCTCGACTCGGAGGCCGTCCCGTTCTACGGCGGCACCTACTTTCCGCCGGAGCCGCGTCACGGCCTGCCGAGCTTCAGGCAGGTGATGGAGGCGACCGCAGGGGCGTACCAGACCCAGCGCGAGGAGCTTCGGGAGGCATCGGCACGGATCAGGGAGTCGCTCGCGATGACCACCCGGGTCCCCCAGTCGGAGCAGCCAATCGACCAATCCCTCCTCGACGGAGCGGTCAGTGCCTTCCAGACCGGCCTCGACCGGGCCAACGGCGGCTTCGGCGGCGCGCCCAAGTTCCCGCCCGCAAGCGCGCTCGAGTTCCTGCTCGACCGTGGCCAGACCGAGCCGGTCGCGCTGACCCTGGACAAGATGATGAACGGCGGGATCTACGACCAGCTCGGCGGCGGGTTCGCCCGCTACTCGACCGACGCGAGCTGGCTCGTCCCCCACTTCGAGAAGATGCTCTACGACAACGCGCTGCTGGCTCGCGTCTACTTGCACGGCTGGCAGGTCATGGGCGAGGAGCGCTGGATGCGGGTCTGCATCGAGACCCTCGACTGGGCGATGCGCGAGATGTCCGGCCCCGAGGGCGGCTTCTACTCCGCCCTGGACGCCGACTCGGAGGGAGAGGAGGGTCGCTTCTACGTCTGGGATGAGGACGAGATGCGTGAAGCCCTCGGCGAAGCCGGCATCGCCGGAGACGCCATCGAGCGCGTCCTCGGTCATTGGGGCGTCAGCGCCGCGGGCAACTTCGAGGGCAGGAACATCCTCCACGTCCCGCTTGGCGCGAGCGCCCAGCAGCCGACCGAGCTCGCCGACGCCCGCACCGCCCTCTACGCCTGGCGGGACCGCCGCGTACGCCCCGGCCTGGACGACAAGCGGATCTGCTCGTGGAACGCGCTGATGATCGCCGTGCTCGCTGACGCCGGAGCGGCGCTCGGGCGCCAGGACTATCTCGACGCCGCTTCGGCCTGCGCGCGGTTCATCTGGGAGTCGATGCGGGATGAGAACGGGCACCTGCTCCGTACCTGGAAGGCCGGCAAGGCGCGGCTCAACGCCTACCTCGAGGATCACGCCTACGTGGTCGAAGCGCTGCTGCGGCTCTACGAGGCGACTCTCGAGGTGCGCTGGTTCGACGCGGCTCGCGAGACCGCAGACGCGATGATCGAGCGCTTCGGCGACGACGAAAACGGCGGTTTCTTCACCACCTCCGACGACCACGAGGAGCTGATCGCTCGCCGCAAGGACGTAGGCGACCACCCCATCCCCTCAGGAAGCTCCTCGGCGGCCTACGGCCTGCTGCGGCTCGCGACCCTGACCGGAAACCATGAGTACGAGGAGCGCGCCATCGGCACCATCCGGCTGTTCGTGCCGGCGGCCGTGCAGCACCCCGACGCCTTCGGCCACCTGCTCCAGGCGGTCGACTTTCACCTCTCCCCCGTCCGGGAAGTCGCCCTGGTCGCGCCCCGCAACGGCTCCGGCGGCTCGGCGAGTCTGACCGAGCTGGCGAACGTGGTCCGCTCGGCGCATCGCCCGCACGTCGTCCTCGCCGGCGGTCCCGAGGGAACCGAGCGTCCCGAGTTGCTGCAAGAGCGCAGCGCCGTCGAGGCGAAGCCGACGGCCTACGTCTGCGAGCACTTCGCCTGCAAGGCCCCGGTCACGACCGCTGACGAGCTGGCCGAGCTCCTCTGAGGTCTCTCGGGCGGGTGGCGCCGAATTTCACCCTCGACACGCGCTCCTGCGCGTGTCGATGAAATTCGGCGACAGGACCCGCCCGCCGATACCTCACAGGATCGGCAGGAACCGCTCGATCTCGAACGGCGTCACCTGCACGCGGTAGTCCTCCCACTCCGAGCGCTTGATCTCGACGAAGCGGTTGAACGCATGCTCGCCGAGGATGCGCAGGACGAGCTCGGACTCCGCCGCGAGCTCGATCGCCTCGCCCAGCGTCTCGGGAAGCTCCTCGATGCCGCGCCGGTGGCGCTCCTCCGGGGTGAGGTGATAGAGATTCTGCTCCATCGGCTCGGGCAGCTCGTAGCCGTGCTCGATGCCCTCGAGCCCGGCGTGCAGCATGCCCGCGAAGCAGAGGTACGGATTGCAGGCGGGATCGGGGCAGCGCAGCTCGGCTCGGGTCGCCTGCTCCTTGCCTGGGTGGTAGAGGGGCACCCTGATCAACGCTGAGCGGTTGCGGCGCGACCAGGACAGATAGACCGGCGCCTCGTAGCCGGGGACCAGCCGCTTGTAGGAGTTCACCCACTGGGCGAAGAGCGGAGAGATCTCGCGCGCGTGCTTGAGCTGGCCGGCGATGAATGCCTTGGCGACGTCCGAGAGGAAGTACTGGTCATCGGGATCGAAGAACGCGTTCTTGCCGTCCTTCGAGAGCGACTGGTGGACGTGCATGCCGGAGCCGTTCTCGCCCTGCAGCGGCTTCGGCATGAAGGTCGCATACCACCCGTACTTCATCGCGTACTCCTTCACCGTAATACGGTAGGTCATGCAGTCGTCGGCCATCGCGAGCGCGTCCTTGTAGCGCATGTCGACCTCGTGCTGGGAGGGGCCGACCTCATGGTGCGCGTACTCGACGTGGATTCCCAGCTGCTCGAGCGCGAGAATCGTCTCGCGGCGCAGGTCCGAGCCCGCGTCGAGCGTGGTCAGGTCGAAGTAACCGCCCTCATCGAGGATCTCGGGGGTGCCCGACTCCGGGTTCTCGGAGCGGAAGTAGAAATACTCGAGCTCAGGCCCGACGTTGTAGTCGTCGAAGCCCAGCTTCTTGGCCCGATCGATCGCGCGGCGCATGATCCAGCGAGGGTCTCCCTCGTAGGGATCGCCGCCGGGGACCTGGATGTCGCAGAACATGCGCGCCGTGCGGTTGGTCTCCTCCTCGCGCCACGGGATCAGCTGGATGCTGGTGGGATCCGGCATGGCGATCATGTCCGACTCCTCGATCGGGTTGAACCCGCTGATCGAGGACCCGTCGAAGCCCATGCCGCCCTCGAAGGCGTCTTCGAGCTCCGCCGCGTTGATCGAGAAGCTCTTCAGCTGGCCGAGCAGGTCGGTGAACCAAAGCCGGACGAAGCGAACGTCGTTCTGCTCGCAGAACGCCTGCGCGTCCTTCGCGGTGGTGGTGCCCTCGGCCATGAAGCGGAAACTTATCGCCGTCTCACATCCGCGGGCCGCCGGCCGTCGTATGAGCAGACAGAAACGACGATATGCTTGTACACTTACCTGGCGTAAGTAACCGGCTAAAAGTAAAGTAAAGCCCTTGTGAAACGGCGGTATCGAGAGAGATGACAGTCAAGACAGACGTAAGCCGCTTCCACATCCACGACGAGCTCACCGCGCCGGACGGCAGTGCTGCTCTGATCAAGAGCATCCAGACCGCCGGCGGCGCCGTCTCGAAGTTCCTCGGCGTCCTGGCGGAGTCACCGGCCGCGCTGCGCGGCTACACGCGTTTCGCACCGAGCTTCGCTCGAGCAAGCTGCCGCGGGCGACCCGCGAGCGGATCGGGCTGGCTGTGGCGGAATGGCGCCATGACCCATACACCCTGACCCAGTACGCCCGCACCGCACGAGTCGCCGGGCTTGGCCTCGACGAGGTCGCCAGGGCACGCAACTTCACCTCCTCGGACGAGAAGGAGGCTGCGCTGCTCGCCCTGATCCGCGAGACGCTCGACCCCACCCAGCGCCCCCCACACCATCTGGTCGAGGAGGCCCGGGAGGCCGGCTGGAGCGACGAGGAGATCCTCGACGCGGTGGCCGAGACAGCCCTCGCCGAGTTCGAGAGCCTGTTCGCCTCCGTCGCGGCGCTGCCGCAGGAGGGCGACCCGGCTGTTCACCGGGAAGCTGCTGCTTAGCCAGCGAGGGACTCGGGGCCTACGACGGTGGCGGCGTAACGATCGCCTGGACCGGACCCGCGCCTGCGGCCAGGAAACCCAGCCGCTTGGCGACCTTCTTGGTCATGTCCCAGGCGTAGCCCTTGTGGAAGGGCCCGCGGTCGATGACCGCCGCTGTCACGCTGCGTCCGGCGTACTCGAAGGTCACCTCGGTGCCACAGGGGAGCTTCCGATGGGCGACGCCCAGCGTCATCGGCGTCAGGATCGTCCCGCAAGCAGTCGAGCGACCCCAAAAGCCCGGGCCGTACCAGGTGGCCGCCTTGAAGGTGGTCCAGCTGCCCGGGGCGGAGCTGGGTTGAGCCGTCGGCGGGGTGGGCTCGGTGCCACCCGGCACGCCGCCGGTCTGCGCGCTCGCGACCGGGGCGGCGACCAACAGTGTGGCGCCGCAGGCGAGTCCAGCAATCGCACGAATTGTTCGCTTGCTCGTCAAACCTTCCTCTTTCGTTGCTTACGGGGTTAGCTGACGGGCTCGCGCTGAAAGATCGCGCTACACGGCTCGTTGGCCGCGACTCGCCCCAACTGATGGGTCCCCCGCTCTCCAACCTTTTCCGAGTGGCTGGAGACTCAGCGGAAGTGCGCGGCGCAGGCTAGCAGAGGTCTCATCGCTGACCGTCACTACTCACGAGTCGGACGTTCAGCCCCGAACCTTCGCCGCGAAAGGAATCGCCCACAATCGGGCCGGCTCCCTTCTCCATATCCTCCGGCCGATGCCATCGGCGCTGGTCACCGGAGCGGGTCGCGGGATGGGGCTCGAGATCGCCCGCCGGCTCATCGGCCGCGGCTACGAGGTGGCGGTCACCGATGTCAACGAGGAGACGACCGTCGCTGCCGCCGAACAGCTCGGCGAGCGCGCCTTGGCCCTCCCCCTCGACGTGACCGACACCGAAGCCTGCCGATCCGCCGCCTCGCAGGTGGTCGAGCGATCGGGCTCGTTGGACGTCTGGGTCAACAACGCGGGGATCCTCCACACGGGCCTCGCCTTCGAACAGGACATGGATCTGCATCGGCGGATGCTCGAGGTGAACGCCGTCGGGACCATGAATGGGACCCTGGCGGCGATCGAGCGGATGCGACCGGCTCGGCGCGGGCACATCATCAACCTGATCTCCCTTGCCGGACTGGCGGCGGCCACCGGGATCGTCGGGTACTCGGCGAGCAAACACGCGGCGATCGCATTCAGCCTCGGCATCGCCGCTGATTTGCGCCGGACGGGCCTCGACGGGATCCACATCTCCTGCGTCTGCCCGGACGGGGTCTGGACCCCGATGATCGCCGACAAGCTCGACGACCCCAACGACGCCCTCTCCTTCTCCGGGGTGATGATGATGCCCGAGCAGGTCGCCGAGCACGTCGAGGGCCTGCTCGAGCGGCCGAAGCCCGTGCTCGCGATTCCTCGCTGGCGCGGGCAGTTCGCGCGGTTCTTCGATCGGCACCCCCAGCTTTCACTCCGGCTGACCCCCCTCCTGATGCGCGATGCGGTCCGACGGCAGCGGGCCTTCAAGAAGAAGGTCGAGGGGGGCAAATGGCCTCCGAAGTCCCACTGAGGGGACCGCACGACCCGGGCACCAGAGCCAGTCGCTTTCACACGGCGCGGGGCCCGATGGGCCTCTCCGGCTGGCTCCACTACCCCGCGGCTTGGTACCGGGCGAGAAGCAATCGCACGCCCGAGCGGCCCTGGATCGTGCCCGCCGCAACCAACTTCCTGAGACGGCGGATCCGAGCGGACTGGTCGGTGCTCGAGCTCGGGGCCGGCCGCTCGACGCCGTGGCTCGCGCGGCGCGCAGGCTGGGTACTCTCCTTCGAGGACAACGGGTTCTGGGCCGTACAGACGCGGAACCGCCTGCGGGAGCTGGGGATGAAGAACGTGGACCTGAGGGCCGGCGCGGTCGAAGCGCTGCCCGAAGCCATCGCGACCCTGCCGGATTCATCGTTCGACCTGATCGTCGTCGACTTCCTGGAGGCGCCAGAAGTCACGCGGATCGATGCGCTGAAACCGGCAACGAAGAAGGTGCGACCCGGCGGCTATCTGCTCCTGGACGACTCCGATCGCCCCGGCTATGCGGAGGCGTTCGAGCTGCTGTCGGGCTGGCACTTCCGCAAGTTCGTCGGCGTCAAGGACGAGTGGCCCGAGGCCTGCGAGACGACCATCTTCCGCCAGCCGGTCGACTGTGCCGCTTAGTGGTCGTCTGGCGACCACAGATCTCCACGATTCACGACTGTCCTGCCTAATGGTTGTGTGACGACCACAACTCAGGACGGTCCCGTGAAATAGAGGAGGCCCCTTGCGGGGCCTCCTCCGTAGCGAGCCTGTAAGCCGGATTCTGTCTTGGGCAGCCATCCATCTGTGCGGCCCACCTGGACCTCGCCGGGCTGGGTCGACGATCCTGCTTGGCCTTGCACCGGGCGGGGTTTGCCATGCGCGCCAACGTCACCGCGGCGCCGGTGCGCTCTTACCGCACCGTTTCACCCTTGCCTGTGCGCGACTCACGTGTGGCCGCGCCATCGGCGGTCTGCTCTCTGTTGCACTTTCCCGCGGGTTTCCCCGGGTGGGTGTTACCCACCGCCGTGCCCTGTGGTGTCCGGACTTTCCTCGAAGACTCCTTTCGTTGTCTCCGCGACTGCCTAGCTCGCACCCCGAGGATAGTCACCTTTGTCGCGACCGCTGCAAACCGGCGCATCACGTCGTCCTTGCCCGATCGCCTCGCTCACGCACGTGACTGGTGCGCTCGCTTCGCCGATCGGGCTGCGTCCTAGTGCTGCTTGGTTTTCGCGGTCGTTGGAGGGGGCGCGTCAGGCGAGCTGGGACCCGCAGGTCTTGCAACCTGAGGTCTCCAGCTCTCCATGACATACGGGGCACTTGGCCCGGCCGCGAGCCGTCAGGGCCTCCCAGGCGCCGAGGATCTGATCTTCAAGCGTCACCTCGGACGGCATGAACGGGCGCGTCTCTTCTTCGACCGCGAGAGTGGTCACGAGACCCTCCGGAACACCCCCACGACGCGCCCGAGCAGGCGCACGTCGCGGCTGCGAATCGGCTTCATGCTCTTGTTCTCCGGCTGGAGCCGGATCCGATCCTTCTCACGGAAGAAGCGCTTGACGGTCGCCTCGTCCTCCCCGACCAGAGCGACCACGATCTCGCCGTCGCGGGCGCGCTCCGTGGGGCGCACCACGACGAAGTCCCCCTCCAGGATTCCGGCGTCCTTCATGCTCTCCCCGCGCACCCGGAGGATGTAGTCCCCGTCCTCCCCGCCGACCACATCCGGCACCTCGAGGTAGTCCTCGATGTTCTCCTCGGCCAGGATCGGCGTCCCGGCAGCGACCTGCCCGACCAGCGGCAGTCCGGCGGGCCGAACGGCCTTCTTGGCCCGCTGGACCATCACCTCGAGCGCACGCGGCTTTGAGGGATCCCGCTTCACCACGCCGAGGCTCTCGAGCTTGGAGAGGTGCGCATGCACCGTCGAGGAGGAGTGCAGCCCGACCGCCTTGCCGATCTCGCGGACCGTCGGCGGGTACCCGTGCTTGCTCAGGTAGGTGCCGATGTAGTCGAAGATCTCCTTCTGGCGCTTCGTCAGGTCCTTGACGAGGTCCACTTATTCCTCCTCGTTCAGCCGCGCTCGACGGGCGGCGCTGCTTGGGGTGGGCGAACACATGTTCGGAGAGTAGCGCCCCCCGCGGACGGTTGCAAGGAGCGTTCTGAGACGAACCTTCTCCCCCGACCGCGCAACCTGACCTGCATGGCGCTGCCACTATCATCGGCGACCCTCGCGGCTGTGGCGGAACTGGTAGACGCGCAAGGTTGAGGGCCTTGTGGCCCTAACGGGCCGTGGAGGTTCGACTCCTCTCAGCCGCATGACGAGAACCGGGCGCGTCGCCCCGGTTCTCCGCGTTCTCAGGGCGCCTGGCCCGGGAACGCGCTCGTGCCGGCGACCTCGTGGATCGCCACCTCGGGGCGTTCGGAGACGAGCTCCAAGAGCTTCGCGGCGAAGTCGTGCAGATGTGGCTCGGCGAAATGACGGTCGAGTGCATCGCGGTCCTCCCATTCCTCGACCGCGATGAAGCTCAACGGATCCTCGACCGCGGCGAAGAAGCCGTACCGCAGACACCCTTCTTCACGGCGCGAGTCGTCCTGCATCCGACGTAGCAGTGAGACGAGCTGCTCGCGCTTCTCCGCATCGCATCTCACCCGACCGACCACCAGCAGCATCCCGACCTCCTCGTGATTGGGACGCGATCGTACGGCCGGGAGCTATCGCCCGCGTCTTCGGCGATCAACACGGCGTCCGAAAGGCCGTCCCTTCGTATTCAGGTTCCCTCACGTCAGCCGCTGCCGAGAAAAACCCGCAGGGAGGCGGCCAGCTCGTCCGGGGCCTCCTCCGGAATGAAGTGCCCGGAAGGCAGCGGCTCGCCTTCTACCCGGTCGGCCCAGCGCCGCCACACATCCAGAGAGTCCGACAATGCGCCCTCATCGGCGCCCCAGTGAACGAGCACCGGACACTCGATCCGACGCCCGGCGTTGCGGTCCTTGGCGTCCATCTGCCTGTCCAGATGAAACGAAGCGCGGTAGTCGGCGCACATCCCCGGGATCGTCTCCGGCGTGCAGGCCTCGACGTAGCGGTCGACGGCCTCGGGGGAGATGGCGTCGGGCCTCGCCGTCCAAGTGGCGAGGATGTCGCGGACGACATACTCGGCGCTCGCGGCGATCACTCGCTCGGCGAAGGGCGACGGCTGGGCGAGAAAGAACCAAGGCCAGTACTCGAGCGCTGCTCCCTCGGCCATGCGTTCGAACTGATCGACCGTCGGCACGATGTTGAGCACGCCTAGTCGCTCGACCGCGTCAGGATGATCGAGCGCCATCCGGTACGCGACCCGGCCGCCGCGATCGTGCCCGACGACGGCGAAGCGCTCATGTCCGAGCCGACCCATCAGCTCGACCAGCTCGTCCGCCCGCTCCCGGTTGCTGTAGCCCTCCCCCAGCTCACCGCCGGGCTCCGACCGGCTCTCGCCATAGCCCTTTAGGTCGCAGACCACAACCCTGCTCTGATCGGCGAGGCCCGGCGCGACCCGATGCCAGCAGTAGTGAGTCTCGGGAAATCCATGGAGGAGCAGCACCGGCGGACCCATGCCGGCCACACCCGGCCGGTAGCTCGTCGACCCCACCTCGATCTGGCTGTACTCGAATCCCTCGATCACCGGTTACGTCCTCGCCTCGCGCTGCGAGGTTACGCCCGCCACAATCGGGCCATGAGGATCTCGGCGAGACGGACGATCGCGACCGCCTCGGCGCTCCTGCTGGGCCTCGCTGCGGCGGGGTTGATCGCCTGCTCGAGCTACCCCGAGGCGAATCCTAAGTCGAAAGCTCGGGTACTCGTCTTCTCCAAAACTGCCGGATTCGTGCACGATTCGATCCCTGCCGGGATCGCGGCGATCAGAAGCCTCGGGCGATCGAACGGCTTCTTGGTCACCGCGACCCAGGACGCCAAGGCCTTCACAGCCAAGCGGCTTCGCCGATTCGACGCCGTCGTCTTCCTCAACACCACCGGCGACGTGCTCGCCCCCCGCCAGCAGCGCGCCTTCCGCTCCTACATCCGCCACGGCGGCGGCTGGGCCGGCGTCCACTCGGCAGCGGACACCGAGTACGACTGGCGCTTCTACGGCCGGCTGGTCGGCGCCTACTTCAAGTCGCACCCGGCGACACAGACGGCGATGATCGACATCCCCGACCGCTCCCACCCGTCGACCCGTCAGCTCCCCGCCCGCTGGAAGCGAACGGACGAGTGGTACGACTTCCGCTCGAACCCCCGCGGGTCCGTCCACGTCCTGGCGACGCTCGACGAGTCCACCTACTTCGGCGGCACGATGGGCGCCGACCACCCGATTGCGTGGTGCCATCCCTTCAAGGGCGGCCGAGCCTGGTACACCGCCGGCGGGCACACCATCGACTCGTACTCCGAGCCCGCCTTCCGCCGTCACCTGCTCGGCGGGATCCTCTGGGCCGCCGGGCTGGCGAAGGGCGACTGCAGCTCCTAGCGCCGCGACTTCTGTGAGCTCTGCCTACCCGGTGAGCCGGGTGAGCCAGACGCCGGAGAGGACGGGAATGACAGTCGCGGAGTCGATCCCCCGGACTGATCCCTCCAGGCCGACTCCGGTGAGCGGTCCGCCGACGCGTCTCCAGGAGCGGATCGGCGTCGGCGGCGCGGAGGCCGGGTGCGTCCAGCGGATCGGCCACCTGAACCGCTCCCTCCTTCAGCAGCCGCAGCCGCTGATCCGACTGCGGTGCGAGCACGAAGGAGACGCCGTCCAGGGACGGCCCCAGCCCGAGCGTGCTCCCCCACCAGCCGGCGAAGCGAGAGAGGGTGAGGCGGCCAGGCCCGCGCGGGCCGAGGAGAAACGCACCGGTGCCGGAGCCTCTCGCAGCCGAGAGGAACCGGGCACGGCGACCGCTCGGCGGGTCGAGCGCCAGCGGGGAAACGATCCCGAGGCGGGGCGACGACAGGCGGCTGATCAGATCGGGTACCGGCCGGTCGAGCAGGAACCGGACCTCGTCGGGGCGTGGCGCGTCCACCGCGAACAGGTGGGGCAGCAGCTGCCGTCCCGCTGAGCTGCTCTGCCAGCGCAGCGAGTTGGCGACGACCGCGGCCGCGTTGAACGGCATGCCGTCCTGGAAGCGGACGTCGGTGCGCAGGGTGACGGTCCACGTGGTGCGATCCCGCGAGGGCCGGGCGCTCAGCGCCAGGCCCGCCTGCGGCGCCGCCTGGACGTAAGGGCCCGCGAGCCGCTCGATCAGCGGCTCGTAGACCTGCCGTGTCACCGTCTGCGTCGCGCGACTCTGGGCGACCAGCGGGTCGAGGGTCGCCGGCAGCGACGGCAGCGCATACCCGAGGGTCCCCCCTCCGCCCGCCGGCGGCAGCCCGTCGTTACGAGCGTTCGTCCCACCGCCTCCGCCGCCGCAGCCGGCGAGCGTCAGGGCAACGAGGACAACGAGGGACCACTTCGTCATCAGTCGCGGTTGTCTGCGGCCGCAATCACAAGTCGCGGCGGCAAGTCGCCGCTCCGATAGAGAGCGGTCTTGCAACCGCTACAGCTTGAGGATGACGATCGCGTTCAGCGCCCAGAGGATGCCGAAGAAGATGGTCCACCGGGTCAGGTTCCGCTCCACCAGCGAGCCGCCCCCGAACGCGCTGCCGCCCCCGCCGATGCCGAACGCACCGGAGAGGCCGGCGTCCTTGCCGGAGTGCAGAAGCACCAGGAAGATCAGGATCACCGACATGATGACCTCGGCCACGCTGAGCACGGTTGCCATGCGCGGCAGTGTAGGACCTGGGGGCCGGGTTCGTATCGAGCGTCTGATGAACCTCTTACTAGAATGCGTCCATCCCTCCAGCCCGGATCGACAGCATGCTGATGAGGGTGGCGGTGCCGCTGGTCACATGCTGCGCGATGCTGGCGGTGATTGGCGCGATGGCGCCGGGCGCAGCGGCGAAGCAGACGAAGATCATCGCAGCCCTGCAGTTCGCGATCCCGTCGGAGGTAGTCGTGCCTCCGCCGCCCACCGGGTCGGCCACGATCACGGCCCGGCTCGGAATCAGGGGCTGCTTTACCTCAGCGTGGTCGAACGGCAAGAAGGTGAAGTGCCCGGGGACGGTCGTGCAGGCGTGCACCGTGGGTCGGCAGATCAGAGTCAGGCCTTACGGCTTGGCCCCGCAATTCGTGACGACGATGGCCGGTGGGAGCTTCTCGGCGACCATCCCCCATGTCTTCCTCGACGACCAACAGGTCGGCATGAGGGTCAGCACCGAGCCCAAGCGGACGAAGCGCTTCCGGATCAGCTGTTTCGGCTCCGAAGAGATCGTGGACGTCGTCGACCAGGGCGTTGGGTAGCTCCTCCAGTTCCACCTCCAACCTCAGCGATCCCTAAGCCGATCGATCCGCTTCAGGATCGCCACCGCTTCACCACGAAGCTCGCGGTCGAGCCGCCTGAAGTCCTCCTCGGTCAGCTTGCCGGCCACCCGGTCGGCCTCGGCGTCCCGGATCTGCCGGTACTTCGCCTCCTTGCGGGCCTCGAGGTCCGCGAGCTCGGCCACCGCTGGGTCGGGATCGTCCACCGACGTCGGGCGGTTGCGAAGAGGCGCGGTCACGAACCAGGCGACCAGTACGACGATTGCGACGGCGAGCAGGAACTCCAGCATGGGGTGGTGAGGCTAGGGCCGTCAGTGCGAGGGCGCTCCGAGGAGCAGCGGCCAGTTACTTGTGGTGGGCGGGGTGGCCGTCCCCAGCTCCCGGCCCAGCCTGGCCCGGTAGGCGGCCTCCAGCCGACGGCGCGACTCGAGTGCGGGCCAGCCCGCCATCACCGCTCCGGCAACCGCGATCAGCGCGCCGATCCAGATCCAGCCGACAAGCGGGTTGACGATCACCCGGAAGGTGGCGGGCGGCGGGTCCTGGACGTAGTGGTTGGCGAGCGCCAGGATCGCGATGCCCTGGGCGTTCGGCGGCAGGTTCGCGAGCTGGCGGTTGCCGCGCACGATCGCCGGGTTGAGGGAGGAGAGGTCGGGCTGGAAAGCGGTCCAGAGGTCTCCCCCGGCCCCGGTCTTCAACCCCACCTCGCTGGTCGAGTCGCCCATGAAGTAGCGGCCAATCGCCCCGGCGGTCGGGTCCTGGGTCGGGTAGTAGTTCCGCGCCGGATCGAGGGTGGCGACGTGCTTGCCGTCGCGCGTTACGTCCAGCCGGGCGGCGAAGGCGATCCGCTCGTTGGTGGGATCGGTCGTCAACTTGTCGTAGTGGACGGTGTAGTCCCCGACCTCCGCGGACTGGCCGACCTGCAGCCGCAGATCGCTCTTGGTCTGGAAGCTCGAGGAGGCGGCGATCCCGATCAGCGTCAGCGCGATCCCGGCGTGGACGACGTAGCCGCCATAGCGGCGGCGGTTGCGCCCCACCGCCGTGGCGAGGGCGCGCGGGTAGGGCTCGCCGGTGAGGGCGTGGCGCGTGGACCCGGCCCGCCAGAACTCTCCCGCGAGGGCGACCAGACTGAAGGCGGCGAAGGCGAAGACGAACAGCGCCCAGAGGTGCTGCCCTGCGTCGCTCACCGCAAGCAGCGCGATGATCGTCGCGACCGTCGCGATCCCCGGCCAGAGCAGCAGGCGCCGCGCCGCGCCGCCGCTGAGGCGCCCCCAGGCGAAGAGCGGCCCGATCCCGGTGAAAAGCACAAGCAGCACACCGATCGGCGTTACGTAGCGGTCGAACCAGGGCGCGGCGAGCGAGTGTCGATCCCCGGTGAAGAACTCGGAGATCAGCGGGAAGAATGTGCCCCAGAAGATCACCAGCGCGAGCCCGACCAGCAGCACGTTGTTGACGAGGAAGATCGACTCGCGCGAGAGCAGCGAATCGATCCGCCGCTCGGGCTTGAGGTCACCGAGGCGGGTGACTATCAGCACCGTTGCGCCGATCGCCACGGCCGCGATCAGGACCAGCAGGGGACCACCTACAGTCGAGGCGCCGAAGGCATGGATCGACTGCAGCACCCCCGAGCGGACCAGGAACGTCCCGAGCAGGCAGAGGCAGAAGGTCAGCGAGATCAGGCTGACGTTCCAGACCTTCAGCATGCCCCGCTTCTCCTGCACCATCACCGAGTGCAGGAATCCCGTGCCGACGAGCCAGGGCATGAGCGCCGCGTTCTCCACAGGGTCCCAGCCCCAGTAGCCGCCCCAGCCGAGCTCCTCGTAGGACCACCGCGAGCCGA
>CAWJDA010000016.1:0-80379 GCA_963841525.1 uncultured Solirubrobacterales bacterium | reverse complement strand
TCCAGGCGACCAGCGCGAAGTTACGGGTGGTCCGGATCCAGCTCGCATCCAGCTTGCGGCTGATCAGGGCGCCCATGCAGAAGGCGAACGGGATCGACCAGAGCACGTAGCCCGAGTAGAGCATCGGCGGGTGGATCGCCATGTACGGGTTCCGCAGCAGCGGGGTAAGGCCGGCACCCTCGGCCGGGGCCGGGTCGAGGTGGGCGAAGGGCTGCGCCTTGAAGATCATCAGGCCAATGAAGAAGGAGCCCAGCGCGGCGAGGATCGCGGTCGCCCAGGGCACGATCTCGCGGTGGCGGCGACGCGTTATGTAGAGGACGCCGCTGGAGGCCAGCGAGAGCACCCAGGCCCAGAGAAGCAGTGAGCCCTCCTGACTCGACCACATCGCGGTCAGCTTGTAGAAGGTGGGCGTCGTGGTCGAGGAGTGGTCCGCGACCAGCGCGAAGTGGAAGTCGTTTCGGACGAAGGCGATCTCGAGCAGGACCACCGCGGTGGTGAGCAGGCCCGCCACCGCGTAGACCGCCCGGCGCGAGGAGTCGACCCAGCGCCGGTCGCCGGTTCGCGCGCCGTAGACCGCGGCCCCCACCGCGTAGAGGGCGCCCAGCAGGGCGGCGGCCAGCAATGCGGAGCCGAAGATCGTCAGCTGGACTGCCCCGGTGTGGTGGTCGTGAACTTCGATGGGCACTTGGTGATCAGGCTGTCCCGCTGCCCGACGAAGGTCCCATCTTCGTACTTGCCGGTAACGATCACCTCGCGGCCGTCGCGGAACGGGTCTGGCACCGTGCCGGTGTAGGTGACCGGGATCGGGTGGCTGCCGTCCCGGTCAGAGATCCGGAAGTCGAGCTGGTCCCCGGCGCCATGATGAATCGAGCCGGGCACGACGTCGCCGGTCAGCTCATAGGTCTGGTTCGGACTCGCATTGACCAGCTGCGACGGCTCCTTCGCCTCGCTCGAGGCATTGAAGGATGTGTAGACGAGACCCGCGGCGAGCAGCACAGCCGCCGACAGGGCCACAATCAGTCGGATCTTGCGCTTCCGGGAGGGATCCACAGCCAGCCTGGATTATCGCAATGCGGAGCCGGCGGGCGAGCCGGCGCGACGGAGGCTCAGCTTCAAAGCGACTCGACGTCAGTACGATCGCTGCGCCTTGGCGACGTTGGCGACGCTTGACCCAGTCGTGATCCTCTGCGGCGGGCGGGGCACCCGCCTCAGCGAGAGGACCGAGTCGATTCCGAAGGCGCTCGTCGAGATCGGCGGACGCCCGATCCTCTGGCACGTGATCTCGATCTACAGCGAGCAGGGGTTCTCGCGGTTCCTGCTGCTCACGGGCTACAAGGGCGAGCAGATCCGAAACTGGGTCGGGCAGATTCCCTGGCCGGATCGAATCGAGGTGATCTGCGTGGAAACCGGCGTCGACACGCCGACCGGCGGCCGGATCAAGGCCGCCGAGGAGGAAATCGGCGACGGGTCATTCTCAGCCACCTACGCGGACGGGGTGGCCGACATCGACCTCGCTGCCCTGAGCGGCGTCCACCGGGAATCCGGCCGACTGGCGACGATGACGGTCGTCCGGCCCGCCCTGCAATTCGGAGTGGCGGAGGTCGACGACCACGGGCTGGTGCGGGCCTTCCACGAGAAGCCCCAGGTCGAGAGCTGGATCAACGGGGGCTTCTTCTGCTTCGAGCCGGGCGTCTTCGACTACCTGACCGAGGACAGCGTCCTCGAGCGCGAGCCTCTGGAGCGGCTCGCTGCCGACGGGCAGCTCAGAGCGTTCCGGCACGACGGGTTCTGGGACTGCATGGACACCTACAAGGACGCCATCCTGCTCAACGACCTGTGGGACGCCGGCGAGCCGCCGTGGACGGTCTGGAGGGAGGAACCCGCGCGATGAGGGCCCTGGTCACCGGCGCTCGGGGATTCGCCGGGTCCTGGCTCGCCCGCGCTCTTCTCCTGTCCGGGGCCGAGGTCACGTCGCTCGATCGCGCGAGCGAAACCGCCAGCGGCCTCGAGCTGCTTGGGATCGAGGGCGACGTCGATGACGTCACCGGTGACCTGCGCGACGGTGATTTCGTCCTCTCCCTCTTGCGCAAGAAATCGGTCGAGGCGGTCTTCCACCTTGCCGCGCAGCCGATCGTCGGGGACGCGAACGCCTCCCCCATCCCGACCTTCGAGACCAACATCCAAGGGACCTGGCTGCTTCTGGAGGGCTGCCGGGAGGCGGGCGTCGAGGTCACCGTGGTCGCCTCCTCGGACAAGGCCTACGGGCCCCACGACGAGCTGCCCTACACCGAGCACTCGGCGCTGCAGCCCATTTACCCCTATGACGTCTCGAAAGCTGCGACCGACCTGATCGCCCGCAGCTACTGGCATACGCACGGCCTGCCGGTCGCGGTCACCCGGCTGGCCAACATCTACGGCGGCGGCGATCGCAACTTCTCTCGCCTGATCCCCGAGACGGTGAGCGCCGTGCTCGACGGGCGCCGGCCGGTGATTCGCTCGGATGGCTCGCCTGAGCGGGACTTCCTCTACGTCGAGGACGCTGCCTCGGCTTATCTGGCGATCGCCGAGGCGCTCGCCGGCGGCCGCGGTAGCGGCGAGGCGTTCAACGCGGGCTGGGGCAAGCCGCATCCGATTCGCGAAGTGGTGGACGTCATCTGCGAGCTCGGTCCCGGGGAGATCGAGGCCGACTATCGCGGCGCCGGGAACCCGAGCGGGGAGATCGAGCGCCAGTACCTCGACTCGTCCAAGATCCGCGCCGAAATCGGCTGGGAGCCGAAGGTGGAGCTGCGCGAGGGCCTCGGCAGGACCCTCGACTGGTACCGCGAGCATCCGGAGATCAGGCCCGTCGCCTCCGTCTGAGGGAGAGGCGGACCGCAGGAGCGCTAGTCCGACTGTGCCTTGCGCGCCTTGCGCCGTCTCCGGTGCCGGTGCTCGAGCGCCCACGTCGCGCTGCCGCTTAGCGGCCTGAACGGCAGGAGCGTTCGGGCGATGCTCCCCGCGAGCTCGATGTGCCCGAGCTTGTCGAGGAGATCCTCGGCCTCCCGCCGCTCCCGCGGAGTCAGGTGCTTTCCCGGACGCCCCTTCGACTTCCGCGCCAGGTCGACCAGGCGATTGCGCTCCTCGGGCTCGAGCCGTCTCCAGTGCCCCCACGAAGTCCAGGCCACCTCGGTGACGGCGATGAGCCAGAGGCGTTCGGCAAGCCAGCGACTGCGCCGCGCGACCCTGCTGGTGATGCCGGTGATCAATCCCATCGGCGGCGAGTACCCCCATCGATCATTGGCTAAGCGGATGACGGGACTTGAACCCGCTACCTCCAGCTTGGGAAGCTGGCGCTCTACCAGGTGAGCTACATCCGCGTTGTGGCGACATTCTAGGTCGGCTGCGCTCCGTCACTAGCCTTTCCCGGGTGAGCTCCAAGTCCTTCGCGGTCGTGATCGGTGTCCTGGCCGTCATCGGTCTGCTTGGGTTCGGCCTGCTCAGCAAGGGCGAGGCCTCGCTGTCAGTCGGCGAGACCGCACCCGACAAGCAGCTCTCGGTGCTCGGCGCACCGGGGACCGGGCGGATCGCCGATTACCGCGGGAAGTGGGTGCTGGTCAACTTCTGGGCCTCCTGGTGCGGGCCCTGCAAGTCGGAGGCGCCGGCGCTGGAGAGCTTCCAGCAGGCGAATCAGGCGGACGGCTTCACGGTGCTCGGCATCAACCTCTATGACTCCACCGACCACGCGACCGCGTTCGTCCACCGCTACGGACTCACCTATCCACAGCTCCACGAGTCCGGCGGCGACGATCGCAAGGAGGCCTACGGGATGACCGGCTTCCCGGAGAACTTCCTGGTCGATCCGCAGGGCCACATCGCCCTGATCAGGCGCGGCCCCATCGATACGAGCTATCTCGACCAGGCCGTCGCCCCGCTGATCCGGTCCCGATCGTGAGGCGCGTCGCTCGACGCTCCCTGGTGCTGAGCGGGATCGCGTTGCTTCTGGTTCCAGCAGCCTGGACCGCGATCTCCTCCGCGGCCAGCCCCCGCACCAATCTGCCCGACGTCGAGGACGAGGTGATGTGCACGATCTGCGGGACGCTGCTCGAGGAATCTGATTCCCCTCAGGCCGATAGCGAGCGGGAACTGATCCGCAAGCTGATTGCCGAAGGCGAGACCAAGGACCAGATCAAGGACACACTTGTCGCCCAATACGGGGCGAACGTCCTGGCCACCCCGAGCGGCCACGGATTCGACCTGACGGCCTGGATCGTCCCCGGCCTCGTGATCGGGCTGGTATTGGCCGGGCTGGCTGTCGGCGCCTACCGTCTGTCGCGGCGTCCGCGCGCGGCCGCCTCGCCTCCCCTCGATGCGGCCGATGCCGCTCGGCTCGACACCGACATGAGTCGGCACGATCGCTGACACCTACCGTCGCGGGCCTCGAGCTGAAAGTGCTATACAGAGCCTCGATCCGGAGGCCGGGCGAATGAGGCGGGACCGCAACTTCGCCATCGCACTTGAGTTGTGAGGAGCTCAGCATGAGATCACGCTTCAAGACCAGGATTGTGATTGGCGTCTTCCTAGCGCTCGCCCTCGCGGTGACGGGCGTGGCTGCTGCTCCAGCGGCGAAGCAGGCGCCCGCGGTGGCGCAGCAGGCGAAGCAGAAGAAGCACAAGAAGGTGAAGGCCGGACCCCTCCCGCCCGACTTCTTCGGGGTCAACCCGTTGTTCGCGCCAACCGCCAGCGACGCGCAGCACATGTCGCAGGCCGGCGTGAGGAGCGTGCGGCTGTTCTCCTATTGGGGGATCCTGGAGCCGCAGCCCGGGCAGTACAACTGGAGCGCTGCCGACGCGGTGATTCAGAACGTCGCGCAAGCCGGACTGACCGCCGCGGTGCAGTTCGCCGACTCGCCGGGCTGGATCGCGCCGAACAACCCGAACAGTCCTCCGATCTACAGCAATTCGCAGATCGCTGCCTGGCAGCAGTTCCTCTCCAACTTCGTGCACAGGTACGGCGCCCACGGCAGCTTCTGGGCGGCGCATCCGAACCTGCCCTACCACCCGGTGGCCAGCTATGAGATCTGGAACGAGCCCAACCTGAAGTTGTTTTGGGGGGGCACCCCGAACGCCGCCGACTATCTGAGGCTTCTCAAGGTCAGCACGCCCGTCATCAAGCAGGCCGACCGGAGCGCCAAGGTCATCTTCGCCGGGATCTACCCCTTCCCCAGGCCCCAGTATGGGGTCAAGGCACTGAAGTTCCTCAACTCGTTCTTCCGCCACAAGGGGGCCAAGAAGTTGTTCGATGCGCTATCGCTGCACCCGTATTCGTTCACCCCCAAGCAGGTGGTCCCGACGGTGAGGCTGTTCCGCAAGAACCTCAACAAGCATGGCGCCGGGAAGAAGCCGATCTGGATAACCGAGCTCGGCTGGGCCACGAGCGGCCACGACTGGGCCCTCTCGCCCTTCAAGGCCACCGACCCTCAGCAGGCGCAGTACCTGACCCAGAGCTTCAACAAGCTGATCAGGGCTCGCGGCGAGCTGCGGCTGCAGCGGATCTTCTGGCACGAGTGGCAGGACGCTCCGGATCCGGATGGCTCCTGGTTCGTCAAGATGGGGCTGCTGCGGTCGGACGGCTCTCCGAAGCCGGCCTACGCCGCGTATCAAGCCGAAGCTCAGCGGTAAGACGAGCTCAGGGCGCCCAAATGAGAACAGTGGCCGCGGTCGGCATCCTCGTTGGGCTGGTGCTCGCGATGACGGGGCCGACGGCTGCTCCGGCGGCAGCCAAGCAGGCGAACCACACGAAGGTCCCATCCAACTTCTTCGGGACCGTGCCCCTCGTCGACCCGAGCGCGAGCGATGCACAGGCGATGTCGGCCGCCGGCGTCGACAGCGTTCGGCTCCTCGTCTATTGGGGGATTGTCGAGCCATCCCCCGGGGTCTACGACTGGAGCCACTACGACTCGGTGTTTCAGAACATCGCCTCCGCCAGACTCAGTCCGGCGGCGCAGTTCGCGGCCTCACCGCGCTGGATCTCGGACAATCCGAATCGTCCACCGATCTACAGCGATAGCCAGCTCGCAGCCTGGATGAACTTCTTGTCCGCCTTCGCTCGACGGTACGGTCACGGTGGCAGCTTCTGGGCGGAGCATCCGAACCTCCCATATGAGCCGGTGAGGAGCTGGGAGATCTGGAACGAGCCGAACCTCTACTTCACATGGGGCGGTCCCCCGAACGCCGGTGACTACCTGCGGCTTCTTCTGGCGAGCAAGCAAGCCATCGAAGGGGTTGACCCCGCCGCCCGGATCGTCTTCGGCGGGATCTTCCCCTTCCCGAGTCCCGATTTTGGCGTCAAGGCCGCCGCTTTCCTCAAGGCTTTCTACGCCCACCCCGGCGCCCGGACGTCGTTCGACGTGCTCTCGATGCACCCCTACTCGTATACGCCCGCCGACGTGGTTCCAGCGTGCAGGACGTTCCGCAAGATCCTCGACCGGCACCGCAGCCGCCGCACTCCGTTGTGGATCACCGAGCTCGGCTGGAGCACGAGCGGCATTGGCTGGGCGACCACGGCCTACCGCGCCACGGAGCGCAGGCAGGCGCAGTACCTGACTCGCAGCTTCAACGTACTGATCAGAGCGCGGCGCCGGCTGCGGCTTCAGCGTGTCTTCTGGTTTGACTGGCGTGACTCCAGTGTCAGCAACATCGACTGGATCTACCAGATGGGCCTGTTACGGGCGGACGGCTCAGCCAAGCCATCCTTTTACGCATATCGACGGCTGGCGCGGCGCTGAACCCTGGGGCAGCCGGCATGGCGTCGGCTACCCTGCCGCGAACATGCCCCGCATGGACGCGTTAGGGACCTGCACTTGAAGTTCAGGCGACCACGCACCTACGAGGAGCAGACCCACGAGAACCCCTGGTGGTTGATCCGCTACCCGCACCAGAAGCGTTTCGCAACGGCGGCGGCCCTGCTCCTCGCAGATCACCCCGGCGTCGTGGTGGACTACGGGGCCGGCAACGGTGAAATGCTCGCCCAAGTTCTCGCCGACCCGCGTGGCGACAGTATCGATCTGGCCATAGCGTATGACCCGAACCCCCAGATGAGGGCTTCTGCGGAGGAGAAGCTGGTCCCACACTCGTCTCGCACAGCCGTGATCGGCGACCTGGCAGAGCTCGAGTCCGCGCTGCAGGGACGCCGCGTCGATGCGGTCGCCTGTCTTGAGGTACTGGAGCATTTGTCCCTGACGGAGCGCCAGCGCTTCTACGGCGTCTGCTCGGACATCCTCGCCGATGGGGGTTTATGTCTGATCGATGTCCCGGTCGAGATCGGCCCCACGCTGCTCGTCAAGGTGTTCGGTCGACGGGTCCTAAAGGGCAGGCCTCGGGAGTACCGCCTGGGCGAGCTGTTGCGGCCGACCTTCGGCATGCGCGTGCGGGACCCGGAGCGCTTCGACCCCGAGCGACCGGATGGCTGGGTCCAGGATCACAAGGGGTTCGACTACCGAGAGCTTTGCGATGAGCTTCGCGGCTGGCTGCCAATCGAGCGCACGATTTCCACACCGGTGCGAGCGCTCCCCCCCTGGCTGTGCAACCAGGAGATCTTCCTTGTGGCGCGACAGCCGTCCGCCCTCGGCCGCGTGACCGACACCGCTCAGCTGGTGTAGGGAGGAGACGCCGCGCTCGTCCCCACAGCGCAGTATCTGACGCGGACCTACGCGTATCGACGCCTGGCCCGGCGTTGAGCCCGAGGGGCGGCCGGCATCCCGTCGGCTACTCTGCCGCGAACATGGCCCGCACGGACGCGTGAGCTCACCCACCACGGCGCCCGCCCCGGGCTTCGCCGATCGACTTCGGGCTCAGGCGAGCGGCGCAGCAACCTCTAGCCTCGTCGCCACCGCGCTCATTCAGGTGCTGAACGTGGTGACGGGGGTCATCCTCGCGCGAACGCTGGGGCCGTCGGGGCGGGGAGAGCTCGCGGCCGTCATCCTCTGGCCCACGATGCTCTGGACGGTCGGGAACCTGGGCGTCGTCGATTCGGTCACCTTCCACAGCGCGCGCCGCAGCGCGCCGCAGAGGTCGATCGTCTCCACGAGCCTGGTGATCGCCCTCGTCCAGTCCACCGTCCTCGTCGCAATCGGTCTGGCGCTGGTCCCGATCGTGCTGGCCAAACAGGAGGCCTCCGTCGTGCGGGACTGCCTGATCTTCCTGGCCTCCGTTCCGACCAGCCTCGTTACCCTCTACCTCGGCTCGGTCCTGAACGGAACGCATCGGTTCATCGCCTTCAACGTCGTCAGGGCCACCGTCTTCGTCGGCAACGCGGCCGGGCTCGTGGCGCTTGCGATCGCCTCGGAGCTCACGGTTACCTCGGCGATGCTCGCGTATCTGGCGTCACAGGTGGTGACGGTGCTGATCGCCGCGATCTTGGTCCTGCCCTCGACCGGGCCGCCCAGCCGTCCTGAGAGGCTGCTCGCGCGAGAGATACTGGCCTACGGCTGGCGAAGCCAGCTCAGCACGATCTCGAACCTGCTCAACGAGCGAGTGGATCAGCTGGTCATCTCGATCGCGCTCGCACCCGCCAGTCTCGGGCTCTACGTCGTCGCCTGGACCATGACGTCGCTGTCCAGCATGATCGGCTACTCGATCACCTTCGCGGCGCTTCCCAGGGTGGCGCAGGCGGAGTCGGCGCAGGAACGCAGAGCGAGGGCGCACCGGTACGTCTTCCTCGCCTTCGCCGCGACCGTAGCAGTCACAGTTCCGGTTCTTGTGCTCGCGCCAGAGATCCTTCGTATCGTCTTCGGCAGCGACTTCGTCCAGGCCACCGGCGTGACGCGGGTGCTTCTCGTCGCCAGCATCGCGCTCGGCACCGGCCGGGTGCTCGGCGCGGTCCTGAAGGGCGCCAATCGGCCCCTGCACGCCGGGCTCGCTGAGGGCGCCGGCCTGATCGTGACCGCAGCGGGCCTGGCCGCCCTCCTCCCGACCCTGGGGCTGATGGGCGCCGCGATCACCTCCCTCGCCGCGTACTCGGTCACCGCCTGCGTGGCTCTGAACCTCGCCAATCGCGCCCTCGGCACGACCGGCGGCGAGCTGCTCGGCCCGCAATGGCGACGGCGCCCTTCTGTTTGATGGCAGGAGCGATCGTCGGCCGAGTCCAGGCGCAAAGCCGAGGAGCTCTCCGGAGACGCCTACGGGCGGCGGATCGCCGCAGCGCTCGGCGGGCGCTGATTAGTTGACAATGTCCGGATGAGCCAGGGACTCGAAACCGCCGAGACTCCGCCGTCCGTCGAAGTCAGCCGATCGGATCGTGTGGGCATTGGTGCGGCCGTCGTCGGCGGAGTCATCCTGGGCGTGCTCATCGCCGCCGGGGCGGCGCGGCCGGCGGCCGCCGTCTTGGTCCTGGGAGTGACCACGGTGATCGGCCTGCAGTCGTGGCGTCTCGCGGTCGTCCTGGCGCTCGTCTACCTGCCTGTGGAGGGCGTGCTCTGGGTCGCCCTCTATCCCCGCACCGCTCCGGCCGCGCTCGCCAAAGACTTCCTCTTCGTGATCCCGGCCTACGTCGGGTTCTTCTACTGGTGCATGAAGTCGAAGCGGAACTTCGTCTTCCCGGGCTTCCCGCTCCTGGCGGTGGTGCTGCTCGCGGGACTGGTCGTCGTCGAGATCTTCAACCCGCTGCTCCACTCATTGTTGGTGGGCCTCGTCGGGGCGAAGGTCTGGCTCTTCTACATCCCGATGGCGTTCCTCGGTTACCACCTGGTCAGGAGCCGCAGTGACCTCGATCGCCTGCTCAAGATCATGTGCCTGACGGCGATCATTCCGGCCGTCGTCGGAATCGCCGAAGCGGTCCTGTACTACACCGGTCACAGCAGCTTCGTCTATTCGCTGTACGGCTCGGCCGCATCGGCCGCCACACAAGGATTCGCGGCGATCAGCGTGGGGGGCGCAGGATTCCGGCGAGTGCCCAGCACGTTCTCGTTCGTCGCCCAGTACTACATCTTCATGACCTCGATGGTCGCTTTCGGCTATGCCTGGTGGCGCCGTGCTGCGATCGGATCGGCCAGCCGCCGTTGGCGTCTGGTGGTCTGGCTTCTCTTCCTCGTGGCGGCCCTGACTTCCGGGGCGCGCGGGGCGCTCGCTTTCGTTCCACTCATGCTGATCGCGATCCTGCTGATCGACGGGCGCCTCGGCGTTTCCTCGATCGGGGTCGTCGGGGCGCTCGCGGCGGGGCTGGCGTTGATGATCGGCCTGGTCGGAGCAAGCGCCACCGGCACGGTCTCAGACCTGGTCACGAATGCACGCGTCCAGCTCCACACGGTGTTTATCACCGGGCTGCGGGAGGCCTCGCATCACGTCCTCCTTGGCACCGGGACGGGATCCGACACCAACGCGGCCCGGTATGTGTCAGGGTCCTTCTCCGCGACCGGAGGTTGGCAGGAGAGCTATCTGGCCAAAACGATTCTGGAGCTGGGCATCCTCGGCCTGGCGCTGACTGCGACCGTCTTCGGCAGCATCATCGTGCGCGGGTTTAGGATTCGGCGCCGGCTTCGTGATCCGGGGCTGATCGCGATGGCGAGCGCGATTCTCGGCCTGATGATCTGGGGGATCGCGTACACGGTCAAGGCGCAGTACCTCGACTTCGATCCGCTCAACCTGTACTTCTGGCTCTTCACAGGGATCCTCTTCAAGCTCGCTGTCCTCGACCGTGCTGAGGCCCCTCCGCCGGAACGGCGACCGGAGACCAGATCCGCTCTGCAGCCGAGTGAGCCCGTGAGGGTCCCTCAGCAGGCGTGATGAGGGCGCTCTGGGTCTTTCATTTCCCGGTTTACGGCGGGCCGCACAACACTGCGGTGGGGGTCAGGGGCACGCTTGCCGATCTCGGCTGGGAGACGCTCGCGGCGCTCACGGACGAGCCCGGGAACGCCGGGCAACGCATGACCGATGAGGGCCTGGAGACCGTGACCATGCCGCTGCACCGACTGCGGGCGAGCTGGCACCCGCGCGACAACCTGCGGACGACGGCCGCCTTTCGCAGGGAGGTGCGCGCGCTCGAGCAGCTGATCAAGGATCGGAGCTGCGACGTCGTGGTCGTAACCGGCCTGATCAACCCGCACGGGGCGATCGCGGCGCGACGGGCGGGCGTGCCCGTCGTCTGGCAGGTCCTCGACACCCGAACCCCGCCGATCCCGCGCTCGGCGGCGATGACCCTTGTACGCCGGTGGGCCGACTCGGTGATGTTCACCGGGCAGGCCGTCGAGGAGCTCCATGTGGGCAAACGGCCGTTGAATAGGCCGAGCTTTCAGTTCACCGGCGGTGTCGACCTGAAGCGCTTCCGTCCCGACCGAGAGCTGCGGGCCGAGACCAGGCGGCGTTTCGGGGTCCCGGAGGATGCGCTGTTCGTGGGCACCGTGGCGAACATCAACCCGATGAAGGGCATCGAGTACTTCATCCGCACCGCCTCGAGGGTGTTCGAGGAGAACCCGGATTCCTGGTTCCTGATCAACGGCTCGACGTATGAGACGCATCGCGCTTACACCGCCGCCCTGCACCGCGAGGCCGCAGCTTCCTCCGTCCCCTCCGAGCGGTTCATCTGGACCGACGGGCTGCCCCAGAACCACTACGTCGCGCTCGACGTCACGCTCATCAGCTCGCGCCCTCGCTCGGAGGGGATCAGCACGACGGCACCCGAGTCTCTCGCCTGCGAGGTTCCAGTCGTTGCCACCGACGTCGGATCGGTTCGCGAGGTGGTGAGGAACGGGGTGACCGGCGTGATCGTTCCGCCCGACTCGCCGGAGGCCCTGGCGCGCGAGACCCTCAGGCTGGCCGCCGATCCGGCACTGAGGCGCCATCTCGGCGAGGCGGGCCGACGCGAGGTCGCCGAACACCATTCCGTGGATGCAATTGCGTCGGTGTGCGATCAGGCGTTTCGGGCGGCCATGGAGGGGCCGAGCACGATCCGCGCCGGAACCGAGCCGGTCAGGCAGACGGGCGGAGGCCCTGCACGGTGAGCTTGTTGCCGAAGCGGCCGATTGCCGCGTTGCCCGCCCGCCATCCAGTGCGCGCGAGGGCGCTCACTTTCGGGCGCGAGAGAAACCTGGTCGGTGCACCCGGCTCGTGCCGGTACAGCATCGCGTAGCGCTCGGCTCGAGTTGTCTCGAAGCCTGCCTCGCCCAGGACGTCCTCTATCTCGGGGATCGACATCCTCGCCACCTGGTTGCCCGCCTCCTCCTGCTCAACCGACAGCCCCACGTTCACGGCCATCCTCGTGGCGTTCGCCCGCGCCGGCTCATTCACCGAGACCGCACGGCGTGCGACCCGCGCCATCTCGCGCAGCCCCACCATGGGGTCCTCCAGGTGGTGTAGCCCGTCGTGGACGAAGACGAGGTCGAAGCTGCGGTCCGCGAAGGGCAGTCGCTCGACATCGGCCACCAGGGGAATCAAGGAGACGTTGAAGCGCCGCCCGCGCTCGGCCACCCGCCTTGCCGCCCCGAGAGAGATGTCAGCGCTCACCACCGGTCTCGCGCCCTGCCCATAGAGAAACTCGGCGTCCATCCCTGAGCCCCCACAGACGGTCATTGCGCTCATCCCCGCGATCGCCCCGAGCCCCTTGACCGCACGCCGATGCTTCTCCTCGAGCTGCCACCGGTGCCAGGCCGGCGCTGCGTGCGGCCGCGTGATCTCCCACTCCGGCGAGGCCTCTTCGTCGAAGAACGCCGCCTGCCCGAGCTTGTGGGCCACATCCGTCGCCCCCCCATCAGTCGCGTCGGGAAGGAGCACGGGAATGCCGCCCTCGACGGCGTAGGTGCTCTGGCACTGCGTGCACTCGAAGCCCTCTCGTTCGGCGAGCGGCCCGCCACAGGCCGGGCAGCGCAATGCCCCTCGCAGCGCCTCCGGCAGGGCGGTTGGGCCGACGCTGGAAGCGACCCGTTCCATCGGCGCATGGTCGCAAAGCCGGCCTCGCTACGCTGGCCCGCGGTGAGCAGTCCGCGCGAACACGGCTCTGGACGCCGCCTGCAGCTCTGGTCCATCTACTTCCACCCGGAATTGACCGGCATCGCCCCGGCGACCACTCTCCTGGCCAGGCAGCTCAGGGCGCGCGGGTGGCAGATCGATGTGGTCGCGGCCCACCCGCACTATCCCGAGCCGGTCTGGGGGCGTCGGCTGCTTCCCTCGAGGGAGAGGATCGACGGAATCCAGATCACCAGGCTGCCCCTCCTGCCCGGCCGCGACACCAGGGCGGCGCGGCTGCGCCAAGAGCTCAGCTTCACCGCCTCCCTGACGGCGGCGGCGCCGTTCCTGGGCCGCCCCCTGATGCCGCGGCCCGACCTGATGCTCGTCGGCTCGCCGAGCTTCCCGGCCCTGGCGCCCGCGATTGCAAACGCCCGGGCTCGTCGGATCCCGATGGTCCTCTGGCTGCACGACCTGCTGCCTGAGGGTGCGGCAGCCACCGGGATCCTCGATGAGGACAGCGCCACTGTGCGCGCTTCGCGCCGACTGGAGCGGGCCGCGTACCGCACAGCCGAGCGCATCGTGGTCCTTTCCCCCTCCTTTGAGGAGAACCTGCTCGCGAAGGGTGTGCCCGCCGAGAAGGTCGACCTGATCTATTACCCGGCCACCCTGCCGATCCCGACGGAGCGTCCGGCGAGGGGTCTTGGCGATCCGCCCACGGTGATCTGCATGGGAAACATCGGTCTCAGCCAGGGGCTCGCCGAGCTGGTCGGGGCATTTGAGGCCTCGGAGGAGATGGAGCGTCGGGGCGTCCGCCTCGTGATCAGGGGCACCGGCGTTGCGGCAGACGCGGTGCGGGCGGAGATCCGTTCGGAGAGGACGCAGATGCCCGGCCTGCTCGACCACGAAGCGCTCGCCCAGGAGCTCGAGCGCTGCGATCTCGCACTTGTCACCCAGAGCTACGAGGGAACCGAGTTCAACCTCCCGTCCAAGCTGATGAACTACATGGGACAGGGACTGCCCGTGATCGCGGCAGTCAACCCCGCCAGCGAGGCGGCCAGGCTGGTGCGCGAGGCCGGCGCCGGCTGGGTTGTCGACAGCTCCCGCCCAGAGCTGTTCCCCAAGGCGATAGCCGAGGCCCTCGATCGTCCCGAGGAGATGACTGCACGAGGCGCGGCCGGCCACCGCTATGCGGTCAAGCATTTCTCGCCGGAATTCTTCGGCTCGAACTTCGCCCGGCTTCTCGGCCAGGTCGCCGAAGGCTCTGCGAGGGGCTAACCCTTGGCTTCAGCCTTCTCCCTCGTGGGGGCGGGGTAGCCCGAGTAGTCGTAGTCGCTCCCCGGCTCCGAGTCCGTCAGCACCAGCCCCACCGGCCGCTGCGGGAGGCGTCCCAGCGCGTCCTTCGCCGCGATCGCCTGGTCACGTGTGGTCTGCCCGAGCCGGATGCACAGGATCACTCCCCCCACCTTGGGCACGATCGAGAGCGTGTCACCAACCGGTAGGAGCGGTGGGCAGTCGAGGACGACCAACTCGTAGTCACGTGCGATCCCGTCCAGGAACGTCTGGAAGCGGGGGGAGCCGAGCAGCTCGGTCGGCTGCGGCGCCTGCGCCCCGGACGGGACGACCGACAGTGGTTGTGCCGTCGGGCCCTCCACCATGATGGAGCGGCGGATGTCGGACGCTTCAGCATTTCCCGTGAGGTAGTCGGTCAGACCCGGTGAGGGATCCAGATCGAAGCCGCCGGCCACTACTGGTCGGTGGAGGTCGCACTCGACCAGGATGGTCCGCTTGCCGGCGAGGGCGTTCACATACGCGTACCAGCCGGACACCGTCGACTTGCCCTCGTCGGGCAGAGGGCTGGTGACGGCGAGGGTCGTCACGGGACGATCCCCGCCGAGGAACTGCGAGTTCGCCCGCAGGATCCTGAAGGAATCGAGATGCTCGGCGACGCTGATCGTCCCGTTCTCCGATACAGGGGCCGTGCCAAGGATGTCCGACCGCACGTAGCCGAGCAGCGGAAAGCCCAGGGTCGACTCCATGTCGTGCGGGTCGGTGACGGTCCGATCGAGGGCATCTCTGATCAGTACGATGCCGACGCCCAGCAGCAGACCGAGCAGGGCAGCGAATCCCGCGTCCCGCAGCGGCCTGGGCGAGGTCGCTCTGCCCGGGGGGACCGCTGCGCTCGCGATTCGAAGCAGTTGCGAGGGCCTGAGCCGAGCACGTAGGGCCAGTACCTGTGCAGGCGTGGGATTTGTCAGCGTGGTCTGGTAAGCGTCAACAAGCTGGTTGAAAGTGACCTGGACCATCGCCGCCGCCACCGCATTCGCGATCTGCGCGGCATCGTCCGCCGTATCGGCCTTCGCCTTGATGTCGGCCGCGTTTACGTCATGGACGCCCGTCGCGCTCACATCCTCATGCAGCTGCGGCGGTGTTCGCTTGCCGTGAAGCAACTGGCTCGCCGTCGCGAGGACATCCGGGCGGGTCGCTACGAGAGCCCCCTCCTTGCCGGCGGCGCCCTGCATGGGCGGCTGCGTCTGCGACTGGTTGAAGTTCGGGCTCACGCTGACCGTGGCCGTCGCCTCATAGACCGGCGTCCGTGCGACGGAGATGAGGATGGAGGCCGCAACCGCCGCAACCGTCGTGCCGATCACCAGCCAGCGGCGGGCCTTGATTGCCCGCAGGTAGTCCCTCAGGCTTCTGGTCTCGGGAGATTGCTCCATGTCACCTGGCCCCGGGCGGCCCGAGAATACCAGCGGCCTGTCTGCGGAGATCAGCCGCCGAGCTGGGATTGCGCGCTCGACTGAGCGCCCAGGACGCTCCGGAGGAAGGGCGAATCCGGGTGCAGGTACGGGGAGCGCGGGGCGAGTGCCTTCGCGAAGAACAGGTCGTTGTTGACCGCGGCCGCGTTGCCGAGGCGCGAATCGATCTGGGCGCGAATCAGGAACCACCTCCAGTTGGTGCTCTCATGATCGATCGCCTGATTGACCTCGTCCCGGGCCGCCGTCAGCCTGCCATCGGCCAGCAGCGCCACCGCTTTCTGGGCATAGGGGGACGCCGCCCAAGGCTCCGCCCGGATCGCGTCATCGCCGAGCTCGAGCGCGCGCGCCGAATCGCCCTGCGCGAGGGCGGTGGCGCTGGCCCGGGTTCTCTCGGTTGAGACGAGCGTGGGCACCTGGGATGCCGCCAAGACGAGCGCCACCAACATGAGCCCGACGCGCGCCCATCCGCCGAGGGGGGCAACCCGGCGGAAACGTGAGGCACCGACGACCGCGGCGCCACCCATGGCCAGGGTCCCGATCGCTCCCATCTCCCACATCCAATCCACGCCCGCGTAGACGGCGAAGACGACGAACGCGGCCAACAAGCCACCCCCCGCGGCGAGGTCGGCTTGGCGGATCCACCTCCGGCGGGCCTCGACGGCCCCCCAAAGCAGCCCCGCGATGGCGACGACGGTCGCTACGAAGCCGGCCAGCCCGAGCTCCGCGAGCTTCTGCAGATAGAGCGAGTGCGGGTTGCGAATCAGCAGTTCCGTCGTTCCAGTGCGGCTCCAGTAGAACTCGAAGCTGCCGGGCCCGATCCCTCGGGCAGGATTCGATTCGAACGCATGGTAGGCCGCCCGCCAGTAGGCGTACCGGTCGCCGCCGAGCGAGGTGAAGCGCTGAGTGGCGTTGCTCGGGGGGTTCCCGCTGTGGGTGAACTGATGCCACCCGCTCGAGATGGGCGCATGTAGGGCGACAACAGCGAGCACCGCCACGAGGGCGGCTCCGCCGAGGGCCCTGCGGGCCCCCCGTCGTGACAACCGAAGGCCGTCGGCCTCGCCGGAGAGGGACGCCACCACCGCACAGGCAAGGCCCCCGAGCAAGAGGATGATGATGACGCTTCCGGCTCCGGCGTTGCCGGTCGCGTGCTGGATCTCGCTCTGCTGGCTGGCGACCAGGATCGCGGCGGCCGACATTCCGGCCGCCATCAGGCCGTTGACTACCACCGTCCAGCGGTTGCGGCTCACCGCGAAGGCGGCCAGAAACGCCATGGCGGTCGCCACCACGCCAAAACGCGAGAACGTCAGGTAGATCGACAGGCTCGCGACCGGAATCGCCGCCAGAGCCGCCGCTCGCCACCTCCGGTGAGCGTGGGCGCTGGCGCATAGTCCGATGGCTATCGCCATCGCGCCCCAGCACGACACCGCGTTCCAGTAGTTGAGCGGATAGCTGAGACGATCGAAGTGGAAGGCCTGGGCGACATCGTCCACGAACAGGTGGGGGAAGAACCTGGCGCCAAGCGCGAAGAAGGGGATGACCAGCGCCGCGCTTGCGAACCCAACCGCCGCGCCGTGCCAGGTGTGTCGGTCGAAGGCAAGGTAGGCCAGCGTGACGATGCCCAGGTATTGGATGACTCTTGTCAACTCGAGCGAGGTCGCCTCGTCGCTCTCCGTCCAGGAATGCGCCACCGCGGTCAGCGCGGTGAGCACTCCCAGGCCGCCCAGCGCGACCCACGCCCCCGTGCTGAGACGACCGCGGGGGAAGATGCCCGTGACGAAGCCGAAGGCGATCGCGGCCCAGACCACGATGCCGACCTGGTCACGAACCACCACGTCAAAGCCCCCGCCGTCAAGCGCCAGGAAGACGGTCAGCCCGAAAGCGAGCGCGAAGCCGACGAGGCGGTGAAGCAGGAGGGCGCGGGCCACCCCCGGCTCCGGCTTCCCCCCCGGTGCCGAGGTGGAGGCCTCCCTCGGCGGCGATGCGGTTCGGACGGCGAGCACCTAACTTGATCCCTCAGGACCGAGCAATCTGGCTAAGATGATCGCGATGTTCACGGGAGCATCAAGAGTCCTGCCAAGGGCGGTTTTGCCCGCACTGGTCCTGGCCACTGTCGGGATGCTAGTCGCAGCGTCCAGTTCCTTCGGGCAGGCCGCAGTCGAGCAGTACATCCCCGACATCAACCCCACCGGCCACCATCACGCCGGCTCCGGGAGTGGTGGCGGCGCCGGCAGCTCAGGTTCCGCTTCCGGCTCGACTACGACGCCGCCCGGCGGCAGCGCCGGCAACGCCGGCAACGGCGGTGGCAACGGCGGTACGGGCAGCGCTGAGAAGAAGGCGGCCGCCGGCGGGGCCGCCGGGTTGTCGACCTTCTCGGACCCGGGGGGAGGCGGCTCGAGCAGCGGTGGGGACGTTCCGGGCAGCAGCTTCCCGCTCACCACGTTCGTGTTCATCGTGATCGCGATCTTCCTGGCAGGGCTTCTCGTGTACGTGCTCTTGCGGAGACGACGGCCACGCCGCGCTTCCCTTTAGCCCCTTCAGTGCGAGTCCGCGCCGCGCGCAGATCGGATAGATTGCGGCTGCCGAACCTGCGGGGTCTAGCCAGGAGGCATACGAGGGAGCCTTGAGTCCTGTCAGCCTGAAACGCGACATCAGAAGTACGGCTGAGCCTGCGGGACCCGCCGACTCGAAAGGGGTAGGGGTATCGTCCAGACCTGCCGGGCTGGCGCTCAAACCAGCCGAGGCGACGCCGGTCGCGTCTATGGCGGGCTTCTCAGGGTTCCTAAAGCGGACCACCGACATAGTCGTCTCGCTTATCGCCATCGTCCTGCTGGCTCCGGTGATGCTGTTGATTGCGATCCTCGTCAAGCTCGACACCCCCGGGCCTGTCCTCTTCACCTCCAGACGGATCGGAGGGAATCGCGAGCCCTTCATGATGCTCAAGTTCAGGACGATGATCCTGGACGCAGATAGCCAACGGGATGACCTTCGGCATCTCAGTGAGGCTCCCGACGGGCTCTTCAAGATGCAGAATGACCCTCGCCTGACTCGTTTCGGCCGTTACATCCGGGCGACATCGCTCGACGAGCTCCCCCAACTGTTCCAGGTTCTCTCGGGAACCATGAGCCTGGTCGGCCCGCGGCCTCTGCCTCCAGAGGAGGACGCGCTGATCGCCTCGCCCGGCCTGCGAAACGAGGCACGCCCGGGTCTCACCGGCCCGTGGCAGGTCGCCGGCTCGTGGCGCATCCCGCTCTCCCAGATGGTGGAGATGGACAACGCGTACCTGACCAACTGGTCGATGTGGCTCGACCTCAAGATGGTCGGCCTGACCTTCCTGCACGTGGTCCGCAGGAAGGGCGTCTAGCTGCTACATCCGCTCCGGGGCGGAGATCCCAAGCAGCCCGAGTGTCCTCGCGATCGTCTGCTTGGTGAGCAGACAGAGACCGAGCCGCGCCTGCTGTACGCCCTCGCCCGACGCCCCGACGACCTGACAGTCGCGGTAGAAGGCATGGAAGTCGCGCGCAACCTCCGTCCCAAAGGCGCAGAGACGGTGGGGGGCGCGGCGCGTCGCCGTCTCGGCGACCTCGTCGGGCAGCTCGCAGAGGCGCTTGATCAGGGCGCGCTCCGTTGGCTCCACCGGCAGCGCCGCGAAGTCGCCCTCCTGCTCGACCGGCTGCCCCGCCCCTTCCTCGGCCTTCCGCAAAATGCTCGCGATCCGCGCGTGCGCGTACTGGACGTAGTAGACGGGGTTCTCGTTCGACGTCTTGCGGGCGAGTTCGAGGTCCAGGTCGACCGCTGTGTCGTGGCTTCGCTGGAGCATGAAGAAGCGCGCAGCGTCGGCCCCGATGTCGTCGATCAGCTCGTCGAGGGTGACGAAGTCCCCACTGCGCTTTGACATCTGGGACCGCTCCCCGCCCTCGACTACGTGGACCAGCTGCATGATCGCGACCTCCAGGGCGCCCGGCTCGTAGCCGAGGGCGGCCAGGCCGGCTCGGAGGCGCTCGACGTAGCCGTGGTGGTCGGCACCGAGCACGTCGATCAGCCTGTCGGAGCCCCGATCGAGCTTCTCGCGGTGATAGGCGATGTCGGAGAGGAAGTAGGTGGACTCGCCGTCCGAGCGGATCAGGACGCGGTCCTTGTCGTCGCCGAACGTGGTCGTCCGCAGCCAGGTGGCGCCATCGCTCTCGTAGACGTGGCCGGCCTCCCGCGCCTGGGTAAGGGCCCGCTCGACCGCACCCGACTCGTGCAGGGCGCGCTCCGAGGACCAGACGTCGAAGGTGACGCCGTAGCGCCGCAGCGTCTCCTCGGCCGCCGCCACCATCAGGGCGATCCCGCGGCGCCCGACGGCGTCGAGGTCGTCCGGGTCGAGCCCCTCCTGCTCGAGGCTGCGGCCCAAGTCCGCGACGTAGTCGCCCTCGTACCCGTCCTCCGGCAACGGCTCGCCCTTCATCCGTGCAGCGATCGAGGCCGCGAAGCGGTCGATCTGACCGCCGCGGTCATTGATGTAGTACTCGCGGGTCACCGGATGGCCGGCGAACTCGAGGACCCGGGCGATCGAGTCCCCGAGGGCCGCCCCCCGGCCGCCCGCCGCGGTCACCGGCCCGGTGGGGTTGGCCGAGACGAACTCGACGTTGATCCGCTCCGTGACCTCGTCGGAGCCGGCCGGCCGCCCGAGCCGCTCGCCCTGGGCGGCGAGCTCCCCGGCGGCCGCCCTGTACCAGGCGTCAGAGAGGAAGAGGTTGAGGAAACCGGGGCCCGCGACCTCGACCTTCTCGAGGCTGCCCTCGAGGCTGCGGCCAAGCTCCTCCGCCAGCTTCTCCGCCGTGCCCCGCGGCTGCTCGCCCAACGCCGGCGCCAGCAGCATGGCGGCGTTGGTCGAGTAGTCGCCGAACTCAGGCTTCGGCGGACGCTCGAGGGTCGGCGCGGAGCGGCCCGCCTCGGCGCCGTCGCGCAGCGTCGAGGCCGCGGCCTCGACGGCGGAGCGGAGCTCTGCGACCGGATCGCCCATGGATTCAGAGCCTACGGATCGGGCTAGAGGTGGTACGGCTCGCCGGCGAGGATCTTGGTCGCCCGGAAGAGCTGCTCCAGCAGGACGACGCGGGCGAGCTGGTGGGCCATGGTCTGGGGCCCGAGCGAGATCCGCTCGTCGGCCAGGCCCGTAGTCCGTGCCGCGAGCCCCTCCGGCCCGCCGATCAGGAAGCAGATGTCCTGCGCGTCGATCCGCCGCTCGGAGAGCCAGCTCGCCCAGGCCCTCGAGCTCAGGGCGCGTCCGCCGCGATCGAGGGCGATCACGTGCGAGCGGGTCGGGATCCGTCCCTCGATGTTGACCTCGTCGCGCACCTCGACGACGTCGACCGGCTGATGGCGCTGGAGCATCTTGCGGTAATGGCCGTCGGCTTCCGCAAAGGGCGCCTTGATCTTGCCCACGACGACAACCGTGACCTTCACGGGCGCTTGCCCTGCTCCCAGGCCAGCGCGGCCCCGATCCGGTCGATCGCCGGCGGGTGGGTGCCGAACAGGAACGTGAAGACCCCGGGCGGGTCGGGGTCCGCCAGGTTGCGGTCCGCGAGCTGCTGCTGCAGCTCGATCATTCCCCGGGGGTCATCGGTGAGCTGCAAAGAGAAGGTGTCTGCGCGGGCTTCGACGGCGCGCGAGAGCTGGTTGCCGGCGACGCCGATCACGAACGAGGTGGCGAAGATCGCCAATGCGAACGCGGGCAGGTAGCCGGGGCTGCCCGGCCGGGCTCCATCTCCCCGGGCGATCGCCCGTGAGATCCCGGAGGCGAAGATCAGGGCGAGCGGCGTCACGATCGCGACGAACAGCAGGCCGCGCTGGATGTCGTTGCCGTGCACGTGCCCGAGCTCATGAGCGACCACCGCGCGACGCTCACCCTGGTTTAGGTCGTGGATGAGGGTGTCGTAGAGGACCACCTGCTTCGAGGAGCCGAGCCCGTTGACATATGCGTTGATCGCTGTCGTCCTCTTGCTCGCGTCGACCTCGTAGACGTGGCCGACGTCCACCCCGGCCTTCCGGGCGAGCTCCAGGACGTCGCTGCGCGCCTGGCCGGGCGGGAGCTCGTCGAACTTGTTGAACAGCGGTGCGATCACGACTGGCGCGATCCAGGTGATCAGCGCGGAACCGATGACGACCGCGACGCTCCCGGGGATCCACCAGCGCGATCCGAAGCGGCGCATCAGCCACAGCGCGAGGGTGCCGACCAATCCGGCCAGGACGGAACCGATGGCGGTGGCCTTGCCCCAGTCGCTCAGGAAGCCGCCCAGGGACTGGGTCGAGAGCCCGACGTCCACCGAGCGCTCATGCGCCCAGATACCGAAGGGCAGAGTGGTCCCAGCCACGACCACCGACAGGCCCGCCGCGGCTGCGGCGCCGCCGAGGACAGGTCGCGCCCCGAGTCGCTCCAGGGGCCTGCGGGTGACCGCCGGCCTCCCAGTGGCCAGCAGGATCAGAACCACCCCCTCCGCGACCAGGCTGCAAACCAGGATCAGGCGCTGGCCGGAGGCGTAGTGCTGCGCTTTGGTGAGCTCCGCGTGCGAGAAGTACGCGTTCTCGTCGGCGTGGACTGGCTGTTCGATGTCCCGGGGCCGGAGCAGCCACGCCGCAGCCTCGGCGACGACCACCGCGGCGGCAGCGGTGACGCCCAGCCGGATCCAGGGCCGGTGGCTCATCGCGGCTCCCGCGTCGCGGCGTCGGTGGAGGACGACATCGGGTCCGCAAGCCCGGTAGCGAGCCCGCGCCCATTCAGGGCGACCCTGCTGCGCCACCCGAAGGTGGCGCCCCTAACCGGTAGCATCGCCGGAGCTTAGCCCCAGGTTGTCGGCGCTTCGATGACAGGAGGATCGATGCGGAAGCAGGCATATGTTCGACGGATCGCGGGCCTCGCGGTCGCTGGAACATTGGCTTTGGGCGCGGCTTCGGCGGGCCTGGCTCAAACTCCGGAGAATCCGGCCGGGCCGTACCCGCCGGACCCGCCTGTGAAGAAGTGCCTCAAGCAGGCAAAGAAGAAGAGCAGCGCTCAGGCCCGGAAGAAGGCAAAGAAGAAGTGCCACAAGAAGTACGGCTGAACCCAGCCGAAGACCACTGATTTGGGCCGGCCGCCTACGGGCGGCCGGTCGGCGTTTTCGCCCTACGATTAGCCGCCGTCGCGGGGCCCCCAACCCGGTCTCCTCCGCTCCTCTCCCGTGAAAGTCGCGATCCTCACAGACATCCACAGCAACCTGCCGGCGCTCGAAGCCACCCTCGCTGCCATGGAGGAGGCCGGGATCGAGCGTCGCTGGTGCCTCGGCGACGTCGTCGGCTACGGAGCCGAGCCCGACGAGTGCACGAAACTCGTCTCGGAGAGCTGCGAGCTCAGCCTGGTGGGCAACCACGACCTGGCGGTGACGGGCGAGATCAGCACCGAGGTCTTCTCGGCCTCGGCGGCGGCCGCCGTCGAGTGGACCCGCGCCAATTCGGATGAGGGAACCATCGAGTTCCTGAAGGCGCAGAAGCCCGAGAACACCGAGCACGAGGTCGCGCTCTACCACGCCTCGCCGCGAGACCCGGTTTGGGAGTACGTCCTCGCGGTCGACCAGGCCCGGGAGTGCATCGAGGAGCAGGCGTCGCGGGTGAGCTTCATCGGCCACTCGCACGTCGCCCTTTGGTTCTCCGACGACGACGGCCCTCCCGGCGCGGACGGGGGTGGCCAGGCCGAGGACGGCAGGCAGATGGACCTCTCGGAGCACCGCTGGCTGCTCAATCCCGGCAGCGTGGGCCAGCCGCGCGACGGCGATCCGCGGGCCGCCTGGCTCGAGCTCGACACCGATGAGTGGAAGGCGACCTATCACCGCGTCCCCTATGACATCGACCGGGCGGCGGAGGCGATTCGGGGGGCGGGACTGCCCGAACTGCTCGCCGATCGGCTCTACGTTGGCCAGTGATGTCAACGGATTCCATCAGGCGGGGCGTCTCGAGCGGCATGGCTACTATCGCCGCGATGCCGAACAAACTGCGGCCGATAGTGCTTGCCCTCATCCTGGCGGCCGCCGCCGGGGGTGTGCTGGGCTGCGGCGGGAGCAGTGGTCCCGACCCGTCAATCCCGCCCCAGGAGGCTGCGGTCCTGACCTCCAAGATCGACGAGATCCAGGCGAACGTCCAAGTCGGCAGCTGCCTCGTCGCCGCCGAGAAGACCGACGACCTGCTCGCCGACATCAACGATCTGCCCAGCAGCGTCAACCAGAGCGTCAGGAACGCCCTGGTCAGCGGCGCGAACAACCTGAAGGGTCTGCTCGAGGACCCGGACCAGTGCCAGGGCCGAACGACGACGTCCGAGACGACCACCAGCGCGCCGACCACGACGGCCGAGTCGACGACCACCACGAACACCCGCCCGACCACGACCACGACCACGCGCACGCAGACGCAGGCGACGACGACCACCCAGACCCAGACCACGCCGCCGCCGACCACGGGCGGCTCCGGTGGGATCGGACCCGGAGGCCTATGAGCCCGCGCGGCCCCAAGGGCGAGCTGATCTCCGACCGCTACCGGATCGAGGACCGCCTCGGGTCAGGCGGGATGTCGAGCGTCTTCCGCGCGACGGACACCATCCTGGAGCGCACCGTCGCCGTCAAGATCCTCGCGGAGCACCTCTCCGACGACGAGCGCTTCGTCGCGCGCTTCCGTCGCGAGGCCCTCGCGGTCGCGAAGCTCGTCCACCCGAACATCGTCCAGGTCTACGACACCGGCAACGACGGGGGTCGCTACTACATCGTCATGGAGTACGTGCGGGGCCGCTCGGGCGCTCAGCTCCTGCAGGCCGAGGGCAAGCTCGATCCGGAGACGGCGGTCGAGATCGGCGTACAGGCCTGCGCCGGCCTCGACTACGCCCACCGCCACGGGATCATCCACCGCGACGTCAAGCCCGGAAACCTGATGATCGTCGGGGGGCCCGCGGGCGGCGGCGAGATGACGGTGAAGCTGGCCGACTTCGGCATCGCACGGGCCAGCGAGCAGACGCGGATCACCCAGGTCGGGTCCGTCGTCGGGACTGCCGCCTACCTCGCACCCGAGCAGGCCCGCGGCGACGAGGCGACTCCTTCCTCCGACGTCTACTCGCTCGGTGTGGTGCTCTACCAGTTCCTGGCAGGGCGACTGCCCTACGAGGGCGCCTCGCTCGCCGAGCTGGCGGTTCGCCAGCAGTCCGAGCAGCCCCTCCACCCCAGCTCCTACAACGACGCTGTCCCGCAGGCGGTGGGCGACGCGGTCCTGGTCGCCCTCGAGTCCGACCCGTCGCGGCGCTTCGCTGCGGCAGGGGAGCTTGCCGACGCCCTCCGACGCGGGCTGCATGGTGAGTCACCGGCGGGCACCGCCGCGACCCGGGTGATCGGGGACGACAACCCGACGGCGGCAACCCGCCACATGCCGAGGACGCGGACGCAGCGCCGCCCTCAGCGCCGCCCCGCGCCCCCCCGCCAGCGCCAGCCGGCCGCGCCCCCGAAGCAACGCCGTGCGCCGACGGTGGCCCGCAATCTGCTCGCGGTGATCGCAATCCTGCTGCTCGCCGCGGTCGTGGCGGCGATCGTCGTGCTCGCGTCAGGGAGCAACAGCGGCAAGATCAACCTGGATCAGGTCGTGAAGCACAACGTCAGTGACCAGATCGACACCCTGAAGCGGGTCGTCGACGACAACACAAAGTAGGCGCGCTCAGACCCGCCGGCCCTTTGGCAGGAGCAGCGAGAGGAGCGAGCGCCGACCGCACTTCGGGCACCTCGCGAAGGAGTGCTCCAGGGTCGCACCGCAATGGCGGCAAGCCGGCTGCTGCTTGACGACGGCCTTCACGAGAGCGAGTCTAGGTCGCGAAAGCGAACTCGGCGCCGGTCGGCGAGATACTGCGACGCAGATGGCGAGCAAGAACGCTCAGATCGTCCGAGCCTACTTCGAGCATCTCGATCGGCTCCTGGAGCAGTACTGGAACGATCCGATGCCGATCGGCGAGTTTCCCCTGGTCGACGAGGCCTTCGGCTCGATCTCTCCCGAGGCGGAATGGAAGCCACCGTTCATGAGGGAGGCCGTGCGCGGCAGGGATGCGTGGCTGGACCTGGTTTCCGGCTGGTTGGAGGCGGCGGATGACTGGCGTATCTCGATAGAGGATGTCTCGGACCTCGGTCGGGAACAGGTGCTCTGCGTTGCGCAGAATTCGATCCGCGGGAAGGACAGCGGGGTGGACGTACAGCAGCGCATCTTCACCCTCGTCAGCCTTCGGGATGAGCAGATCACGCAGATCTCGGACTTCACCGAGCGTCAGGACGCTCTGGAGGCTGCGACGGGCTGATTGCTACGGGGTGCCGCCCGCCGGCTGGGTGGCTTGAGCCGCCGCCCAGGGCGTCGATCCCCCCAGCACCGCCTCCGAATAGCGCGCATAGCAGCCCCCCTCAATCGCGCTCCGGCCGCCGTGGACGAGCTCATGCATGTAGGTCAGGTTGTGCAGGGTGAGCAGACGCGTACCGGTCAGGTCCTGGTTGCGCGCCAGGTGGTGCAGATAGGCGCGGGTGTGATGGCCACAGGCCTCGCACGGGCAACCGTCGACGACCGGCGAGTCGTCCTCTGCGTAGCCCGCCTTCGTCAGATCGATCCGAAACCGGCCGTTCGGGTCCGGGGCCAGCGCCGTGCCGTGCCGCGCCAGCCGGGTGGGGATCGCGCAGTCGAACAGGTCGATGCCGATGCCGATCCCGAAGAGGAGGTCGTCGATCTCGCCGATGCCGAGCAGGTGCCGGGGCGCCTCGTCGGGCAGCAGCGGCATCGTGAAGTCGAGCACGCCGTGCATTTCCTCCTTGTCGCGCCCGAGCGTCCCCCCGATCGCGATACCGTCGATCGCGGCTGGGGCGGTCCACTCGGCCGACTGGCGGCGCAGGTCCTCGTGAACCCCGCCCTGGACGATGCCGAAGACGGCCTGGGCGGCCGGTCCCTCGCGTTCGTGCCAGTCGAGGCACCGGCCGAGCCAGCGCTGGGTGCGCTCGGTGGAGCGCGCTGTGTAGTCGCGGTCGGCGTGGGCCGGTGTGCACTCGTCGAAGGTCAGCGCGATGTCGGAGCCGAGTGCCGCCTGGATCCGCATCGAGTCCTCGGGACCGAGGAAGCGATTCGAGCCGTCGAGGAGGGACTGGAAGGCGACCCCGTCCTCCGAGATCTTCACCTTCGCTCCGCCCCCCACGTTGCCCCGCCTGCCCTTGATCTCATCGGCCACCCCCCCATGGGCCAGCGAGAAGACCTGAAAGCCGCCGGAGTCGGTGATGATCGCGCGGTCCCATCCCATGAAACGGTGCAGTCCGCCCCGCCCGCCGATCAGCTCCTCCCCGGGCGAGAGGTGCAGGTGGAAGGTGTTGCCGAGCACCATCTCGTAGCCCAGCTCCGCGACCTCTGCCGCCGAGAGTCCACGAACGCTGCCCTTCGTCGCCAGCGGGATGAAGGCCGGCGTTGCGACCGGCCCATGCCCGAGATGCATCACGCCCGTTCGGGCGTCGCCGTCACGGGCCTCGATCTCGAACCTGAGCCTGGCCGGGTCCTGTCTCACCGGCCAAGCCTCAGATCCGCAGGGAACGGCCGGTCATTGCCTCGGGCTGGTCGATGCCGAGCAGGTCGAGGGCCGTCGGGGCGACGTCGGCGAGGATGCCGCCGTCGCGCAGCTCGATCCCCCCGTCGGTGACGATCAGCGGCACTGGATTGGTCGAATGGGCGGTGTTGGGCGAGCCGTCGGGCTCGAGCATCTGCTCGCAGTTGCCGTGGTCCGCCGTGATGATCAGGGTCCCGCCCGTGGCGTGCACCGCGGAGACGACCTCGCCGAGGCGCCCGTCCACCTCCTCGACCGCGGCTACCGCCGCGGCGATCACCCCGGTGTGGCCGACCATGTCGGGGTTGGCGAAGTTGATGACCCCGAACCGGTAGGCATCGGCGCTCCAATGCTCGGTGAAGAGCCGGGCGACAGCCGCGGCGCTCATCTGCGGCTTGTGGTCGTAGGTCGGAACATCTCGCGCGGAGTCGGCGAGGTAGCGCTCCTCCCCGCTCCACTCATCCTCGCGGCCCCCGTTGAAGAAGTAGGTGACGTGGGCGTACTTCTCGGTCTCCGCAACGTGCAGCTGGCGATCGCCCCGCTCCGCGATCACCTGGGCGATCGTCGTCTTCGGCTCGCGCGGCGGGAAGGCCACCGGATAGGGCCAGCCGTGTTGGTACTCGGTCATCGTCGTGACCTCGAAGGCGCCGGCGCCGCTGCGATCGAACTCATCGAAGTTCGGCTCGCCCAGGGCGCGGGTCAGCTGCCGCGCGCGGTCGGGGCGGAAGTTGATGAAGATGAACGGCTCGTCGGGCTCGGCGCCGTCATAGTCGCCGATCACGACCGGCTCGATGAACTCGTCGGTCACGTCCCGCTCATAGGAGTCGCGGATCGCCTGGACCGCGGACTCCGACCTGGGGGCCTTGGCGTGGACGATCGCGTCGTAGCCCCTCTTCGTCCGGTCCCAGCGGTGATCCCGGTCCATCCCCCAGTAGCGGCCGCCGACCGTGCCGATCCGTCCGGTGTGGCGGAGCCAGCGCTCCGCCTCCTCCACGTAGCCGGCGCCATTGTGGGGAAGGGTGTCGCGGCCATCGGTGAGGGCGTGGAGGACCAGGTCCGAGACGCCCTCCTCGCCCGCCAGCTCGATCACCGCCTCAATGTGCTCCCAGCCGGAGTGGACGCCGCCGTCCGAGACCAGCGCGATCGCGTGCAGTCGTCCCCGACGGGATTCGCGGGCCGATCCGCAGGCACCTCGCAGCGCCGGGTTCTCGAAGAAGCTGCCGTCCGCGATCGCATCGTCGATTCGCGCCAGGTCCTGCTTGACGACCGCACCGGCGCCGAGGTTGAGATGCCCCACCTCGGAATTGCCCATCTGCCCCTCAGGGAGACCGACGTCCCGCCCCGAGGTGGAGAGCGTCGTGTGCGGATAGCCACTCCAGAGCTCGTCGAAGATCGGGGTGTCCGCCTGTGAGATGGCGTTGCCGGGCCCATCAGGCGCGATCCCCCAGCCGTCGAGGATCACCAGCGCAAGCGAGGGCACGGGCACGCCCTTCGGTCCGGCGGGAAGCCCCATCAGGCCGCGGCTTCGACGATCGCTGCGAAGTCGCCCGGGTCGAGGCTGGCTCCGCCGACCAGGGCGCCGTCGACATCGGGCCGTGAGATCAGCTCGGCGGCGTTGCCCGGCTTGACGGAGCCGCCGTAGAGGATCCGGATCGCCGCGGCGGCTTCGCTCGAACGAGACTCGATCAGGCCGCGGAGCAGCGCGATCGCCTCCTGGGCCTGTTCCGGCGTCGCGGTGCGGCCGGTGCCGATCGCCCAGATCGGCTCATAGGCGATCACGACATCGCTCAGACTGTCCTCGGGGACGTCGGCGAGGTCGGCCTCGATCTGACGGGTGAGGACGCCTTCGGTCTCATCGGAGTCGCGCTGGGACTCGTTCTCCCCAACGCAGAGGATCGGCTCGAGGCCGGCTCGAAGGGCGGCGGGCACCTTGCGGGCCAGGGCCTCATCGGTCTCGCCGAAGTGCTGACGACGCTCGGAGTGGCCGAGGATGACTCCGTCGACGCCGAGCTCGACGAGCATCGGCGCCGAGACCTCCCCGGTGAATGCACCTTCGGGCTCCTCGTGCATGTTCTGCGCGGCGACCCTGGCACGGCTCTGCAGGCAGAGTTCGACCGCGACGTTCAGCGATGGGAACGCCGGGCAGATCACCACCTCGGGCCCGGGCTCGTCCGGGACCCGCGGAAGGAACCCGGCGAGGAAGCGCTCGGTCTCCTCGACCGTCTTGTGCATCTTCCAGTTGGCGGCAAGCACAGGGACGCGGTCAGGCATCCTGCAGGGCCTCCAATCCCGGCAACTCGCGGCCCTCGACCAGCTCGAGCGAGGCGCCGCCGCCGGTGGAGATCCAGTCCACCGAGTCGGCCAGGCCGAACCGGTGAAGCGCGGCGACCGAGTCCCCGCCCCCGACCACGGTGTGGCCGGGCGCGGCGGCCACCGCCTTGGCGACGGCGCGCGTGCCGGCATCGAAGGGCGGGACCTCGAAGGCGCCCATCGGCCCGTTCCAGAAGACGGTGCCTGCGCGCCCGATCCGCTTGCCGAAGTTGGCGGCGGTGTTGGTGCCGACGTCGAGGCCCATCCAGCCCTCGGGCACATCCACCCCGTTCAGCTCCTTCGTCTCGGTAGCGGGCTCGAGCTCACGGCCCAGCACCAAGTCCTCGGGCAACTCGAGGATCGAGTCGCTGCCCTCGGCCTCGGCGAGGGCGCGTTTGGCCGACTCGACGCCCTCCTCCTCGACCAGGGAGTTGCCCGTGTCGCGTCCCTCGGCCTTGAAGAAGCTGAAGCACATGGCGCCGCCGATCAGGATCTCCTCGGCGAATCCCAGGAAGCGGTCGATGACACCCAGCTTGTCCGTGACCTTGGCGCCCCCCAGGACCACGACCAGGGGGCGCTGCGGGTGGTCGCGCACCGCCGTGAGCTGCTCGACCTCCTCCTCCAGCAGCAACCCGGCGCAGCCCGGCAGGTGGTGGGCGACGCCCTCCGTGGTGGCGTGGCCCCGGTGCGCCGTTCCGAAGGCGTCGTTGACGTAGAGGTCGGCGAGACCGGCGAGCGCCTCCGCGAGCGCCGGGTCGTTCTTGGTCTCGCCGTCCTCGAAGCGGCTGTTCTCGAGCAGCAGCACGTCGCCCGGTCCGAGCTTCTCGGCCATTGCCTTCACCTCGTCACCGACCACCGCGGGCGCCTGCTCGACCGGCGCGCCGAGCAATTCGCCGAGCCGCTTGGCGACCGGGGCCATCGACAGGCTCGGATCGTTGCCCTTGGGCCGCCCCAGATGTGAGACGAGGACGATGCTCGCCCCGCGGTCGCGCAGCAGGTCGATCGTCGGCAGCGAGGCGCGGATCCGGGTGTCGTCGGCGACTTCGCCGTTGTCCAGAGGGACGTTCAGATCCGCCCGCAGCAGGACCCTTCGGCCCTCGACTTCCGCGTCCCTGACGCTCCGCTTGCGGAACGATGCGGCCTGATCGTCAGGCACTTACCGCGGCCGGCTGCAGCACCTTCTCCGCCAGCTCGACGCAGCGATTGGCGTAGCCCCACTCGTTGTCATACCAGGAGAGCAGCTTGACGAAGGTTCCGTCGACCACCCTCGTCTGCTCAGCGTCGAAGACCGACGAGTGCGGATCGGTGACGATGTCGGTGGAGACGATCGGGTCCTCCGTGTACTTGAGGATCCCCGAAAGCGGGCCGGACGCGGCATCCTTCATCGCCGCATTGATCTCATCGGCGCTGGTCTCCTTCGAGATGTCGCAGACGAGGTCGACCAGAGAGCCGGTAATCACCGGCGCTCGAACCGCCATGCCGTTCAGCTTGCCCTGCAGGTCCGGCAGGACGAGGCCGATCGCCTTCGCTGCGCCCGTGCTCGTCGGGATCAGGTTGACCGCCGCCGCCCGGGCCCGCCGGTAGTCCTTGTGGGGCATGTCCTGGAGGCGCTGATCGGCAGTGTACGCGTGGATAGTGGTCATCAGCCCCCGCTCGATGCCGACCAGGTCGTTCAGCACCTTCGCCACCGGAGCCAGGCAGTTGGTGGTGCAGGAGGCGTTGGAGATGATGTCGTGCTTGTCGGGGTCGTAATCGGACTCGAAGTTGACGCCCAGGACGACTGTGATGTCCGGCTCCTTGGCGGGAGCCGTAATGATCACTTTCTTCGCGCCGGCCTCCAGATGCTTGGAGGCGCCCTCGCGGCCGGTGAAATGACCCGTGGACTCGATCACCACCTCGACGCCGAGGTCGGCCCACGGAAGCGCCGCCGGGTCCTTCTCGTTGAAGACCTTGAGCTCCTTGCCGTCGATCTTGATGACGTCGCCGGAGACCTCGATCTCCCCAGGGAAGCGACCTAGGATCGAGTCGTACTTGAGCAGGTGGGCGATCATCTCGGCGTCGATCAGGTCGTTGACCGCGAGGAACTCGAGATCCGAGCCGGTTTCGTAGGCCGCGCGGATCAGGTTCCGGCCGATGCGCCCGACGCCGTTGATGCCCACCTTGACTGCCATTTGAAGCCCTCCTAGGGAATCGTGTGTGTACTCAAACTATCGACCCGGAGCCGCCTCGTGGCTGAACTCGAAGATCGGCTCAGCGGTCGTGCGCGACGCAGACCTCGACCAGATAGCCGTCGGGGTCGTTGAGGCGGCACGCGTACTTGCCGGCGCCGAACGAAGGGGCGCTGCCCGGCTCCGCGACCGGCTCGCCGCCGTTCGCAGAGCCCGACTCGAACGAGGCCTTGACTGCTGGGATGCTCTTCGCAGGGAACGAGATCTGCCCGTAGCCGGGCCGCTGCGTGTCGGAGAGCTCGATGTAGAACTCGGCCTTGATCAGCCCCCAGCTCACCGAATCCGCGGGCGCCCCCTGGCGGCGCCAGCCGAGCGGCGCCAGGATCGAGTCGTAGAACGCGCTACTGCGTTCGAGATCGGAGACTTTGACGGCCGCGTAATGGAGCATCAATGTTGAATGGCGAGACGAGACGGTCCCTGCCGACTCACCTTACACCGGAGGGTGTGACCGGCGTCAGCGTCGCGGCTCCCAGCGGAAGAAGCGGACCGCGATGAGCAGGCCGGCCAGGCCCCAGGCCGCGACGACGGCCAGATGCCCCCACTCGAAGCCTGCCCCTGTCGTGTGGGGATTCCAGGCGGTGAACATCGCCTGGAAGAAGTGGCGGATGGGGAACGCGTCGGCGAAGTTGAGGACCCCATTCGGCAGCTCGTCCTGTGGAATGAAGACACCGGACAGGAAGTAGAGCGGCAGGACGGTCGCGTTGGTCACGGCCGGCGCCGCCTCGGCGGTGGGGATCGCCGCGGCCAGGGCGAAGCCCAGGCATGAGAAGGAGAACGCGCCGACCGCGAGCGTCAACAGCATTGCGGGCAGGGTGTGGGTCGGGATCGCGACGCCATAGACCAGCGCGCCGATCACGGCGACCAGGGCGACCATGATCACCGAGATCACCAGCGAGTTGCCCACTCGCCCGGCGACGAAGGCGGCCGGCGGCAGGGGCGTGCCACGTACCCGTTTGAGCTGACCGGCTTCGCGCTCGGCCGGCAGGTTCGTCGCCAGCTTCACCGTGGTCGCCGAGATCACGGCCAGGGTGATGATCGCCGGCACGTAGTAGGTCGACCCCTTCACGTCGAGACCGGAGATCTCGCTGTTCTTGAAGAAGGTCGCCAGCATGAACAGGAAGATCAAGGGCAGCGCCGCAGTGAAGAAGACCGCCGCCGGGTTTCGCCAGAACACCTTCTGGTCGAAGCGGAACTGGTGGAGGACGATCGCCGCGCCGCTCATTCCGTCCTCTCCCCGGCGCGACCCGCCCCGTCGGTCAGCTCCAGGTAGACGTCCTCGAGACTCGGTCGCCGCACCAGCAGTCCCGGCAGCCCCACCCCGCGCTCCGCCGCCCAGTTGGTCAGCTCACGCAGGACCGGGACCGGATCCTCCGCGCTCAGCGAGACGGCCTCGGCGTCGACCCGGGCCGCGTCGCGAACACCGGCCGGCAGGTCGGGCGCCGCGACCCCGGCCGGCAGCCGGAAGCTGATCTCGGTGCGCCCCTCGCGGTCGCCGCCGAGGTCCTCGGGCGAGCCGGTCGCGACGATGCGGCCCGCCGAGATGATTGCCACGCGGTCGGCGAGCGCCTGAGCCTCGTCCATGTAGTGCGTGGTGAGAAAGACGGTCTTGCCAAGATTGCGGAGGCCGCCGATCACGTCCCAGGCCTGGCGGCGGGCCGAGGGGTCGAAGCCCGTCGTCGGCTCGTCGAGGAAGAGCAGATCAGGGTCGCCGATCAGCGCCAGTGCGACGTCAAGCCGCCGCTGCTGGCCGCCGGAGAGCGTCGAGGTCCGCGCGTCCGCCTTCTCGGCCAGACCGACCAGGTCAACGGTCTCGTCGACGTCGCGAGGGGAGGCGTAGTAACCCGCGTACTGCTCGACGGTCTCGCGCGGCGTCAGCTCTCCGACCAGACGGCTCTCCTGCAGCACGAACCCGACGCGCTGGCGCCACTCGCGGTCCGCCTGCTGCGGGTCCGTGCCGAGCACGCTGACCTCACCCCCGCTCCTGTCTCGATAGCCCTCCAGGATCTCGACGGTGGTCGTCTTGCCCGCGCCGTTCGGTCCCAGGAAGGCGAATATCTCGCCCGCCCCGACCGCCAGGTCGATGCCCTTGACGGCCTCCAGGTCCCCGTAGGACTTGTGCAGGCCCTTGACGCTGATCACGGGCGCGGCCATGGGCGGCCAGTCTAGGGTCGGGAACTTCCCGGCGAACGTTCCGCAGTACCCCCAGAAGGCGCACCCCGGGAGGTTCGGGCTATCTGGCGGCGGGCCGGGGCTCGAGATCGACGTCCCGGTGGACGAGGCGCAGCTTGACGTCGTCGCGCCTGCCCAGCTCGCGCGAGATCCGGTCGGCGACGGTGACGGAGCGGTGGCGGCCGCCGGTGCAGCCGACCGCGATCGTCAGGTGCTGCTTGCCCTCGGCTACGTAGGCCGGCAGCAGGAACTCGAGCAGCGGCATCAGCCGGCCGTAGAACTCCCCCGCCTGGGTGCCGGACTCGACGTATTCGCGGACCGGCTCGTCCAGCCCGGTCAGCGGACGCAGCTCGTCGACGTAGTGGGGATTGGGCAGAAACCGGACATCCAGAGTCAGGTCGGCGTCCGACGGCGGCCCGTTCTTGAAGCCGAAGGTGAGGATGGTCAGGGCGAGCTCGTTCTCCTGTGCGTCTCGGCCGATCAGCTCGGTCGCGATACGGCGGCGCAGCGCGCCGCCGGTGAGCGCCGTGGTGTCGATCACCACGTCGGCACGCTCCCGCAGCGGCGCGAGTAGCTCCCGCTCCTCGCGGATGCCGTCGACGATGCGGCCGCTCCGGGCGAGGGGGTGCCGGCGGCGGGTCTCCTTGTAGCGATGGAGCAACGCCTCCTCGTCCGCCTCGAGGAAGACGACCTTGAGGTCGAGCCCGCCGGCCGCGAGCTCGTCGAGCACAGCCTGCAGGTCGTCGAAGTACTCGCCGCCGCGGACGTCGGTCACCACGGCGGCCCGCTGTACGCCGCTGCCCTCGTGCCGGAAGAGCTCGCCGAGGCCGCCGATCATGCGTGGGGGCAGGTTATCCACGCAGAAGTAGCCTCCGTCCTCGAAGGCCGCGATCGCCTCCGATTTGCCCGCCCCCGAGTACCCGGTGATCACCACGAGCTCGACCCGCTTCCCCGTCGGGCCGGCGCCGTCTCCATCGGTCGTGGCGCCCGCGGACATCAGCCCGCTCTGTGCAGTTGCCGGTGGATTTCGCGAGCGAGCTTACCGGGGACCCCGGGCACCGCCTCGAGCTCCTCGCGGCTCGCGGTGAGAAGACGCTCGGGCGAGCCGAAGTGACGCAGGAGCGCCCGTTTGCGTGCCGGACCGACGCCGCGGACACCGTCCAGCACCGAGGCGGTCATCGACCTGTCGCGCCGGCCGCGATGGAAGGTGATCGCGAAGCGGTGTGCCTCGTCGCGCACCCGCTGCAGGATCCGCAGGGCGTCCGAGCCCTTCTCGAGCAGGATCGGGTCGGAACGGCCGGGCACGAAGATCTCCTCGATTCGCTTCGCGAGGCTGACCACCGCCACCCCACGTTCCGTGAACGGCTCCAGCGCCTTCATCCCCGCGGAGAGCTGCCCCCTGCCCCCGTCGATCACCACCAGGTCGGGCAGCGCAGCGAAGCTGGCGTCCCGGTCGGAGTCGTGCGGCGAGAGGTCCGCCTGCTGGACGTAGCGGCTCAGGCGCCTGCTCAAGACCTCCTGCATGGCCGCGAAGTCGTCTGGACCGCCGCCGTTCTCCGCGAACTCGCCGCGAATGCCGAACTTGCGGTAGTCGGACTTCTTGGGCGCGCCGCCCTCGAAGACCACCATCGAGGCGACGGTGTGGGTCTCGCCCAGGTTCGAGATGTCGAAGCCCTCGATCCGAACCGGGACCCGCTCCAGGCCCAGGGCGTCCTGCAGCGAGGAGAGCGTCTCGACCCGCTGCTGGCGGCGGTGTTCCCGGCGGAGCTTGTCCTGCGCGAGGGCGAGCTTGGCGTTCTTCTCCGCCAGCTCGCGCAGGCGGCGCAGGTCGCCGCGCGAGGCGACCCGGACCTCGACCTGCGAGTCCCGCTGGCTGGAGAGCGCCTCGGCGAGCACGCTCGTCCGGCCCCCAAGCTCCGGACCGACGATCACCCGCCCGGGGACCGTCGGGGCGGCCCCGTAGTACTGAAGCAGGAAGGTCTCGGCGACCTCCTCCGCGTCGCGGTCGCCCTCCGCGCTCTCGCCGTCCTCTCCTGCGAGGTAGAAGCCCTGGCGCTCGGCCAGCACACCGTCGCGGACCTGGAAGACCTGGGCGTTGGCGTCGCCCCCCTCGACTGCGACGCCGATCAGGTCCGCGCTGCCCAGTGAGCCGCCGGCCACCTGCTGCCGCTCCATCATCGAGCGGACGGCGTTCAGCCGATCACGGAAGAGGGCCGCGCGCTCGAAGTCCTCTGCCTCGGAGGCCTCCTGCATCTTGTCCTCGAGGTCACCGGCGATCTCCTTGTAGCGCCCGGACAGAAAACCGACGATCCGGTCGATGTTGCGCCGGTACTCCTCCTTGTCGATGTAGCCCACGCAGGGCGCCTGGCAGCGCTTGATGTAGTAGTCGAGACAGGGAACACCGGACCGGCGACCGGGCTCCGGTCCCTCGCAGGTCCGGTACTGGAAGAGCTTGCCGAGCAGGTCGAGCGTCTCGCGGACGCGCTTGGCGCTCGAGAATGGCCCAAAGTAGGCGCGGTTCGGCCGGTGGCGCTCGCGAGTGAAGTAGACCCGGGGGAACTCCTCGTCGAGGCTGACTCCGACGTAGGGGTAGGACTTGTCGTCCCGCAGGCGGATGTTGAACCTCGGGCGGTAGCGCTTGATGAAGCTCTGCTCCGCGAGCAGCGCTTCGGCCTCGTTCTCCGTCACCAAGAAGTCGAGCGAATCGGTGCGGTCGATCAGCTCGGCGGTGCCCCCCATGCCCGCGCCGCGGCCGCCGCCCTTTCCTGAGAAGTGGGACGACACCCGCTTGCGGATCGAGTTGGCCTTGCCGACGTAGAGTGCATCGCCCGCGCGGTCACGGAACACGTATACGCCTGGGGCGTCCGGGAGCTCCCGGCGCTGCTCGTCGAGGTCCTTGGCCCTCTCTGTCCTTGTGGCCTTGGCCATCAGAACAAGGGTAGGCTCCTGGCTGGCCGGCCAAGACCCTTGACCAGGAGAAGCGATGACGGATTCCGCAGCCACCGAGATCAAACCGCTGGGCGCAGACCCGCCCGAGCTGCAAACGCTCGAGCTCGAGGTGGACGGCCGAGTCGGGACACTGACGCTGAACCGACCCGAAGCCCTCAACGCGATGAGCCCGGAGCTGATCGGCGAGCTGACGACGGCCGCAGCGTGGCTGGCCGACCGCGCCCCTATCCGCGCCCTGATCGTCACCGGCGCCGGCCGGGCGTTCTGCTCCGGCGGCGACGTCAACTGGTTCAAGCGGGGCGTCACGGACGAGTCGGTCGACCTTCCCTCCGAGGTGCGCCGCGGCGCCGAGGCCCTGCACAACGCGATCGTCGACATCCGCCGCATCCCCTATCCGGTGATCGCGGCGATCAACGGACCGGCTGCCGGCGCGGGCATGTCGCTGGCGCTCTCGGCCGACATCCGGATCGCCTCCGATCAGGCCTTCCTCGCGATCGCCTACGGGCGGATCGGGGCGGCCCCGGACGGCGGCATGACCTACTTCCTCCCCAGGGTCGTCGGTCCCGCGAAGGCGCTCGAGCTGGCGCTCAACGACCCCAACCTGGACGCCAACGCGGCGCTGGAGTCGGGGCTCGTCACCGAGGTGGTCCCGGCCGACCAGCTGCTCGAACGCGCCAGGGAGAAGGCCGAGAAGCTCGCCGCCAAGGCGCCGTACTACGTGCGGATGACCAAGCGGCTCCTGCACGAGAGCATCGAGCATTCGATCAACGACCACCTGCAGCTCGAGCGCCACGGGATCGCCGACAGCATGGGAACCAACGACCTGAGGCGCGGCGTCACCGCCTTCTTCGCGGGCGAGCAGCCAACCTTCGAGGGCGACTGAGCAATCCATCGGACCCCTCGGCCCGTAATAGAGTGGGCTCCCTGGGGTCAACAGAAAGGTGACCGGATGAGACGAGCTTCAGCTTTGCTGATCGTGGCGGCGCTGGCCGTTGTGGGCCTGGCGGCCTGCGGCGGCAGCAGCAACGACAACTCGACGAGCGTAGCCTCGCAGCCCGCATCGACGACGCCGGCCGGTGGCGGCGGAGGGGCCGGGGGCGGCTCGACGGTCGACATCTCGACGCCGTCGGGGAGCGACCTGGCCTTCGATCAGAAGGACGTCAGCGCCAAGGCCGGCAACGTGACCATCGACTTCGACAACAAGCAGCCGCTCCAGCACGACGTGGCCGTGGCTGACTCGTCGGGGAAGGTGCTCGGTCAGACCGACCTGGTCTCGTCCGGCACGGCGAACGCGACCGTGAACCTGCAAGCGGGGACCTACACCTTCTACTGCACGGTCCCGGGACATCGCGAGGCCGGTATGGAAGGCACGCTCACCGTCAAGTAGCGGTTCGGCGGGCGGGTCCTGTCGCGCGAATTTCATCGACACGCGCAGGAGCGCATGTCGACCGCGGGTGAAATTCGGCGCCACCCGCCCGATAACGCGCAACCGGCACATGGCCTTCCGGACCGGCGTGCTTCCCGGTGCAGCTACTCGGGCAGGGCGCGGCCTACCGAGTCGGCGACGCAGGCGGGCTTGTCGTTGCCCTCCACCTCCACGGTGAAGCGCGTCACGATCTGGTACCAGCCGCCCCCGACTTCGTCGATCTCGACGACTTCAGCGGTGGCTCGGATCCGCGAGCCGGACGGGACGGGCGCCGGGAAGCGGACCTTGTTCCAGCCGTAGTTGACGCCGAGCCTGAAGCCCGTCGACCGCAGCAGCTCGATCCGTAGGCCGTCGATCAGCGAGAGGGTGAGGTTGCCGTGGGCCACCGTCGTCCCGAAGGGGCTCTCCTTCATGGCGCGCTCGACGTCGGTGTGGATCCACTGGTGGTCCCCGGTCAGGTCCGCGAAGGCGTCGATGTCCTGCTGGGTGACCTCGCGCCACTCGCTGGGACCGATCGTCTCGCCTTGCAGGGCCTTTAGGCCCTCGATTCCGTCGACCTCAATCGTCGGCATTCCCGGCACCCTACTAGCGCACCGGCTATCAATACGTCTCTGAAAGGCCGGACCCACACACGGCTCGCCCTCGCCGCGACCTGCTGTCTGGCCCTCGCGCTCGGCCTCGCCGCTTGCGGCGGAGGCGGGGGCGGCGGCAATGGCCCCGGCTCCAAGCCGCTCAACCTGGTGATCGGCAACTCGCTGCCCCTGAGCGGCACCTCCAAGGACCTCGGGGCGGCTGGCGAGAAGGCCTCCCAGCTCGCGGTCGACCAGATCAAGCAGGCGGTCGGTCAGGCCGACTCCGACCACACCATCCGGATCGTCAACGAGGACCAGGGTGCGGACTCGAACGCGGCGGTGGACTCGGCGAAGAAGCTCGTCGAGGACAGCGGGGCGAGTTGCCTGACCGGCCCGTGGTCGCCAGATGCGGTCATGCAGGTCGCCAAGGATGTCGCCATCCCCGCCAAGACGCTCGAGATCTCGCCGATCTCGGTCGGGGACGACGTCGCCGAGCTCAGCGACCACGACCTCATCGACAGCACCGCCCTGCCGGAGTCCCTGGAGGGGTCCGCCCTCTCCATGGCGATCGGGCGCGACCTCGGCGGCGGGCAGGATCACACGGTGAACGTGGCCGCCAGCAGCGACACCTACGGCGACACGATCACGCAGGACTTCATCGAGGCCTGGCAGGGGCAGGACGGAACGGTGGGCCGACAGGTCGTGCTCGGGCCTCCGCCTCTCAGCTCATCCTCCAGCTCCTCGGGGTCGAGCGGTTACTCGGGCTCCTCCGCCTACTCGTCCAAGGCCTCCCAGATCACCGGCGGCAGCCCGGACGCGGTCCTGATCATCGACGACCTCGGTGGCTTCTCCCAGCTTGCGCCCGCTCTGAACTCGAGCGACTCCTGGGACGCGAACACCGGCTGGGGCGGCGACCAGCTCGTCAATCCCGGCCTGCCCGACCTGGTCGGAGCTGACGCGGTCAACGGCATGCGCGCCCTGGCGGCGGGGACGCCGCGCGGGGAGGACGCCTCAACCGCGTTCGTGCAGGCCTTCAAGCAAGGCCGGCCGCACAGCGTCCAGCTGGCGCCGTTCGCGGCGCAGGAGTTCGATGCCACGGTGCTCTGCTACCTCGCGGCGGTCGCGGCCGGCTCGACGAACGGGCAGCAGATGGCGGACGAGTTGGTCGACATCACCGCCCCCGGAGGGGACGAGTTCAGCTGGCAGCAGCTGCCCGATGCGGTCAAGGCGCTCGAGGACGGCCAGGACATCGACTACACGGGCGCCTCGGGCCCGATCGACATGGACGTGCATGGCGACCCGACAGCCGGCGTCTTCGGCATCTACCAGTACACCCCGGATCTCAAGTCCGTCGGCGAGGTCTCGATTTCGAAGCCGAATCCCGCTATCCCGTAGGGATCGCGGTAGATTCGGCCGCGATGTTCCTGGTGGCGGCCGGTGATCGGGAAGCCGTCACTTCACCAACCTCACTTCCAGCGGGGGAGTGAGCAGCACGCCCGCGCCGTTGGCCAGCGCGAGGATGCGCGCCACGTAGGCGCGGGTCTCCGGGTAGGGCGGCACGCAGCCACAGGCGGTGACCGCACCGGAGCCCGCGTTGTAGGCCGCGAGCGCGAGCGGGACGGAGTGGAAGCGCCGCAGCAGATCCGACATCAGATGCGCCTGAGCGTCGATCGAGGCGATCGGGTCGAAGGGATCCCGCAGGCGGTAGGAGCGGGCGGTCGCCGGCATGAACTGGGCGATGCCGAGCGCACCCGCCGGCGAGACCGCCCTCGGATTGAAGCCCGACTCCGCCTCGAGCTGAGCAGCGAGCAGGCCGGGCGAGACGTTCCAGCGCGACGCCGAGCGCAGCAGCGTCGCCCGGTACGCGGCCGGGACGAAGTCCGGCAGCCCGGAGCTGCGGGCCAGACCCTCCTCGTCGCCGAGCGGTCCCGCAGCGAGCACCGCGTTGCCCGCCTGCGAGCAAGGAGGCGGCCCTGCCGAATAGCCGAAATGCCACGCTTCCCAGGCGTATCGCTTCAGGAAGCCGAAGCGTCCCGCGTTGGCCGCCAGCCAGGCATACGCTGACGACGGCCCGAGATCGAGCTCGGTCGCGCAGCGGTGCAGCGAGTGTCCCGGCGGCGCCACCCACCGCGGGTCGGGATGCCGCGCGAAGAGCTCGGCCTGCTCCGCATCGGAGCGGTACCCGGAGACCAGCACCAGGTCGAGTCCGGTGCGGCGCGCAGCCGCCGCCATCCGGTCGAAGGCGACCGCCACGTCCGGGCGCATTCCCTCCCCATCGCGATAGACGAGTGGTCCCGCGTAGCCGCCACCCTCCGCCTGCGACGGCATTCCGGTCCAGGAAGAGACCGGCGCCGATGCCTCGGCGACCGCGGAGGCGACCACCCGGATGGGCCGGCGGACGCCGGCGCGCTCGCCGCCAACGAGCCGATCTGGGTCGATCTCTCCCGTCACGGTGACCCGCGCCCGCAGCGGCGGATCGGCGGCGGCGTCCGGGAAGGCGAGCCGCAGGCGACCCTGGTCGACTTGATTCCGCCGAGCGGCGTCGATCGCGGCGAGCCGAGCCAGGGAGAGGTATTCGGCCTTCGAGAGGTGGCGAGGGTTGAGCCTGCCGTCCGGGAGCCGCGGCGGTGCCAGCAGCCGCGGCAGGTCATCCCGCATGCTGCGCGCCGCCGAAAGGGCGGCCAGGTCCGCGGCCCGCTGCACCCTTCCCTTGCCTGTCGCGGCACCGCCGATCGCGGCGAGGGCGAGGGCGGCAAGGATCAGCATCAACCCGGCGCCGAGCAGCGCCGGGAGCGCCTGGCCCGGATCGCTGCGCGCGCGTCCCAGGCAGAGCAGGCGCCGTGTGGTACGGCCGGCGACCTCCGAGATCCGGCCCCCGGGCCGGACCCCGGCGAGCGCCCGACGGGCGGCGAAGGGCGATGGCGGGCGGGTCGCGATCCGAGCGGGGATCCGCCGCTTCGTCAGCTCATCGACGGCCAGCGCCGCCAGCGAGCGCTCGGCCGGCAACGAGACCAGTAGACAGCCGCCGCTCACCGCCAGCTCCTCCGCCGCGACCGCCGGCACCCAGAGCCTGCCCGGGACGTGGACGACGGCGAGCTCGGCCTCAGAGACGGCGAGCGCGCCCGCCACCTCCCCGACCGGCTCGGCCTCACCCACCAGGGCGAGGTGGCAGAGGTGCCCGCGCGCGGATGCCCGGCGCCCACCCGCCCGGAGTGCGCCCTCGATGCCCCGGGCGGCCGGGGAGGCGAGCAGCGTCGGCGCCCGCCGCCGGGCGTCCTCGCCCACCTCGATGAACAGCGTCCCCGCACCGGTGAGCGCGGCGGCCTCGACGGCGACCGCAGCGGCCAGGCCGAGGCTCGGCCCCCGGTCGGCGCCGGTCGCCAGGATCACGGGAATCATGGCCGGCTCCCGCTCGGGGAGCGAGACCACGCCTCGGAACTGACCGTGAGGGCGTCCGCGACCTCGGCGAGCGGCGCGGGCGGGCGCAGCTCGACCCTCACCCTGCCACCCTCGGCGTGCACGCGCGAGCGGCCGCGCGCCCAAGCGGGCAGCGCCTCCCGCGCAGCGCGCTGTGCGTCATGCCCCGCGGCGCCCGCCAGCGCTCCCGCCTCGGCGGCTCCGTCGGCGATGGAGAGCGAGTAGCCGACCAGCAGCAGCTGCAGCGCGAGGGCGGTCGCGAGCACCAGCGCCGGCAGCGCGGCGAGCAGCTCGATCGACGCCTGGGCCGACGCGCCTCTACCGAGCCTCATCTCCCGTCCAGCGTCGAGGCGGCTGACACCGAGGGCAGGGAGGTCCCGGGGATCAGGGCCGGCACCCGCACCCTCACCCGGACGCCGTCTCCGTTTCGAATCACGGCGTCATCGCGCAGGGACGTGGGGAGCGCCCGCCGGGCTGCGGACTCGGCATCGGAGCCCACCTCCTCGGCCCGGGCGCCGGCGCGCGCGGCGGTCCCGGCGGACCACAGGGCCCAGCCCACGACAACGGTCTGGGCGGCGATCACCAGGCACACCGCCAGAGCCGGGAGCACCGCGACCAGCTCCACCGAGGCCTGGGCGCCCCCGGACGAGGATTCCAGCCGCCGTCTCAGCCACATGGGGCGACGCTAGGTCCGCCCTCGTCACGTGACGCGCGGCGCTCGCGCCGACTCAGTGACCGGCCGGCGCCGGCTTCGTAACGACCCCGCTAGTAGGTCGTGGCCTGCCGCCAGATCAGAAAGATGATCCCCACGCAGCCCGCCATCAGGGCAACCCAGAGGACGATCCCGCCCGTCCAGGAGCGGAAGTCGTCATAGGCGACCACAAGCAGCGCCATCGCCCCGACCGCGCCGAAGACACCGGCCTTGCGGGCGTCGGTCAGCGTGGCGAGGGTGAGCTGTTGCTCGTGGTAGACCCGGTAGAGCAGCCACGCGATCGCCGCCAGGAAGATCATCATCAGGGCGGAGAGGACGGTGGCCGCGGCCGCCCCGCCGCCCGGCAGGAAGTCGACACCCGCCGCCAGCGCCAGGATGATCACGATGTTCCGGGCCGTCTGCAGCACTTCGGCGATTCTAGGTCAGGGCCGGGAGGAAATTGCGCTTGCAAACGAATCGCGATTGTGAAAGAACTGTCGAACTGGTTTTGTTGGAATTTGCGGAAATCCGGGTTTGGCAAATTGAGATTCCGAGATCGCGTCGTTAGCGTCATAGGCGCATGACAGAAGTCTCTACACCCCCGCAATACCGGACGGAATCGGGCCTGGTCACCTCGGCACTCCGCTTCGCCCGCCGTGTCCACCTCGGCCAGTACCGAAAGCAGACCGGGGAGCAGTTCGTGGAGCACCCGATCGCCGTCGCGCAGCTGCTCGAGGAGTCCGGCTACGACGACTCGCTGATCGCAGCGGCGTACCTGCACGACGTCGTCGAGAAGACGGACGTCTCGCTGGATGAGATCCGCGAGCGTTTCGGACCTACGGTCGCGGATCTGGTGGACCGGTTGAGCGAGGACCCGGACATCGACGGCTACGCCGAGCGGAAGCGGGCGCTCCGCAGGGGAATCCTGGAATCTGGGGGCGACCCCGTGGTCATCTACGCGGCGGACCGGGTGGCCAACATGCGCGACTGGCACAAGGTGGCGCCGGAGGAGCGTCCCGCCTGCGGCGAGCGGCTCGGCACCACCCTCGACGAGAGGCTCGAGCTCTGGACCGAAGACCTCGAGGAGCTCCACGGCCGCGATCCGCAGACCCCGTTCCTCGGGGAGATGGAGTCGGAGCTGACCGCGTTGCGGGCCGAGGCCCGGCCTCGGCAATAGCCGGCAACACTCCCTTCACATTCGGCTTTAGGTTCGGGTTTCCCCGGATTCATCGCTCCGCCGGAGGGACTATCCTGCCCTCGCCGCGACGTTGGGGAACCCGGTGCCCATGCTTCATCCAATCCTCTGACCACCGCCGACCACAGCCAATTCGCGATCGGCTTTGATCGCCGCGACCTGCCCAGGCTCCACGAGCTCTGGGACGAGATCGTCCTCTCCGAGCGCTGGTCCGAGGGCGAGATGACCTCGCGCTTCGAGTCCGCCTGGGCGGACCTGCACGGGATCGGCTCGGTCGCGACCGGCGGCTGGAGCGGCGCGGCCCTCGCCGCCCTGGACTTCGCAGGTGTCGACGGCGAGAAGGTCCTCTGCCCCTCCAATACCTTCATGGCGACGCCACTCGCGATCGTCCGGTCGGGCGGCGAGCCCGTCTTCGTCGACTGCAACCGCGAGGACCTCTGCATGTCCTTCGAGGACTTCGAGCGCAAGGCGGAGCAGCACCGGCCGCGCGCCGCGGTGCTGGTTCACATCGGCGGCCATGTGGCCTTCGAGGTCGAGCGGATCGCCGACTATTGCCGCGCCAATGACATCTTCCTGCTTGAGGACTGCGCGCACGCGCATGGAGGCAGCTGGCACGGCCGGCGCCCCGGATCCTGGGGCGACGCCGGCGCCTACTCCTTCTACGCGACGAAGACGATCTCGACCGGCGAGGGCGGCATGCTCGTCTCGACCCACGACGACCTCCTGGAGCACGCACGCCTCTTCCGCAACTACGGCAAGCCCGACCACCGGGTAGAGGGCCTCAACCTGCGGATCAGCGAGTTCACCGCGGCGATCGGGCTGGTGCAGACCGAGCGCCTCGAGGAGATCGTCGCCCGCAAGAACGCGATCGCCCGCGAGCAGCTCGACCCGGCGTACGGCTCGCGCCTCCAGCTGCCGGAGGGAATGACCTCAGGGCTCTACAAGTACATCGTCTTCGAGCCCATCGAGCGCTCGACGGGCAAGGTCTATGAGGAGCCCTGCCACCGGATCATGCGGACCGGCGATCAGTTGCCGAACAGCGATTGGGTCGCCCAGAACCACTGGTGCGTGCCGCTCTACTACGCACCCGCGCTCGAGTCGGACAATGCGAGGGTGGCCCGAGCGAAGCGAGGGGCAACCCGCGATGTGGCTGTCGAGGAAACGGCATGACACGCATCCTGGTCACCGGGGGATCGGGGTTCATCGGCTCACACGTCGTGGACAAGCTCGCGGATGCCGGTTTCGAGCCGCGGATCTACGACCTGCAGGAGTCGGCTCACCATGAGCCGGGCTCGGTCGACACGGTAATCGGTGACCTGTTCGAGCCCGAGACCCTCCGCGCGGCGATGGAGGACTGTGACGCCGTCGTCCACCTCGCCGCCTATGCGGACGTCGGCATCGTCGCCGACCAGCCGGAGGACGCCGAGGAGTGCAACGCGCGCGGCACGCTGGCGGTGCTCGAGGCGGCCCGCGCCACCGGCACGCGGGTGGTGTACGGCAGCACGATCTGGGTCTACGGCGCCTGCGGCGACGGGCTGATCGACGAGGAGTCACCGCTCGGCCTCCCCGACCACCTCTATACGGCGAGCAAGCTGGCCGGTGAGATGTATTGCAGCTCCTACGCCGAGCTCTACGACGTGCCCTGCACGATCCTGCGCTTCGGCATCCCCTACGGCCCTCGCGCTCGGCCGGCGGCCGTGATCCCGATCTTCGTCTCCAAGGCGCTCAAGGGCGAACCGCTGACGATCGCCGGCGACGGCCTGCAGACGCGCCGCTTCGTCTACGTCGAGGACCTGGCGGAGGGGGTGGTCGCCGGGCTCGAGCACGGCGACGATAACCGCGTCTACAACCTCGTCGGCGAAGAGACCGTCACGATCCGCGAGCTCGCCGGCATCGTCGCCGATTTGATCGACGACACGGAGATCGTTCACACGCCGGGCCGGAACGGTGACTTCGGCGGGGCGGTGATCTCCAATGTGCGCGCCGAGGACGAGCTCGGCTGGCGCGCCTCCACCCCGCTCCGTGAGGGCGTCCGCCGCTACCTCGCCTGGCTCGAGCCCGCGCACGCCCCGGCCCCGGAGCCGATCGCCGTGCCCGAGCCCGCCCCGACACCGGTCGCCGCCTCCCCGGTCAGCAAGGTCACGGAGCTCTCGGGCTGGCCGAGCGCCCCGGCCTCATCCTGGCCCAGCGCCTGGATCGTCGCCCTGGCCTGTGTGGCGGGAACGCTGATCCCATCCGCCCTGGCGCTGAAGTCGGACGACTTCGGCACCGGGCAGGTCGGCTACGTGGCGATCACCTGCCTGATCGCGATCCTCGCCACTCTCTCGCTCGTGCCCCTCGGACCGGGAGGCCGACGGCCAGCCCGGGGCGGGGTGATCGCCGGCTGGCTGATCGCGGGTTACGTCGTCCTCGAGACGCTCCCCTGGACACGCAATGTCTTCAACCTGGGAATGCCCCACCGGGGCACCATCCTGCTCAGCGCGATGGGCCTCGCGATCGCGATGGTGGTGGCCACCGCCGCGACCCGTTGGCTGGGCGACGAGGAGACGGCCGCCGACACGGTCAGCTAGCTGCAATCGGCTTCAGGCCGCGCGCCCTGATCCTCTCGACCACCACCGGCAGCGCAGCCACCGTCCCACGCCAGCAGCCGGGATCGCTGTAGTGGTCTGCGTCGTGGAGCAGCAGGACGTCACCGCCCTCCAACTCCTCCGTCACCTCGGCTGCGATGCTCGCCGGGGACCTGCCGGCCCGCCAGTCGTGACCCCAATGCGACCAGAGCAGCGACCGCATGCCCCGCGCGCTCACCTCGACCATCCCGGGGTAGCTGAAGATCCCGTACGGCGGGCGATACAGGGCAGGGCGCTGCCCGGCCGCATCCTCGATCGCGGCAATCCCTCGCTCCAGGTCCTCGACGAACGTCCGTGGCGCGAGCCGCAGCATGTTGCGGTGACGGTAGCCATGCAGAGCCGGCGTGTGCCCTGCGTCCACAATCTCCCGGGCCAGTGCGGGGTCACGCTCGACCTGCTCGCCGCAGAGGAAGAAGGTCGCTCCCGCCCCTGCCCTCTCCAGGGCCTCGAGGACCGCCGGCGTCCCCTGTGGGTGGGGGCCGTCGTCGAAGGTGAGCGTCGCACCGACGGGGTCGTCGATGCGTCTCGGTAGTCCGAGCGCGGCCGCGACCGCCGGTACGACGGGCGCGAGCGCCGGTGTCCACCAGGCGGCCGCCGCGGCCGCCGAGCCGATGAAGAGTGCCTTGCGGATGGCAGGATGGTGCCACTGATGGACGGGGAGATCGCTCTCGGCTTCGTCCTGGCACTCGCGGCCGCCTGCTGCTACGAGACCGGCTACGCGCTGCAGGCGATCGAGGCGCGGCGCGCGCCCGCCGACCGAGCCCTGAAGGCGTCGCTGATGACGCACCTGGTCCGGCGGCCGCTCTGGGTCGGCGCCACCGCGCTTTCGCTGGTCGGCTGGCCCCTGCAGATCATCGCCCTCGCGCACGCACCCCTCACCCTGGTCCAACCCACGCTCGCGCTCGGTCTCCTGCTCCTGCTCGTACTGGGCGTCCGGATCCTCGGCGAGCACGTCGGCCCCAGGGAGATCGCCGCCGTCGTCCTGATCATCGCCTCGGTCGGGGTGTTCGCCTGGGCCGCGCCGCGAGAAACGGGTGAGGTGGAGCGCAGCGCGGGCCTCGTCGTCGCGCTCGCCATCCTGGCGGCGGTAACGGCCGCCCCCTATCTGATCGCACTGATTCGCCACCGCCACTTCCCAATGCTGCTGCTGGTAGCCAGCGCCGGAGCAGCTGACGGGATGGCCGCCTTCGTCGCCAAGATCGTCGCCCAGGACGCCACCGAAGGCGCACTGCTGTCGGTCGTGGCCTGGGCGGCCCTGGTCGCCGTCGTGGTCATCGTCGGAGTGATCAGCGAGTCCACGGCGCTGCAGCGCTTCGCCGCCACGCGGGTAGCCCCGACGGTCCTGGTGATGCAGATCGTGATTCCTGTGGTGATGGCGCCCCTGGTGGGCGGCGAGCGCTGGGGCGGGACGCCGCTGGGGGGTGCGGTGCTTGGAATGGCACTGGCGGGGGTCGCCGTGGGGGCCGGCCTACTGGCGAGCTCGCCGGCCGTCGCCCAGCTCGCCGTTGGCGAAGCCGAACCCGAGGCTCAGGACAGCTGAGGCGGCCGAGGGAAGCTTCGTGAAGGACTCGTCAGGCGCGCCGCTGGCCTCGAGGGCATGCAGCAACGCATCCCCCAGCTCGTTCCGGGTCCGGGCTACCTCCGCCAGGCCGAAGCGGACGAACGCCTCGTTGTTGACCCGGACGTGGCCTCTGCCCCAGCCGTATGAAACGACCCCGCAACCCCGCATGATCGCCTCGAGCACCGTCAGGCCCGCGGTGGAATGCACCAGCACGTCCGCGGCGGCGAACCAATCGGGCATCTGCTCGGTGAAGCCCTCCAAGCGCACCCTCGGCTCCCCCGCGAAGTGACGCGTGAGCTCCTCGCGGAGCTGATCGTTGCGGCCACAGAGGCAGACGGCCGTCGCACCGGGGACCGCCAAGGCCTCCTCGGTTGCTCCCTCCAGGTCCCCCACGGCCCAACCACCGCCCGAGACGAGTATCACCCGCCCTTCGAGCGGCAGGCCAAGCTCCCGTCGGGCGTCGGCCTCGCTGCGGCGGGCGTAGAAGCGCTCATCGGTGAGCCCTCGAATGCAGCGCACGTCGCTGCCGGGGGCGATCTGGAGGACCTCCTCGGCTGACTCCGGGTGAGTGATCAGGTGGAGGTCGACACCAGGGTGAGCCCAGTAGCGCAGCGCCGCCAGGTCGGTGATCGCCGAGACGACCGGGACGCTGATCCTTCCCTTCGCCCTGAGGTCCCCAAGCACCTCCGTGCTGCCCGGATAGGTGGAGACCACGACGTCGGGGTCCCGCTCGAGGACAGCCCGGCGGATCGGCCTGGCGGCCAGCCATTGGGTCAACCGCGCGCCAAACCAGCGCGTCGGCGGCACGTCGGTGATCAGCTTGTAGGAGAGATCGAATAGGCGGTTCCCCCATTTGGAGTGAAAACGCGAGCTGTCCAGGATCAGTCGGCGGACGAGCGGATTGACCAGCGCCAGCGAGTCGACGATCTCGACCTCGGCCCCGGGCTCCTCCTCCAGGATCCCGTCCGCCAGAACGCGGGCCGGCAGGTCATGGCCCTCGCCGATGGACGCGCTGAATATCAGGACCTTCAACGGTGGGACCGGCCCTGGGCCCTCAACGCGGCGGCAGCTGCTGCCTGCGGACGATCGGACCGAGGAACCAGAAGCTGACGAAGGCCAGCCGCCATCACGATCGTGACGATCACCGCCGTGGTGGTCCCGAAGATGAAATCGCTGATCAGTGCGATCGCGCCGGTCATCCCGACCGCCAGCAGGAACAGCCCGATGAGCGCCAGTCTGTTGGAGATGGTCACGATGAACTCCTTCTGCTGGCGGCGAAAGAGGATGCGATGGCCGGCCGTGGGCGCGGCGAGCATCACGGTCGCCATGGCCGCGCAGATCAGGACGCCGAAGTAGAGCTTCTGCTGGAAGTTCGTCAGGTCCTTGAACCGCTGCGAGAACGGGACAGTGAGCAGGAATGCGAACAGCACCTGGACACCGGGCAGGGCCACCCGGAGCTCCTGGAGCAGTTCCGAGAGGTTGCGATCGGCTCGCTCCTCCTCGGTCTCCTTTCTGCCGCTTTCCATTGTCGGGCCCACCGGTGGGACGCGGCTACGAGTGCTTGACGGCGATCGCCTCGATCTTGTGCGCCGCCGTCTCAGTGGAGTCGATGGCGCGCTCCAGCAGGCCGAAGATGTCCTTCCAGCGGATCACCACCATCGGGTCGATGCCGTTGGAGAACAAGGACGCCAGGGCCTCGCGCCAGACTCGGTCGCCCTCGTTCTCGAGCCGGTGGATCTCCACCCAGTAGCGCTCGAGGTCCCTGAAACCCCGCAGGTCGTTGAGCAGCCCGGAGACCTGCTCGCAGGACTGCGCCAGCACGTTGGAGAGGGTGTGGGCCTGCTCCATCGGTGCCTCGATTGCGAAGAGGCCCATGAAATCGGCCGCCTCCTCGATGTCGTCGATGATGTCGTCGAGCTGGGTGGCGAGCGCGTAGACCTCGGCGCTGTCCAGACCCTTGGGCGGCTCGACATTGAGGCGGCGGACGATCTCCTGGGTGATCCGGTCGCCCTCCTGCTCGGCTTTGAGGATGTCGCGTGCGACGCCGCTCTCCTCCGGCCAGGTGTCGAACATCTGCTCGAGCAGCCTCGCCCCGCGCAGGATGTTGGCCCCGGCCTCGGCGAGAACGTCGAAATAGACCGCGTCCCTGCTTGTCACACCTCGGAGGGCCACCGAGGCCAAGCTACCAGAGGTCCCGCTCAGCGATCACGCCTGGCCGCAGCCCGTCAGGCACGGACGGCGGCTGCCTCATCCGCGTGCCTGGTATGGCGCTCGATCAGCTCCATCTGCATATTGCGCGGCGGGTCGCCGTTCACGGTCAGCCGAGACCAGACGCCGTCGGCCCCGAGCTCCCAGGCGTTGGTGTTGTCGGCGAAGGCGCGGTCGAGCGAATCGGTGAGCTGCTCCTTGTTGCTTGGGTCGTGAACCGGGGTGACCAGCTCGACCCGGTTGTAGAGGTTGCGCGGCATCAGGTCTGCGGATCCGATGTAGATCGGGTTCTCGTCGGGACGCTCGAAGGAAAAGATCCTCGAATGCTCGAGGAAGCGCCCGACCACCGAGACCACGCGGATGTTCTCCGAGATGCCCTGGACTCCGGGCCGGAGCGAGCAGATGCCCCTGATGTTGAGGTCCACCTCGACGCCGGCCTGCGACGCTCGATAGAGAGCCCGGATGGACGGCGGGTCGAGCAGGGAGTTCATCTTCATCCGGATCCGCGCCGGGTGCTCCGGCGAGTGGGCCTCGATCGTGCGCTCGATCTCGCCGAGGATCCCCTCCTTGAGGTTGAAGGGGGCGACCCAGACCTCGCGGTACCCGCTCGGCCGGGCGTAGCCGGTCAGGTAGTTGAACATCTCGGCGATGTCCTCGCCGATCTCGGGGTTCGTGGTGAAGAGGCCGAAGTCGGTGTAGATGCGGGCGGTCTTCGGGTTGTAGTTGCCGGTCCCGATGTGGACGTAGTTGCGGACGCCGTCGCCCTCTCGGCGCGCCACCAGGATGCACTTGACGTGCGTCTTCAGACCCGGGATCCCGTAGACGACGTGGACGCCCGCCTCCTCCAGCGCCCTCGCCCAGCGGATGTTCGCGCTCTCGTCGAAGCGGGCCTTCAGCTCCACCAGGCAGACCGCCTGCTTGCCGCGCTCCGAGGCATCGATCAGGGCGGGAACGAGGGGTGAGTCGGCACTCGTCCGGTAGACCGTCTGCTTGATCGCGAGCACGTTCGGGTCCTCGACGGCCTGGCGGACGAAGCGCTCGACCGACCCGGCGAAGGAGTCATAGGGATGGTGGACCAGGATGTCGCCCTGGCGGATGGCACCGAAGACGTCCACCTCTCGCTGAGTGCGGCTGCCCTGCTGCAGCGCGGGCGGCGTCACTCCCGAATAGCGCGGGTAGCGCAGCTCGCGGAAGCCGGAAACCGCGTAGATGTCGATGAGGTCGTCCAGGCCGAGCAGCCCCGGAGTCTCGAAGACCTGATGAGGGTCGATGTGCATCCCCTCGACGAGCTGGTCTCGCAGGCCGGGGTCCATGTCGGGGGCGACCTCCAGTCGCACGACCTCCCCGAAGCGGCGACGGCGCACCTCTTCCTCGACGGCGAGCAGAAGGTCGTCGGCCTCGTCGGAGACGTCGTAGTCGGTGTCCCGCGTCACGCGGAAGAGCGACTGGTGGACGATCTCCATCCCGGGGAAGAGGTCATCGAGGTTGGCCGCGACGACATCCTCGAGCGGAACGAAGGTGAGCCCGTCCCCGATCGAGAGGAAGCGGCGCAGGAGCTCCTTCGGCACCTTGACGCGGGCGGCGACCTCCTCGTCCTTCTCGGGATTCCGGAGCACGACTCCCCAGTTCAGGGACATGTTCGAGATGTAGGGGAACGGCCGGCCGCGACCGATCACCAGCGGCGTCAGTGCCGGGAAGACCTGGCTGGTGAAGAGGTGCTCCACCTCCTCGCGCTCACCGCGAGTTGGCCGCGTCCAGGCAGATGATGCGGATCCCGTGCTCGGCGAGGGCAGGCCGGATCTCATCGGCGAAGCAGCGGCTTGAGGCGCTCGCGCAGCTCGATCGTCCGCTGCCGGATCAGGTCGATGACGTCGCCGGCCGCAATCCCGTCGGCGCCGCGCGTGTCGATCTTCGACTCGACCTGCTCGTGCAGGTTTGCGACGCGCACCATGAAGAACTCGTCGAGGTTGTCCTCGTAGATCGCGGAGAAATTGACCCGCTCGAGCAGCGGGACGCGCGGGTCCTCCGCCAGCTGCAGCACCCGGTCGTTGAAGTCGAGCCAGGAGAGCTCGCGGTTGAAGTAGAGCGAGGGATCGGTGAGGTCCGGCTCGGAGGCGCTTGCGAACCGTTCGGGCGCGACCGTCACGTCTCCCTCGGCCGCCGGCCCGCTGGATTCAGTCGTCTCCTGAGCAAGCTCGTCGGTCACGCAAGCGACATTAGACGGTCTCTTACGCCGCCCTGACGAGCTTGATGCGGGGCGGATCTGCCGCGCTCTGTGACGCGGTCGTAGCCGTCGGCGAGCTCGCTCATCGCCGCCTCCAGGTGCGCGCGCGGGCGGCGGCGAGACCCTGGCGGCCGAGCTTCGCCCGCCAAGCCGGCGAGTCGGCGAGCTGCTGGACGGCGGCGGCGAGCATGCCGGCGTCGGGCTCGCAGAGCCGTCCGGTCTCGCCGTCGACCACGATCGACGACGGCCCGCCCTCGTCGACCGCAACGCACGGGAGACCGCTCGCACCCGCCTCGACCAGAACCTGGCCGAAGGTGTCGGTCCGGCTGCAGAACAGGAAGATGTCCGCGCTTGCATAGGCCCTCGGCAGGTCCTCCCCATCGAGCCAGCCGAGGAAGGTGGCGCGGTCGCCGAGGCGCTCACGGAGCTCGTCCTGCTCGGGCCCACCACCCGCCAGAAGCAGGTGAAGCCGCGGGTTTCGGTGGTGAGCGCGGCTGAAGGCCTCGCGCGAGCAGATCGACGCCCTTCTCCTTGGTCAACCTCCCCACATAAAGGACCTTGATGGTGCGAGGGTCCGCCGCAGGCGAAGCCGAGGCGGAACCCGTCTTATGGCGAAGCCATGCCTGATCCCGCAATCCGGGGTCAAAGCGAGAGGTGTCTACCCCACGCCCCCAGCGCCCGATCGCCGCGCGATCGACGCCCAGTCGGGCAAGCGACTTATCGCTTGCGGGGCTCGGCGAGAGCACCCGGGCACACTGTCGGTAAATCATGGAGAGCCCGAGGTCCACCGCGCCTCTCACCTCGGTTGAGGAGTGCAGGTCGGCGTAGACCCCGAACTCCGTGTGCCAGCTGCCCAGCACCGGCAGCTGCATGATCCTGGCGGTCAGGACCGCGAGGACGCCCCCCGGCCCGGGCGCGGTCAGATGCACCGCGTCGTAGTGGCCCTCCGCCAGCACGTCGACCATGGCAGGCAGACTCGGGACGCCGATCCGGAGTCCCGCTGTGTAGGGCATCTCGACTTCCGTGACAGCTGGCAGCCGGCGATCGACGTTGCGGTCGGTGCCGATCACGTGGACCTCATAGCCCGGCACGCCGAGCTCGCGGATCCGCTCGATGGTGTGTGTGACGCCGTGGACGGCTTCAATCCCATCGGCGATCAAGGCGACGCGCTTCGCGCCCTCGCCCGGAGTGAGCTTGGCCTTCTCCTTGCCGAGGAAGGCCGCCGCCGGCGCGTAAGGGATCGCCGGAATCGCTGCTCGAAAGAGGTCGCGGCCCGTTTCCACCGCCCGGACGGTGAGATCGCTCGACTGTCCCCCGCTTCCCAGGTCCTCAACGGTCCGCTCCACGACCTCGCGAAGCCGCCGCTCGTGCGTGCGCCGCGCGCGCCGCGCCAGCTCGGCGTGGCTGAAGTCCTCGGCCTGCATGTGGTCTATCAGCGCCCGGCCGGGCTCGACGCCGACCGCGGGGAGGAACGCATTGAGCAGGGCGCGGGCGTCCTCGGGACCAAGATCTCCTCCGGTCTCCCCGCGGCGATTGTCCCCCTCGGTCATCACCCGCTCGGCGATCTTGAGGACGGCATCAGCCCGCATCTCCTCAGGTTCACCTTCGGGGATATCGGAGCCGTTACTAAGGGTCGCCGTTCCCTCCTGCATGCGGAGCGCGCGCGTGCCGAGCGCCATCGCCGAGTGGGCCCACTTGGCGGCGCTGCCCTGCTCGCCTCGCGCCTCGGCACGGCCCTCGTGAATGTGACGCAGAAACTCTTCCGGCGTGGCGGCGGGCGGCGTCTCAGTGAACGTCCGTCCGATGTCCACGCCGGCATGGTCATCCGAGCCGCCGGTGCCGGTTCCACCGTGCGTCTCGATGTAGATCGCGGCCGGCATGTTGAGCTCGCGCGCGCGGGAGCCGTTGCGGGTCTCCCAGACCGGGAACAGCTGCGCGAGCTGCCTGCGGTGCGCCGGCGTCAGCGGCGCCTCGACCGCGTAGAAGGGATGGGCGAGCGAGCAGACGATCTCGCGCGAGTGCAGGTACTCGGCGCACGACTCGAGGTCGCGGCTCCGCTCCTGGAGCCTGGCGTGATCGTCCGGCGTGATACCGAAGCAGAGCAGGTGCACCGCTTGCGGCTCGGCCCAGAACCAGGCGGTCAGCTCCTCGGAGATGAAGACGTCGTGACGGCCGGCGAGCTCGAGGCAGCCATCGATCGTGTCGTGATCGGTGATCGTCACGAAGTCCATGCCGCGCCGCTTGGCGAGCTCATAGACCTCCCCCGGCGGCGTGGCGCACTCGGGAAGGCCGAGGCTGCGCTGGATGCCGAGCTTTGAAACCGCGGAAGCGCTCGAGTGAGAATGCAGGTCCACCCGGGTGGTGGGAATCGGGTTCATCGGTGACCCCTCTCTTCGATCTCTTTCTCGGAGAAATGGTGCCCTTGAGCAGGCGAATTGCGGTTACCAGCCCGTGTCCGCGAAGTGAACAGGTGGTGAACCCGGCGGCCGTGCAGCCGTGGGTGTCGGGCAGCTAGCTCGGCCGGCGCGGCACGGGACTCGTGCGCCGCTGCGCCTGCTCGTGGCGATCGGCGCGGTCCTCGGCCTCGCGGCTGGCGCGCTCGCGATCGAGACGCGCCTGCGCGGCCTGAGCCTCCGCCTGGCGGGCGGCGCGCTCGGCCGCCTCGGCCTCCCGGCGGGCGCGCTCCGCGGCCTTGGCCGTGCGACGCGCCTCGCGTGCTCGCCGCAAATAGCCATCGACGGCCCGCTCGAGCCGCAGCCAGGTCCCAGTCTCCTCCTGGCGGCGCCAGAAGGCGGCGAAGCGGTCGCGCAGCAGCTCGCGGCGCGCCTCGAGGTAGACAGCGAACACGTCGAGCCCCCGGTACGCGGTGCGATGTGGTGCGTGGGCCGCCAGCCGGGGGTCGAGATCGGGAGCCTGCCCCGCCCTCTGTCGAACGACCGCTGCATCGGTTCTCTGCAGCTGCTTGAGGTGCTCGCGAACCCGGGGCAGCATCACGTCGCAGTCGTGGATCTCGCCGAGGATGTCCTGCAGGTCGCGGGCGCGCCGCCGGGCGGTGTCGGCCGGGCGGCCGAAGCAGAAGCCGGTCACCTCGAGCACGTAACGGAGCCGCTTCGCCGCGATCCGCATGTCGTGCTGGGCCTTCGTCTTGCCGTCCAGCGCCCGCGGCGCGAAGGCGAGCATCTCATCGAGCCGCACCTGGAGGATCCGGGCGGCGTTGTCCCCGAGGGGGCGCGAAGGGTCGAGCTTCTTGACGGGCCGGGCCTTCACGCCTGGGCACCTCGAGCACCCTCGACCAGGTCCTCCACGGTCTCTCGCAGCTCCCTCAAGTTGTCCTCGGCCACCAGAGGGGCGAGCTCCTCGTTTGCCTTCTCCTGCTCGCTGCGGAGCTGCTCGATCAGCGACGCCACGCCACGCCGATCGGGCGCCGCCATCTGGTCGTTGAAGTTGCGGAGTGCGGCGATCGCCACGTCGCGGTCGCGCCGTTCACCGAGGGCATCCGCCAGGCGCTTGACGGAATCGAGCGCCTCGCCGTGCTGCTTTGCCGGGAAGCACGGCTCGAAGATCTCGAGGGCGGCACGCAGGCGACGGGTGGTCACCCGCATGTCGTGGACCCGCTCGATGTCGCCGGTGTCCAGAACCCCCTGCGCGTGCTCGTTCAGTTCTCCCGCTCGCACCGAAACGATCTTCGCGGCCGCCGCCGCGTAGGTGCTCTCGGCGGTCAGATCTGGAATCGGCTTGGCCTTGGCCATCGGACGGCGGACACGCTACCGGGCATCCGTCGTCAAGCGAAGCTATGCAGCGAGCTTCTCGTGCGAGCCGTTTGCGTTCCCGTTGAGCAGGGTGAGGATGATCCCCTCTCGCAGGCCGCCCTTGCCGATCTGCAGCGGCTGCCCCAGCATCTGAGAAAACCGCTCGAGCAGCAGAACGCCGGCCGGGAGCAGCTTCACCCGGCGCGAGTCGAGCTCGAACCGCTTGGCGACCTCGTAGATCTCGTCGCTGGAGAGCACCCGCACCGCCCGCTCCAGCGTCTCGTACTCGAGTACGGCGCCGACCAGCGTGCGCAGCGACGTGGCGCTGCCCCCCACCGCGACGGCCTGGTCAGGGTGCTCGAGCTCGTCCTTCTCGAAGAAGTCTGAGATGTGGTCGCGCAGTCCGCGGATCTCGCCGGCCGACGGCGGATCGGACTCCAGGTGGTCCTCGGTGAGCGACCCCGAGCCGATCTTGAACGACCTCACGTCGGTGACGCCGTCCGGGACGGTGCCGTAGATCACCTCCGAGGACCCACCGCCGACGTCGACCACGGCGATGGTCCCCTCCACCGGGTGCCCGAGCGACTTGGTCGCACCGATGAAGGCGAAGCGGCCCTCCTCCTCCTCATCGAGGACGTCCACCTCCACGCCGGCCGTCTCCTCGATCTCCTTGACGACCTTGTCGCGGTTCTTGGCCTCACGGATCGCCGCCGTGGCCACGGTCTTGACCTCCTTGGCGCCCATCTCATGAGCGAGCCGCGCCTGGGTGGTGACCACCTCGGCGACCTCGGCGATCTTCTCGGCCGTGATCTTCCCGTTCTTCGACGCGTCCTTGCCGATGCGGGTGTAGGCGCGCTGCTCCATCACCTTGCGAAGCTGGCCCTCCTCCGGCTCGGCCACGAGCAGTCGAGTCGTGTTCGAGCCGATGTCGATCGCCCCGCAGATCATCTCTGCCGGATTCTCTCAGGGCGATCGGATCAAGCCCGCCCCTGAAGCCCGCAGCTTGCGGGCGCTATCCGTCGAGGGGGGCGCCGATCAGCGCCAGACGGCGGTTCAGCGCCCCGAGGGCGAACTCCCCGAGGGTGCCCTCCTCCACCCCGAGCACGTCCCAGGCGCCTTCGCTGGGTGGCGAGATCGACTCGGCGACGGCAGGCAGCAGCTCCTTGATCTGATCGCTGATCACATCCGCCATCTGCGGGTCGGCGGCCACCGCCTCTCGCAGGAACCATGTCCCGTAGGCGATGTGGCGCTGCTCGTCCGCGGCGATTCTCGAGTAGCCGTGGACGAAGCCGGGCAACAGATCCCGCTCGCCGAGAAAGTCGAGGATGAAGTGCGAGGCGGTCAGCCCCAGGGTGCCCTCGATGACCATGTGGTAGATCGTCACGAAGTCGACCTTCGCCTCACGGTCACTGGGATCGAGGCGGAGCCGGTCGTGCGCCTGGACCAGGGCCTCGTCGAAGACCCGCTCGAAGGCATCGCCCAGGACCTCCCGCGCCCGCGCGACGTGGGCGGCGATCGCGGCTGGGTCGGCGATTACCTCGTTCTGAAAGCGCGCGTACAACTGCATGTGGCGGACCTCGTCGACAAGCTGGGTGGAGAGGTATGAGCCCTCCTCCTCATCGTCCTGAGCCATGACCAGGCCGACGAACTGGGTCGAGATCCGCTCCTCGGCGACCATCAGCGAGCTCAGGGCGAAGTAGAGGAGGTTGCGCTCCCCCTCGCCGAGCCCTTCCCAGTCGGCCGGATCGCGGGAAAGGTCGATGTCCTGAGCGGCCCAGTGGGCGTGCTCCCAGTCGAGGTAGAGCCGCTCGGGGTCCTTGAGGGTCAGCGTCTCGGAAGTGCTCATGCGGGGACCTTCGCCCGGATGATCGCCGAGCCGGCCTGGTCGTGAACGCGGTGGGTCTCGCGGAGCTCCACCTCCTCGAAGCCGGCCGCCTCGAGCTCAGCACGGAACTCCTGCTCGGTGAGCGCACCGGCGATGCAGCCGGTCCACTGGGCCATGTCGCGACGCGTGGCGTCGTCCATGTCAGGGTCGGCCACGATGTCGCTGACCGCGAACCGCCCTCCGGGCCGCAGAACCCGCGCCGCCTCCCGCAATACGGCGGGCTTGTCGCCCGAGAGGTTGATCACGCAGTTGGACACCACCACGTCCACCGAGGCGTCCGGCAACGGCACCTCCTCGATCGTCCCCTTGAGGAACTCAACGTTCTCGACGCCGGCCTCGCGTTGGTTCGCGCGCGCGAGCTCGAGCATCTCGTCGGTCATGTCGACGCCATACGCCATACCGCTCGGGCCGACGCGCCTGGCCGAGAGCAGGACGTCGATTCCGCCGCCGGAGCCGAGATCGAGCACCACCTCTCCCTCGTGCAGCTCGGCGACCGCAGTCGGGTTGCCGCAGCCGAGGGAGGCGAGCTTTGCGGCGTCCGGAAGGGAATCCTGGTCCGCGATCTCGTAGAGCGCCGAACCGAACGCATCCCCGCCGCAGGCGTCCGGCACATCCGTGCCGCAACCGCAAGAGGTCACCGAGCCTTGGGCCGCCCCGGCGACATTTGACGGTCCACAACAGGCCACGCGTCCCTCGCCGACCGAAGTCGCCGCTGCCGCGTATCGATCGCGCACCGCCTCTCGGATCTCGTCCTTGCCGGTCAGCTCAGCCATCCGCTCAGTTCCTCCAGTGCCTCGGGGTTGACGTAGTAGTAGGCCCACAGCCCCTGCCGCTCGGAGCCGACGATGCCGGCCTCCCGCAGGACCTTGAGGTGGTGCGACACAGTGGGCTGGGATAGGTCAAAGAGCGGGACCAGCTCGCAGACGCAGACCTTGCCGGCGTGCTTCCTAAGGACGTCGACGAGCTGCATGCGGATGGGGTCGCCGAGGGCCTTGGCCACCGTGGCCATGCGCTCGGCCTGGGCCCGCTCGATGTCCGGGTAGACGACCGGCTCGCAGCACGGCTCGCCGACGGGGCGCTTCTGCTTGGGGGCAAGCTTCAGATCGATGGGCATCTATCTACGTATATCGATTGAATAGACACTTGTCAACATTTACGATTGAGCAACCAGAGGGCTGAGAGGAGGCAAGACAATGACGGCACAGCTTGAGCGGGCGACCCGGAATCACATACAGCGCTCCGTTCAGGTCCTCGCAGACGAGTTCGCGGGGATCTTCTCGCGGGAGACCATCGACGTCTATGTGGAAGAGAGCCTCGAGCAGTTCGCCGGCGCGAGGGTCGAGGAGTTCGTGCCGCTCATGGTCGAGCGCTTTTCTCGTCAGCGGCTGCGCGCCCTCGCCCAGGCGGAGGGCAAGGTGACCAAGGAAGTACCCGAGGTCCTCTTCGTCTGCGTCCACAACTCCGGCCGCAGCCAGATGGCGGCCGGCCTGCTCGACAAGCTGGCCGAGGGCCGGGTCCACGTCCGATCGGCTGGCTCAGACCCCGCCCACGAACTCAACCCGAACGCGATCGAAGCGATGGACGAAGTCGGCGTCGACATCTCGAAGGAGTTCCCGAAGCCGCTCACCGACGAGGTCGTGCGCGCCGCCGACGCGGTGATCACGATGGGCTGCCGGGATGCCTGCCCGATCTATCCCGGCAAGCGCTATGAGGACTGGGACCTCGAAGACCCTGCCGACAAGGACCTGCAAACAGTCCGTCAGATTCGCGACGAGATTGGCTCTCGCGTCGAGGCACTGATCGCCGAGCTGACCGATGGCCGATAGCGTCGCGGTCATCACCGACATCCACGGCAACCTGCCGGCGCTGCAGGCGGCCCTCGCTCGGATCGATGAGCTAGGGATCGAGCAGATCTATTGCGGGGGCGACCTGGTCGGCTACGGGCCGTGGCCCAACGAGGTCTGCGAGCTGATCCAGGATCGCGCCATCCCGACGATCTACGGCAACTACGACTACGCGATCGGGCGTGATGAGGAGGACTGCATGTGCGCCTATCCGAACCAGCACGATCGGGAACTTGGCCAGCTCTCGGTCGACTGGACCCTCGAGAACACCAGCCGGGCATCCAAGGACTTCATGCGCGGCCTGCCCTTCGACCTTCGCTTCGAGCTCAGCGCCAGGCGGGTGCTGCTCGTGCACGGCTCCCCGCGCAAGGTGAACGAGTACCTCTTCGAGGACAAGCCCGCCAAGACATTCGAGCGGATCGCGGCGGGCGCGGACTGCGACGTGATGATCTTCGGCCACACGCACAAGCCTTGGATCCACTCCTACGGCGACACGCTCTTCGTCAACTGTGGGTCCGTCGGCAAGCCCAAGGACGGCGATCCGCGTGGGGGCTTCGCCATCCTCGAGGCCACAGGCGACGTGGTCGGAGCGCGGATCGAGCGCTTCGAGTACGACGCGGAATATGCCGCGAACCAGGTCGGCGCCTCCGGGCTGCCTGGGGAGTACGGCGAGAAGCTGCTCGTCGCCGCCTGATGCGATCGGATCTACCGCTGTCTCGGCGCCTGTTCGCCGAGTTCCTCGGATCGGCTTTCCTCGCCGCGACGGTGGTCGGCTCCGGGATCGCGGCCGCTCAGCTCTCGCCTGACGATGTCGGCCTCCAGCTCTTCGAGAATGCCGCCGCGACCGCGGCGGGCCTCTTCACTTTCATCCTCATGTTCGGCCCTGTCTCGGGCGCTCACTTCAATCCGGTGGTTTCGCTCGTCGATGCGAGCTTCGGCGGGCTGCGCTGGCGTGAGGCCCTGGCCTACATCCCGGCCCAGGTCGTGGGCTGTATCGCCGGGGCGATCAGCGCGAACGCGATGTTCGCGCTCTCGGCGATCAGCATCTCGACCAAGCACCGAGCCTCGGAGGCGCACCTGCTCGCCGAGGTCGTCGCGACGCTCGGCCTCATCCTGGTGATCTTCTCCTTGGCCCGCACCCGGCGCGGCTCGATCGCGCCGGCGGCCGTGGGCGCCTACATCGGCGCCGCCTACTTCTTCACCAGCTCCACCAGCTTCGCCAATCCGGCGATCAGCGTCGGACGGATGTTCTCCAACACCTTTGCCGGGATCGCGCCAGCCTCCGTACCCTCCTTCGTGCTTGCTCAGCTGGTGGGAGGAGGTCTCGCGATCGGGGCGCTGCGTGTCCTCTATCCGGACATCACGCCCGAGGAGGCGGCCGAGATCATGGTCCCGCCTGAGCAGGTCTCAGAGGCGGCGTAGCTAGCTCGAGGGAAGCGGCGCCTGGCCGGGGTGCGAGGCGTCCTCGAACTCGCGGAAGAGACCCGTGACGACGAAGGCGACCTGCTCGCCGATGTCGACGGCGTTGTCGCCGATCCGCTCGAGGGCGCGGGCGACGAGCATCATCGTCATCGCCCACTCGCGGATGTCCTGGCCTCGTCGCCGACCTGAACCGCGATCTGGAAGCACTCCTTGTTCAGGTTGTCGATCAGGTCGTCCTGCCGGACGAGGTCGCGAGCCAGCTCGACGTCACGGCCCTCGAACGCCTTCTTCGCCTGCGAGAGCATCGAGCGGCCCTGCTTGCCCATCAGCACGATCCGATCGATCATCTCGTCGTGGACCGGGGCGTCGTTCCCGGTTAGCGGAATGACCTTCGAGATGTTCACGCACTGGTCGCCCATGCGCTCGATCGAGTGCATGACGTGCAGCAGGGCGGAGATCAGCCGCAGATCGGTCGCCACCGGCGCCTGGGTCGCGAGCATTGTGAGGATCTCCTGGTGCACCTCGAGGTAACGGCCGTCGATGCGATCGTCGTCGGCGATCACCAGCTCCGCCAGCTCCATGTCCTGGTGCTGGACCGCCTCCATGGTGCGATCGAGGGACGCGATCACCAGGTCGAGGCCGCCGAGCGCGTTCTTCTCGAGCTTGTCGAGATGGTCCTGGTAGTGGAGCCGTCGCCTCGGGCATCAGCCGAACCTCCCGCTGACGTAGTCCTCGGTCTCCTTCTTCGCTCGGCGTGGTGAAGATCTTGTCGGTGGCGTCCATCTCGACCAGCCGGCCCGGGCTTGCCCGCGGCCTCGATGTTGAAGAAGGCGGTGACGTCGCTGGCCCGGGCCGCCTGCTGCATGTTGTGGGTGACGATCACGATCGTGTAGCGGTTCTTCAGATCCTCGATCAGGTCCTCGACCGCGAGGGTCGCGACGGGGTCGAGGGCCGAGCACGGCTCGTCCATCAGCAGGACCTCGGGCTCGACCGCGATCGCGCGGGCGATGCAGAGCCGCTGCTGCTGGCCGCCCGAGAGCGCGGAGCCCTTGCGGTCCAGGCGATCCTTGACCTCCTCCCAGAGGTGAGCGCCGCGCAGGGACCGCTCCACGATGTCGTCCTTCTCGGACTTCGAGATGCCCCTCCGGTTGAGCGTCAGGCCGGCCGCGACGTTCTCGTAGACCGACATCGTCGGGAACGGGTTCGGGGCCTGGAAGACCATGCCGACCAGCCGGCGGACCTCGACCGGGTCGACGTTGGGCGCGTAGATGTCCTGGTCGTCGAGGACGACCTCGCCGTCGACCCGGGCGCCGGGGGTGAGCTCGTGCATGCGATTGAGCGAGCGGAGCATGGTGGTCTTGCCGCAACCTGAGGAGCCGATCAGGGCGGTGACCTGGTTCGGCTCGATCGTCATCGTCACGTCCTGGACGGCGTGGAAGTCCCCGTAGTAGAGGTTCACGTCCTTGACGTTGAAGCGCTTCGCCACGCGCTCGACCTTATCGGCACCCCGTTTCTTGGCCGCGCTGGCGGTCTCGGCGAGATCGGTCGCCACCGCGGAGCTCCGCTGGTTCGTGGTCTTGTCGGCTGTCTCGGGCATCTTCCTCCTGTCCCTGGGCATTGGAAGTCTCGATTTGGCTAGCGGAGCTCGGTTCCGAAGCGGCGGTAGATCCAGCGCGCGAGCAGGCTGAGGATCATCACGATCACGATCAGGGTGAGCGCCGCGGCCCAGGCCTTGTCGTATGAGGCCTGCACGTCGACCCCCGGGTCCTTGTACTCACTGTAGGCGTAGACGGCGAGGTTCTGCATCCGCCCGCTGAGCGGATTGGTGTTCACGGAGTCGATCACGCCGGTGGTGACCAGCAGTGGCGCCGTCTCGCCGATCACCCGCGCGATGGCGAGCATGACCCCCGTGACCAGGCCGGCCAGCGCGGTGGGCAGCACGATCTCGCGTCACCACCTTCCACTTCGGCGTCCCCAGCGCATAGGCCGCCTCGCGAAGGTGATCGGGAACGATCTTCAGGATCTCCTCCGCCGAGCGGATCACGATCGGGATCATCAGCACCGAGAGGGCGACCGACCCGATGATGCCGAGGCGGATGCCCGGTCCCAGGAAGGCGGCGAACAGCGCGTAGGCGAAGAGGCCCGCCACGATCGAGGGGATCCCGGTCATCACGTCGACGAAGAAGGTGAGGGCCTTGCGCAGCCGGCCGCTTCCCGTACTCGTTGAGGTAGACCGCAGCCATGATCCCGATCGGCACCGAGATCAGGGTCGGCGACCCCGGTGATCACCAGGGTGCCGACGATCGCGTGCTGCCGCGCCGCCACCGGCCCCGATCACGCCACGGGCCGATTCGGTGAAGAACGAGCCGTCGAACCGGGCCGTCCCTCGCTTGATCACCTCGTAGAGCAGGGAGAAGAGCGGCGTGACGGCGAGCCCGAAGCCGGTGACGATGCCGAGCGTCACCAGGCGGTCCATCGCCTGCCGCCTGTTCTCGGCGATCCGCGACCAGATGTAGGCGGTGGGCAGCGCGAAGACGGCGGTCAGGATGAGGAGCACCACCACGGTGAAGCTTCCGGTCGCGAGCAGGATTGCCGCCGCGATCAGCGGCCGAGCCCGCGCCGACCGCCCACATGAACCAGGACGGCAGCGTGCCGCCGCTGACGGAGGGCCCGCCGAGGGTTGCGACCTGGTTCGCCGGGTCGAAAGCCGCTGCCGGATCTTCCCTGGGTGGGTTCTCAGCCATCGGGTCTTCCTCATTGGACGTTCGAGCGGGAGATGACCAGCCGGGCGAGCATGTTGACCACCAGGGTGATGCCGAAGAGGACGAGCCCCGAGGCGATCAGCGCGTTGACGTCGACCCCCGAGGACTCCGGGAACTTGAGGGCGATGTTCGCCGCGATCGGGGTCGGGTTCTCCTGGCTGACCAGGTTGAAGGTGACGATCCCTGAGACCGAGAGGATGATGGTCACCGCCATCGTCTCCCCCAGGGCGCGTCCCAGTCCGAGCATCGAGCCGCTGATCACCGCGGACTTGCCGAAGGGCAGGACCGCCATGCGGATCATCTCCCAGCGGGTGGCGCCGAGTGCCAGGGCTCCCTCCTCGAGTCGCCGCGGCGTCTGCGAGAAGACCTCGCGGGCGACCGCCGAGACGATCGGCAGGATCATCACGGCTAGCACGAGCCCGGCGGTGAGCATGACGCGGCCGGTGACCGAGGCGGGCCCCGCAAAGAACGGGATCCAGCTCAGATGGGCGACCAGCCAGTCCAGGATCGGGACCATTGCGGGGCCGAGGACGAAGATGCCCCAGAGGCCGTAGACGATGCTGGGAATCGCGGCGAGCAGGTCGACGATGTAGGCGAGCGGGTTGGCGATCCGGCGCGGAGCGATGTGGCTGATGAAGAGGGCGACCGCGACGGCGAGCGGCACCGCGATGACGACGGCGACCGCCGCCGCGAGGATCGTGCCGAAGGCGAGCGGCGCGATGTAGTCGATCAGGTTCTTGCCGTCGGGCAGGTCGGCGGTGTTGGCGGTGATCGCCGGCACGGAGTCGGCGATCAGGAAGATCGCGACCCCGGCGAGCAGCGCGAGGACGGTGACCGAAGCGATCACCGCGGCGTTCGAGAAGATCCGGTCTCCAGGGCGGCGCTTGCCGCCGCTCGCGGAGGCCAGGATCTGCCCCGCCTGGGTTGTGGTGTCGGGGTGGGCTTCCATCAGTCTTGTGTGGAGACGGTTCGGGGGCCCCGCGCCCTTTCAGGCCGGGGCCCCCTCTCCGCGGTTACCTCTGGATCAGCCGCCGATCGCATCGATGGCGGGCGTGTCCTCCTTCTTGATGCCCGGCGGGATCGGCGCTGAGCCGGCGTTCTGCGCCGCGACCTGCTGGCCCTCGTCGCTGACGATGTAGCTGAAGTACGCCTTCACGAGGTCGGTCGTGTTGGTGTCGCTGTACTTCGTGCAACCCATCAGGTACGAGACCAGCAGTACCGGATAGCTGCTCGGATCGGTCGGAGTCCGCTGGACCTTGTACGCGAACACGTACGGCGGCTTGGTGAGCTCCGGGTCCTTCTGCGACTGGTCGAAATCGTTCGTCGCACCCTGAGCGCTCGGCGCCACGTAGGTGTTGCCGACCTTGACCTTGGCGACGCCGAGGTCCCCGGCCTGGCTCTCATCCGCGTAGCCGATCGCACCCTCGCCGGCCTTGACGGCCTGGATCAGACCGGAGGTCTGGGCACCGGACTCGCCGGTCTTCAGCGGCCAGTTGCCGTCCGGATCGAACGTCCAGACGCTCGGCGCGGCTCCATGGAGATAGTCCGTGAAGTTCGCCGTCGTCCCGGACTCGTCCGAGCGATGCACCGGCGTGATCTTCGTGCTGGGCAGGTTGGCGCCCGGGTTGTCCGCCTTGATGGCCGGGTCATTCCAGGTCGTGATCTCGCCCTTGAAGATCTTCGCGGTCGTATCCGGGCTGAGCTGCAGGTTGTCGACGCCCGGCAGGTTGTAGACGATCGCGATCGGAGAGATGTAGTTCGGGATCTGGACCAGCTGACCCGGCGCGCACCGCTGAGTCGCCTTGGGCAGCTCAGTGGTGTCGAACGGCGAGTCGCTGCCGGCGAAGGCGGTCTTGCCGCCCGCGATGAACTGGTCGCGGCCGCCGCCCGACCCGATCGCGTCGTAGGTGACGGTGGCGCCTGAGTTCTGGTCCTCGAACTTGGCGACCCACGCCTCTTGGGCTGCCTGCTGGGCGCTGGAGCCGGCGCCGGCGAGGTCGCCGGAGACGCCGGACGAGTTGTCGTTGCTCGAGCCGCACGCTGCGGCAGTGAGCGCGAGGACGGCCGAGGCGGCCGTGACGAGCCACCACTTCCTATTCATTGAGTCGCTCCTTTTTCGTTTTTTCGAAAAGGGACGGCGGCTCAACGGCTCGCCTCCCTCGGATCCTTTAGAGGCTGCGGACCCTGTCAATGGGCCCGCCGCAGCTTGTTACGTTCGTGTGGCGCACTTGTAAAAAGGATGTAAATCGCCGCTGAGCTACGCACGTCCCTGAGCGCCTCAGGCCTGCGGTGAGAACCGGTATCCGATGCCGGTGTGCGTGTGGATGAAGCGCCGCCCCGGCAGTGCGCGATTGAGCTTCGACCGCAGGCGTCCGACGTAGACGTCGACGGAGCGGTCGCTCTTCTTGTACGAGCGTCCCCAGACCGTCTCGTAGAGCTCCTCCCGGGTCATCACCCGCTCCGCGTTGTGGGCGAGCTCGGTGAGGAGCTGCAGCTCCCGCACCGTCAGGATCAAGCGGACGGCCGTCGACGAGCGCCGCGTGATCCGCCGGCCTGATCTCCAACCGCCCTGCGTAGACGGGGGTCTGGTCGCTCTCGCGACCAGAGGAATCGCAGATTCGAGGCGCGGCGCCGCCGTTCTCGCCTTCCATGGCGTCGGAGCTTTGCCGCTCACTTCGAAGCTCAAGTAGTTACGGTCGCGTGAACTTCCGGTAAACGGGATGTGAAGAGAATGCACGCCGTGGCTCTGGCGGCGGGCCGACTACGGGCGCTCGGGGGCCAGCTCGGCTCCCACGGTGTCCGCCTGCTCCGCCGGCTCCTCGGCCTCCATCGACAGATCGACCGGGGGCTCAGCGAGGTGCCGACCGGCTCCGGATCGAACCGGTAGCCGATGCCGAAGTGGGTGTGGATGTAGTGCCAGTTGGCCGAGTGGCGCTGGAGCTTCTGGCGCAGCTTCCTGACGAAGACGTCCACCGAGCGGTCGCCGTGGGCCATCGCGTAGCCCCAGACCTTCTGGTAGATCTCCTCGCGCTCGATCACCTGGCCGTGGGCCTCGGCGAGGAGCTGGAGGAGCTCGAACTCGCGCCGCGTGAGGCCGATGCTCTGGCCGCTGACGAACGCCTGGTACTGGTCCGGACGAATCTCGAGCTCGCCCGAGACCAACGGGCCGACGTCCTCGCGCGCCGCCGCTCGCTTGCGCCGGCGAACGACGGCTTCGATGCGCGCCATCACCTCCTCTGGATGCGAGGGCTTGCCGATCCAATCGTCGGCGCCGAGCCGCAGCCCTCGGACGCGCTGGGCGACGGTTGACCGAGAGGTGCAGACCAGCACCCCGAGCCCGGGGATCGTCCCGCAGACCTTCTCGAGGAACTCCCAGCCCTGGGGGCCCGAGCACTGAGAGGTCGACGAGCAGGGCATTGAGCTTCATCGCGACGAGCTCCTCGATGGGCACGCTGCCGGCGAGGACGCGGTGCTCCCAGCCGGCGCCGTCGAGGCGCTTTCCCAGGACCGTGAGAAAAGCGCTGTCGGTGTCTATCACCGCCAGCCGTATGCCTGCTTGATTGGTCATCGAAGCCCTCTCTCGGACTCGCCCTACCCCTGTAGAGGCGAAGGTGCTCCATAGGAGCAACCCGTTTTGTGACGGGACGAGCCGGATGATACGGGCGGGGTCGGCGCGGCGGCCTCCTCGCGAATCCGGTTCACCGGTTTTTCACAAGCAAATGGCGCATAAATGGATCTCTTGCCCGTATCCGGATCTTCACACCGGAGGGGGTCGTCGGGGACAGACTCTCGCTCACTTTCGAGATTCCTCTCTCGTCAGCGCGCGCGACCCCTTCCCTGCCCCGGGTCGCGCGCTTTTTTTACCAGGCCACGGCCTGGTATCGATTCGGCCGCGGTGTTTGGCGGCCGTTTATCGCGAAGCCGTCAGCAGGCGATAATCAGCTGGCCACGACCACGCCACGGTCACCTGCCCGCAACCGACGCCGACGCCCGCCGCTTGGGCGCCGCTTTCGCGTTGATCGTCGCCTTCATGGCGGCCGAGGTCGTCGCCGGCATCGTCGGCTCCTCCCTGGCCCTGCTCTCCGACGCGGGGCACATGCTCACCGACGCCATCGCGCTGGGCCTGGCGCTCGTCGCCCTGCGGCTGGCGGATCGGCCGCCGGCTGGCAGCTTCACCTACGGCCTGCGGCGGGCGGAGATCCTCTCGGCGCAGGTCAATGGTCTGACCCTCCTGCTGCTCGGCATCTGGATCGTCTACGAGGGCATCCGGCGGCTGATCGAGCCGCCGGGCGTCGAGGGAGCGCTCGTCCTCATCGTCGCGATCGTCGGCATCGCGGTGAACCTCGTCGCGGCCCGCATGATCGCCGCCGCCGAGAGGCGCAGCCTCAACGTCGAGGGCGCCTTTCGTCACATCCTCACCGACCTCTTCGCGTTCATCGCCACGGCGATCGCCGGCGCGGTGATCCTGATCTCGGGGTTCGACCGCGCGGACGGGATCGCCTCGCTGCTGATCGCCGCCCTGATGCTCTGGTCCGCCTACGGCCTGCTGCGGGACTCCGGCCGGGTCTTCATGGAGGCCGCGCCGCCGGGGCTCGATCCGCAGCAGATCGGACGGACGCTCGCCGCCGCCGAGGGCGTCGTGGAGGTGCACGACCTGCACGTCTGGGAGGTGACCTCGGGGATGCCGGCCATCTCGGCCCACATCATCGTGGGCAGCGACGCCGACTGCCACCAGGCGCGCTGGCAGGCCGCGCGGTTGCTGGCGGACCGCTTCGGGGTCGAGCACTCGACCCTGCAGGTCGAGCACGAGCCCGGCGACGAGCTACTGCAGATCAGCCCTCACTAGCCACCGCCGCCCTCGCGATCCGATGTTGGGGGCCCTGTGCGCCGGGGGCGGTCTCCCCCGGTCTGGAACCAGGCGAAGATGAAACAGGCGGCCGCGACCACCGCGGCGGCGAGTCCGTGCTTGAAATGGATGTGGCTCGATCCGGCCTCATGCCCGGGAAAGAAGGAGGGCAGAGAGCCGGCATCCGTGGTCCAGTAGATGATGGCGATCGCCAGGAAGACGACGCCGAGGATCACGGCGGGGATGATCAATTGGGGACGCTTGGTCATGGGACCTCCTCAGCTCAGGGCGAAGGCGATGGAGAGAATGGCGCCGACGGCGCAGCAATAGACCGCGAACGGGGTAAGTCGGTTGGTCTCGAAGAAGCGCAGCAGGAACTTGACCGAGAAGTAGGCCGTGACCGCCGCGGCAATCGCACCCACGAGTGCCTGTCCCCGGACGTGGTCGCCCTGGTGTCCAAGCAGCTCGGGCAGCTTGAGCACTCCGGCGGCGCCGATGATCGGCGTGGCAAGCAGGAAGGCGAAGCGGGCCGCCTCCTCATTGGAGAGCCCGGCGACGAGCCCGCCGCCCATGCTCGCGCCGGAACGCGAAAGGCCCGGGATCAGCGCGAGGGCCTGCGCTGCGCCGATTCCGAGAGCGGAGCGGAAGGTCAGCGTGCGCGAGATCACCTCGTCGGAGCGCATCCCCTGCTCGGATCGAACCGGAGCGCGCCGGCGCAGGGCCTCCGCGCCGAACAGCATCAGGCCGTTGACGAAGAGGAAGATTGCGGCCGTCTCGGTGGACGCGAACAGGGTGCGCAGCGGATGCTCGAGCAGCAGGCCGAGCAGGCCCGCGGGAATGGTGCCGACGACTAGCAGCCAGCCGAGCTTCGCATACGGATCGCCGGGGTCGATGTAGCGGTCCCGGAGGGAGCGCCCGAGACCCTTGAGGATGCGAACCCAGTCCTTGAGGAAGAAGAAGAAGAGGACGATCGCCGTAGCGCAATGGGTGGCGACGAGGAAGCTCAGGAAGTAGTCGTCGTTCTGATGGATGTTCCAGCCGAAGACGCGCGGCAGCACGACGCTGTGCCCGAGGCTCGAGATCGGGAAGAGCTCGCTGACGCCCTGGAGCAGGCCGAGGACGATTGCCTGGAAATAGGAGATCGGGTCCATGCGGGGGAGGTCTCGGCGGCGAGCCGAGAGCCGCGCGCATCCTAGGTCACGCCGGCCTAATTCCGCTTAAGACGGCTCTTAGGCGCTGGAGCGTGCGTTAGATTGCCCGGGATGCGTGTCAGAGCGAAACGGGTCGCGCCGGAGCGCGCCCTCGCACACCTTCGTCGCCTGCTGCCTCCGCTGTTCGCGCTGGTCGGGCTGCTCGTGACCGCGCCGGCCGCCATGGCGGCCGACGGCGTCGGCATCTACGGCCGCACGACCGATAAGGCGGTCACCTTCTTCGCCTTCGGCCTGATCGCCTTCTTCGCCATCTTCGTGACCGTCGCCTCCCTGATTCAGATTCGCCTCGACAACCGCAAGGAGAGGCGCAAGGAGGACCTCGAGCGCCTCGGCAGCCGCTAAGCCCCCCACGGCATGGGATCCGCAGGGGACGATCAGGTCGTCGATTCACGAACTCACCCGGACGCTTCATCGCCGGCGGAGGGGATCCCCTCCCTGCGGCGGCGCGAGTCGATGGCCGAGCGGCTCGAGCGGCTGCGCGTCGAGCGGGAACGTGAGGAGCTCGAGCGGCGGGCGCGGATAGAACGAGAGCGAGCCGAGCGCGAGGCGGCCCACCGGGAAAGGCTCGAGCGCCGGCGCCGCGAGCGCGCCGAGAGGTGGCGGCTGGAGAGGCAGGCGCTGCGCCGTCCGGCGCGCAGGCCCCGGGCGCCCAAGCCGGCGGCCGCGCCGCCGCGACGGCCGGCAACTCCAAAGGTCGCTCCCGCTGCGACCGCCGCGCGCCTGCGACCCGGCGTCCAGGGCCCGGTCCGCAAGCGGGCGCGGGCCGCGGAGAACCGCCGCCGGGCGGCGACGCGACGACGTGGTTTGGCCTGGCCGACGGCAAAGGCGGGTCTCGCGGTCACGGTCGTACTCGGGCTGAGCGCGGCACTCGGCTCGGCGCTGGGCCTGCCGCTGCCGGGACTCGACGCCGGCGCCGGACACGGGTCACTGGTCAACAGCGCGTCTCTGTTCGGCGTCGACCAAGGCACCCCGCAGGGGCTCACCGCTGGATACGTGTTCCCGCTCGAGGGCCCGCACAACTTCGGTGAGGCGGAGGCCCACTTCGGCGCCAGCCGCTACGGCCACGTCCACGAGGGTCAGGACATCTTCGGAAAGACGGGGACGCCCGAGGTCGCGGTGCAGGACGGACTTGTCGTCGATCGCGGCAAGAATTCGGACCCGGACTCGGGCGGACGGGGCAACTTCCTCGCCATCTACAGCTCCGCCGACGACCACAGCTTCGTCTACATGCACATGCTGAAGCCGTCGCCGGTGCAGGTCGGCGACCACGTCCACGCCGGCCAGGCGATCGGGCAGCTCGGCTGCAGCGGCAGCTGCGACGGCCCGCATCTCCACTTCGAGGTGCGAGTCGGCAGGGCGTCGCTCGGCGCCCAGACCAAGGCGGTAGATCCACTGCCTTACCTGCGGCAGTGGCCGCAGCCGACGCCCGGCTGAGCCCGATTGCCGGCAAGCGGCGAATAGGATCGCGCCATGCCCGAGGTCACCTACGAGCGGCGCGGCGCCGCTGGGATGCTCACCATCGACCGCCCCGAACGGCGGAACGCGGTCGATCCCGAGACCGCCGACCAGCTCCTCGAGGCCTATCGAGAGTTCGAGGGCGACGACGATGCGAGGGTCCTGATCCTCACCGGGGCCGGAGAGACTGCGTTCTGCGCCGGCGCCGACCTCAAGTCGGTCGCCGCGGCGATGGACGACGAGGGGATCGCGCAGCAGTGGCTGAAGCCGCGGCCGCATGGGCCGCTCGGCTTCACGCGGATCACCTCGCCGAAGCCGACGATCGCGGCGATCTCGGGCTATGCGCTGGCCGGCGGCCTCGAGCTGGCGCTTTGGTGCGATCTCCGCATCGGCACCGAGACCGCGAAGCTCGGCTTCCCCGAGCGGCGCTGGGGCGTCCCGCTGATCGACGGCGGCACCCAGCGGCTGCCGCGCATTGTCGGGATGGGCCGTGCCCTCGACTTGATCCTCACCGGCCGGATCGTCGAGGCCGCTGAGGCGCTGGCGATGGGTCTGCTCACCGAGATGGTCGCGCCGGGCGAGCATCTGGAGCGCGCACTCGAGATGGCCGAGGGCCTGGCGCAGTTCCCTCAGGAGACCATGCTCGCCGACCGCCGCTCAGCCCTGGAGGGCTTCGGCCTCTCCCTCGAGGAGGGCCTCGCCCGGGAGGCCGAGATCGGCGGCGCGGTCAGCGGCGTCGGCGTCAAGGGCGCGGCCCGCTTCGCCGCGGGAGAGGGCCGCGGCGGAGAGGGCGCCGGGGTCTAGCGCCGGACCTCGAGCGATTTGCGGGCCCTCCCGCGGGAAATCGTTCACGATCCATCCAATACGGCGAGAAGCGTCGCCACCACATGGCGCGCGTCGTAGCGAACCTGAGCATGGGTGAATCTCAGGACAGTGAAGCCCGCGGCGACCAGCGCCTGATCCCGGACCCGATCCTTTGCCTGCTGAGCTGGCGTCCGGTGATACCGCAGACCATCCGTCTCGACGACCAGCCTGGCCTTTGGCCAGAGGAAGTCCAGGCGGTATCCATTCACGCCTTGCTGAGTCTTCGGCCATGGCAGCCTGGCCTCCCGAACAAGCCGCAAGAATTGACGCTCCAGCTCTGAATTGGTGAGAGCGAAGGTGTGCCGATCGAGGACACGACGGAGTGCGGGAAGACCGGTCGTACCGCGGTGCTCGTCCAATTCTGTGCGGAGGGTCTCGGGGTCGAGCAGCCCCAACATGTCCGCCGCGTTTACGGCGGCCTCCAACCGGTGCGGGTGCACAACGGAGGCGAGGTCGAGCAGGGTGCGACCTGGGCTCGTTACAGGGATTCGCTCGCGATTGGCTCGATCCCCCTCCTTGAGATCACGTCGCCTGTGAATCCGAATCCCGGTTCGCCGGTGGCTCTTGGTTGCGGGAACTGAGACGTCGATGGCCAACGGCCGACCCTGCTCCTCTTCATGGCCGGGCTTTGCTTCGAGAAGACCCCACAAGTGCGCGGCGCTCCGATGACTCAGAACGGCCTGACCGCCGCACGTCAGGACTCCGGCCGACCACCAGCCACGCGACGTCAGCCTCGGCCTTCCCACCGCGAAGACTCCGCGCCACAGTCGATGAAGGCGCCCGGCTCGAACGCGCCCGTCGATCTGGTCGGAGCTGAATCCCGCGTCGAGGAGCTGGCGCCGCGTTAGCACACCATGCTGGAAGTGCACCAGGCGCCAGAGCCACACGGAATCTCGCGAACTTTGCGGGCCCATCTCCGGGAAAGGACTCACGATCCGAATTTCGCCCCCGGCCGGGCGCGGTCGCGAGCGCGGGATAGGGAAGCCGGAACTCCGGGCGGCGGCGGGCCTGGTCGAGCCGCAGCGCGGACGGCTCGCCGCTCGCTACAGGCGAAAGCTGGGCAGCAGGCGCTTCTCGGTCTCGCCGCGGACCTGGGCGATGACCTCGACGTGGCCCTCGAGCGGGGTGCCGCGGAGCTTGGTGGCGAGCAGGTCGTCGACCTGGAAGACGCCGGCGGAGTTGTTCATCTCGATCTCGATCTTCACCGGCCGCTCCTCCCCCGCCTCGATCCTGACCTCGTCGATCGCCGCCGCCGAGAGGGCGTGGATCCCGTATTGGCCGCCCTCGACCGGCAGGCGCGACCGCCCCTCGGCCATGTCGAGGGCGTCGGCGACACGCACGACGCCGGCCTCGAGCGTGTAGGGCTCGCCGCGGCGGCGGTGGCCGATGATCGCGTGCAGGATCTCCGCGATCACCACCGTCCGCTCGGGCTGGCCGTAACTCTCGGCGAGCAGGGACTGAAGCCGCTCCTCGACCATGAACAGGCTGTAGGCCTCGTGGTCCGCGCGGTGAATCGACATGCCGACGTCGTGGAGAAGGGCCCCGCCCGCCACGACCACCTCCGCATCGCGGTCGCGCATGCCGTGGTCGGTCACCATCGCCGGCTCGATCCCGGCCTTCACCAGCAGGCGAAGGAGGCGCAGGGCGATGTTGAGCACCACCTGCACGTGCACCCAGGAGTGGTCGGACATCCCCAGCCGCTCCGAGGTGATCTGTGCCATGTACCACCAGGCACGCACCCGCTCGTCCGCGTTGACTGCATCCAGAAAGCGCTCGAGCCTGCGATTGCCACGCGTGGGCGCGTGCACCTGGGCCCTGGCGATCGCCTCCGCGATCGAACCTGCGCGCACGTCGGGCCCCTGTGCTTCCATCGGCTTGATCTTGTCAGGGGGCAACTCAGGGGTTTTCTTGACCGGATCTCGACTACGCGGTTTTGGGCTATTTGCGGGAATTCCGACCGCCGATGCGGTTACCGTGACCCCGCTTCGGCTTAAGGAACTCGGATGACAGTCTGTTCGAACACAGGCATATCCGTTCCTGAGTGCTCGTGTCGGCGCTGCCTCCAGGCCCAGATCGAGCGCCACCAGCCGTCGTTGCTGAACGCCGACCCGGCCAACACTCCCCCCACCGTGGAGATGCCGGCGGTCGTGCGCTTGCCTCGCCTGAGATTCGCCCGGCTCCGGCGCCTCCGCAGAGCCGCCTAGGCCTCCGTCGGCGCCTCGACCACGGACGATCCGAGCACGCCGGCGCTGGCCACCACGACCAGGGCGATTCCGATCACGTCGAAAGTGGCGAGTCCCTGACCGAGCGCGATCAGCCCGATCAGCGCGGCGACCGCCGGCTCCATGCTCATCAGCACGCCGAAGGTCCCGACCGCGATCCGCCGCAACGCCTCGAGCTCGAGCGAGTAGGGGATCACGGAGCTGAGGACACCGGTCGCCGCGCCGACGGCTGCCGCCCCCGGGTCGATCAGGTCGCCGCCGGCCGCCAGCGTGCCGGGAACCACCATCAGCACGGCCGCGACACCCATCGCCAGGGCAAGTCCCCGGCCGCCCGAAAACACCCGGCCGATCCGCGCGCTGAGCAGGATGTAGGCGGCCCAGAAGGCGCCCGCCAGCAGGGCGAACCCGATGCCAGCCGCGCTCGCCGATCCCGAGGGCCTCGTCAGAAGCAGGACGCCGATCGCCGCACAGGCGACCCAGACCAGGTCGAGCGGCCGCCGCGAGCCGAACAGGCCGACCAGCAACGGGCCGACGAACTCGAAGGTGACGGCGATCCCCAGAGGGATCCGATCCAGGGCCTCGTAGAAGCAGAGGTTCATCCCCGCCAGGGCGACGCCGAACGCCCCGGCGAGCAGCAGCCCGTCGCGGCTCGCCTCGAGCGGGCGCGGGCGCCAGATCGCCAGCAGCAGGATCGCGGCGGACAGCAGCCGGTAGAGCACCGCGCCCGCCGGCCCGACCCGGTCGAAGAGCGTCGTCGCGGCGGCCGACCCGCACTGGACCGAGACGACGGCCCCGATCACCATCGCCGGAGCGACCGCAGCGCGCCGGCGCTCCGTGGCGGCCGGTGAGCTAATCGCCGATCACCTTGATCACCAGGCGCTTCGAGCGCCGCCCGTCGAACTCACAGTAGAAGACCGCCTGCCAGGGGCCCAGGTCGAGGCGCCCCTCAGTGATCGGCAGGATCACCTGATGGTGGACGAGCAGGTTCTTCAGGTGGGCATCGCCGTTGTCCTCCCCGCCGCGATGGTGGCGGTAGTCGCCGGGATCCGGCAGCAGCTCCCGGGCGACCTCGTTGGCCGGATCCTTCCAACTGGGCGGCGCCAACTTGTCGAGCCACTCGAGCGTGTCCTCTTGCAGCCCCGGCTCGTCGTCGTTCACCCAGACCGCCGCGGTGATGTGCATCGCGGAGACCAGGACCATCCCCTCAGCCACGCCCGCGGCGTCGACCGCCCCCTGCACGTTCTCGGTGATCCGGATGAACTCCCGCCGGCCCTCGGTGTTGAACGTCATGTACTCCGTGTGCGCCTTCACCTGTCCTCCTTGTGAGTTTGGGAGATGATGCCCTCCATGGCGGGCCTGCTCTCACTGGAGCGCCGAGAGGACGTCGCGGTGGTCACGCTGCAGCGCCCCGAAAAGCGCAACGCTCTCTCGATCGACCTGCGGGTGGAGCTGACCGAGGCCTTCGGGGCCCTCGGCGATGACCCCGACGTCGGCGCGGTGGTGCTGACCGGAGCGCCGCCGGCGTTCTGCTCGGGCATGGACACCAGCCAATTCGGAGGCGACCGCGAACACAGGGAGCGCCTGGTCGAGACGAGCATCAGCTGCTTTCGGGCCGTCGCGAACTGCGCCCGGCCGGTGGTCGCCGCGGTCAACGGGGCCGCCCTAGCCGGCGGCTTCGCTTTGGCCCTTCTCTGCGATCTTCGGCTGGCGGCCGAGTCAGCGAGCTTCGGCTTTCCCGAGCTGCCGCGCGGCATCCCTCCCAGCTATGCGGCCGCGCGCGCCGCGCTGCCCCGGCCGCTGGCCGCCGAGCTCACGCTGACCGGTCGCCTCCTCGATGCCGAGCACGCCCTGGGGATGGGGATCGTCGGCGCCGTCTATCCGGGGGACGAGCTGATGCCGCGCGCGATCGAGCTCGCCGGGCGAATCGCCGCCGGCCCTCGCCAGGCGATCGCGGAGACCAAGCGGCGCATCGTCCTCGATCGCGACCGCACCATCGGCCACCTCTTCGACGAGGAGGAACGGCTGCTCCGCGAGGCCCTGCTCAGCGACTCGCCAGATGATGCAGCGTGATGGAGCCGCTGCGCCTGATCCGCCACTCCTTTCCGGACCAGCCCGAGCTCAGTACGGCGATCTCGCGGACCATTCTGCGCCGTGTGGCCGCTGGCGAGCTGCCGCCCACCATCCGGATCCATCGCCCCGGCAGAGAGGTCGCCTTCGGCCGCCAGGACCGGGCGAGCCCGGGATACGAAACGGCCGCCCAGGCTGCCCGAGCTGCGGGCTTCGCCGCGGTCGAGCGCCTGGCGGGCGGCCGCGCGGCCGTCTTCCACGAGGGCACGCTCGCAATCGCTCGGGCGTACGGCGACCCCCAGCCGCCGAAACGCACCTACGCCCGCTTCGAGGAGATGGCGGACCTGATCGCCGCCGCGCTCCGCGGCCTCGGCGTGGACGCCCGGGTCGGTGAGGTGACCGGGGAGTACTGCCCAGGCGCTTACAGCGTCAACGCCCGCGGCGCCACGAAGCTGGCTGGGATCGGGCAGCGGATGATCCGCGGCGGCGCCCACATGGGAGGCGTCGTGGTCGCCTTCGGCGGCCGGGACGTAGCGCGCGTGCTGGTGCCCGTCTACGAGGCCCTCGGGCTCGACTGGGACCCCGCGACCTCGGGGAGCGTCTCCGACGAGGTTCGCCGCGAGGTCGACCCGGGCGAGCTCGAGGAGGCGCTGATCGTGGAGCTCGCGAAGAGCTACGAGCTGGTCGACGGGGAAATCGACGAGCGGACCGTTGCAGAGGCGCGGCGGGGTTTGGAGGAGGTGACCTTGTGGGGATAACTGCGCAATGGCTGATGGAGCAGCCACGGCAACCGCCACAGGGAGTGGGGACACGATCAGGACCAGGGTCCCGGCCCGCCTGGACCGGCTGCCGTGGGCGAGGTGGCATTGGCTCGTTCTGATTGGACTTGGGACCGTTTGGATCCTCGACGGCCTCGAGGTCACCATCGTCGGCGCGATCGGCGCCCGGCTGCAGGAGGGAGGGGCGCTTGGGCTCTCGGCCTCTCAGCTCGGCCAGGCGGGAACCGCCTACGTCCTGGGCGCCTGCTGTGGCGCGCTCTTCTTCGGCTACCTGACCGACCGCCTGGGCCGCAAGCGGCTCTTCATGGTGACCCTGGTCGTCTATCTCCTCGCCACCGTCGGGACAGCGTTCGCCGGCAGCTTCGCCTCGTTCGCAGCGTTCCGGTTCCTCACCGGGCTCGGCATCGGCGGTGAGTACGCGGCGATCAACTCCGCGATCGACGAGCTGATCCCCGCCAGGGTCCGCGGCTGGGTTGACCTGGCAGTCAACGGAAGCTTCTGGGTCGGCGCTGCCTTCGGCGCCGCCTTGACGGGCATTCTGCTCGACACCTCGATCTTCAGCACGGACCTCGGATGGCGCCTCGGGTTCGGTCTCGGCGCTCTGCTCGCCATCGGGATCATGCTGATCCGGCGCTACCTGCCCGAGAGCCCGCGCTGGCTGATGGTCCACGGCAAGGCCGATGAGGCCGAAGCTTTGGTCTCCGAGATAGAGGAGACGGTCCAGGAGCAAACGGGGCGGCGGGAGCTGCGGGAGCCCGACCAGGAGATCGAGATCCACCAGCGCGAGAGCACCGGCTTCATCGACATCGGCCGGACCCTGTTCAAGAAGTACCCGCGGCGCTTCTTCCTGGGCCTGGCACTGATGGGCACCCAGGCGTTCCTCTACAACGCCGTGCTCTTCAACTTCTCAGGCCTGCTCACGGGCTTCTTCGGGGTCGGCGACAGCGTCGCGGGCCTCTACCTGGTCCCGTTCGGCATCGCGAACTTCCTCGGCGCCCTGATGCTCGGCCGGCTCTTCGACACCTTCGGGCGTCGCCCGATGATCACCGCCACGTACTTCATCGGCGGCATCGGCATGCTGGTCGACGGCTATCTCATCGCCAACACCGGCGCTTCTGTCGGGGTCTTCGTCGGCGTCATCTGTCTTACCTTCTTCTTCGCCTCCGCCGCCGCCTCCTCCGCCTATCTCACCGTCAGCGAGATCTTCCCGTTGGAGACGAGGGCGATGGCGATCGCGCTCTTCTACGCAATCGCCACCGGGATCGGCGGCGCGATCGGACCTCTGTACTACGGCAAGGTCGTCGATGGCGGCAACCCGGACGCCGTCTTTGTCGCGTTTGCGATCACGGCCGCTCTGATGTGCATCGCGGCAGCCGTCGAATGGATGTTCGGGCTGCCGGCCGAGCAAAAGCATCTCGAGGAAATCGCAGAGCCGTTGTCGGCCGAATCGGTGGAAAGCACATGAGCCCGCGTTTCTCACGGCGGCGGCCGCCCGACCCGGAGGCGAAGCCCCGCGGCCGGCGCTACGGCTGGGCGCCCGCGACCGTCTCCTCCGAGCTGGGTGAGGATCGAGACGTGGAGCGCGAGGTCGGCGAACTCGTGGATGCGCTGAAAAAGGACGGCCCGATGAGCCGGCGGGACCTGCGCCGGGCCGTCGAGTCGAAGTACTGGGGACCAGGCCGATTCGCCGATGCTCTGTGGCTCGCCCAGCGCCGGGGCCTCGTGCGGCGCGACGGCGGCCGGCTGACCGCCGCCGACGGCGACTCCGAGCGCAGCTAGCCGGGGCTCGTCTGCAAGAGTCGCTGGCGAAGCTCCTCGACCGAGGTGAAGACGTCGCGCGCGCCGGCGTCGCGAAGCTCCTGCTCCGAGAAACCGCCGGTCCGCACGGCGAGGGTCTCGACTCCCGCTCGATGCGCCGCTTCCACGTCCCAGACGGTGTCTCCGATCATCAACGCATCCTGCGGTCGGCCGTCGACCTTGTCGAGCGCCGCGTGCACGAGGTCCGGCTCGGGCTTGGTCTGCTCGACATCGGCGGAGGTCGTCCACCCGTCGACGATCCCCTTGGCATCGAGCAGCTCGATGTAGTGCTCGACCTCCCACTCCTTCGCCGAGCTCGCCAGCACCACCACGTCGCCCCTCTCGCGCAGGTCCTCGATCAGCTCGCGGGAGCCCTCCATCGTCTGCACCTCGTCGATCAGCTTCTTGTACTCCTCGGACTCCGCCTCCCGGATGTCGTCGCCGAGCTTCTCCTCGACCTCGTCCCCGGCGAGCGCGGCGACCAGCTGGTCGCCCCCCATGCCGATGTGACGGTGGATGCGCCAGACCTGCAGGGTCAGGTCGTGCCGTCGGAACGCCCGGAACCAGGCGATCGCATGGTGGTAGTTGGTGTCGACGAGGGTGCCGTCGACGTCGAGGATGGCGATCGTG
>CAWJDA010000015.1:0-45140 GCA_963841525.1 uncultured Solirubrobacterales bacterium | reverse complement strand
CAAAGGAGCCGTAACAAATGGAGTCGACAACAACCAGGTCTGGCATCGATCTTGCCAAGCCCACCGCCCGACCCGGGCTGGCGCTCATCCTTGCCTTGCTCTCCATACCGGGCTCGACGATCGCCTGGGACCTGTTCGACGGCGCCGGCTTCCTGATCGGACTTCCGCTCGCCATCGCGGCGATCGTCCTCGGAGTTCAGGCTCGCCAGCGCTCGGAGACCGGCCGCGGCAAGGCCATGGCGGCGATCGTGATCGGCGGCCTGGTGCTCCTCCAGATGGCCATCTGGACGGTCCTTTCGGCGTTCTAGAAATGTCTAAGAGCACCGGACGGCTGGGAGGCAAGCGATGAACCGGCGCTGGCTCGGCGTCGCAGTCGTGGGGCTGGCCTTGGCGCTCCCGGCGCAGGCCGCGGCCAAGACCAAGTCGCCGCCGGTCGACCTCTCGAGCGCCGATCACTGCGACTTCATCGGCCAGCAGCAGGGGTCGCTGTGCCTGCTGCCATTCCCCGACGACTATTACGCGGTCCCCGATGCCGGCACGGCGACCGGGCTGCGCATCAACCTGAAGACCGAGGCGACGCCCCCGAACGTCGCCGGCCAGCGGGTCGACACCGCCCCATACAGTCTCAACGATGGCTTCAGCCCCGGGCAGACGATCGTCGTCAAGGTGCCGGGGCTTAACAGCATCGCCGCGATGCAGAGGACCGGCGCGGTGCCGATCAACCACATCGGCGATTACGCACGCCCGAATCAGCCGATCGTGGTGATCGACGCGACGACCGGAGAGCGCTGGCCGATCTGGTCGGAGATCGATTCCAACGCCACCAATCCGGACCGGGTCGCGCTGCTCATCCACCCCGCGGTGGACTTCGCCGCCAAGCACCGCTACATCGTCGCCCTGCGCGACCTGCGGACTGCCGGCGGCCAGAAGATCCCGGCCCCCAACGGTTTCCGCTATTACCGCGACAAGCTGCGCTCAGGGGCTGCGGTGATCAACCAGCGCCGCGACCACTTCAAGAGCATCTTCAAGACGCTCCGGAAGGCGCATATCAAGCGCAAGGACCTCTACCTCGCCTGGGACTTCACGGTCTCAAGCGACCAGAACATCGCCGCCCGGATGCTTCATATCCGCAAAGACGCCTTCGCTCAGCTCGGCGACACTAACCTCGCCGACCTTGCCGTGGCTGGGGCAGCACCGCAGTTCAGCGTCAGCAATGTGCAGAACCTCACGGCTGCCCAGAGCCCCAACGTCGCCCGCCTCGTGCTGGGAACGTTCACCGTGCCCTGCTATCTGCGGCCCGACTGCGCGCCCGGGGGCACCTTCCAGCTCGATTCCAACGGGCTGCCAACCCGCAACGGCAACTGGACCGCCAACTTCATCTGCATCATCCCCCGCGCCGCGATCGATCCAGGCGCCAGGCCGTCGCGCCCCTCCCTTTACGGACATGGCCTGCTGGCCAGCGCCGTGGATGTCACCTTTATCAACCAGCAGACACTGGCGCAGTTGGCCGATATCACCTTCTGCGCCACCGATGAGATCGGCCTCTCAACCGCCGACTTTCCGACCGCGATCTCGTTCCTGCAGAACCTCTCCAACTTCCCGAAATTGGGGGACCGGTCGCAGCAGGGACTGCTCGACGAGCTCTTCCTGGGGCGGTTGATGATCCACCCCGACGGTTTCCTGAGCAACGGGGCCTTCCACGTCGACGGGACGACGGGCTCGCCGGGGGTAATCGATCCCACCCGCCTCTATTACAACGGCAACAGCCACGGCGGCGTCCTCGGCGGAGCACTGACCGCGGTGGCTCCCGACTTTACCCGCGCTTCGCTCGGGGAGCCGGCGATGAACTACTCGGTGTTGTTCAACCGCCGCCGAACGACCGACATGGATCCCTTCCCGCTGGTCCTCGATCCTGCCTACCCCGACAAGCTCACCCAGCAGCTCGGCCTGTCGCTGATCCAGATGCTCTGGGATCGCTCCGACCCCAATGGCTACGCGCACCGGATGACAAGCGATCCCCTGCCCAACACCCCGCCGCACAAGGTGCTGCTGGACGTTGCCTTCGGCGATCACCAGGTCACCACCTGGCAAGCGGACGTGGAGGCGAGGACGATCGGCGCCGCCGCGCACGCACCGATCCTCGATCTCGGCCGCTGGCCGGGCGTCGACCAGCTCTGGGGCATCCCGCGGATCGGCAGCTACCCGTTCGGTGGCTCGGCGATCTTCTACTGGGACATCGGCCCGATCCGCCCGGATCCGAACAATCCGCTGAACATCATCGGCACCGACCCGCCACCGCTCACCAACACGCCCAACGTCTCCGGACAGAACCCGCACGTGGCGCCGCGCGCCGCGCTCGCCGAGCAGCAGCTGGTCTCGAGCTTCCTGCAGCCGAACGGCGTGATCGTCAACACCTGCGGCACCGGGCCCTGCTATGCGGGGACCTGGACCGGTCCCTAGAGGCTTCGCACCAAATGGAGAGGCTCTACTCCCGCAGCCCGGCGGCTTCGAGGGCCTCTCTACGATCGAGGAAGATTTGAATGCGCCTGATCTTGTCCTCCTCGAACTCATAGACGTTCCCGGTCTCGGCGGGGGTGGGCAGGCCGCTGGCGCGCCCGTGAATGGTTACACGCAGGAAGGCAAGGACTCGCCCCCCGCCCACGGCCTCCAAGCGTTCGAGGTCAAGCCGGAAGTCGGGACCCGCATCCTCGATGTCGGCGAAGAACCGCCGGATGCCGTCCTCTCCCTCGTACACGCCGCGACTGGCGACACTGGCGTTCGCAACTGGATGTCCTCGGTGCAGCAAGCGAGGTAGCCGTCGATGTCCCGCTCATTGAGTGCCGCAAGTGCCCTCACGACAATCTCGACGTTCTCCTCCGACATCGCCCCCGCAGTATCTCTGGGCGGAGTACTGCTTTCCATGCAAAGCAGCTATCTCGCATCGCACCTCTAACGGAAGGGGCGGCCGCTCGGTCGTGAGGCAATCGACCAGCGCCAGGGAGGTTCCTCGCCGGGCGGGAACAGGTAGTGGTCCCGGCCGGAGAGGGTCTCCAGCGGAACCAGCGCCGGGTCGTCCTCGAGGTTGAGCCGGATGCTCAAGGCGCGGGTGATCTCCGCCGCCCCGGCGGTGCGGACGATCCGCTGCCATGCAAGGCCCGGCATCTAGAGCCAGTTAGTAACCCACACTCGTGGGCATACATGACGCGCTATTCGTCCAAAGCGCCGCTTCTCGTCCAAAGCAGTAGTTCTGGACTACTCCATCAGACAAGCGGCTACGTCTACCGGCCGTGGTTGACGAAGGCGATGCACTGCCCCTGGTTCTTGAACTGCGGGAAGTTGCGCCAGCCGCCGTTCTTGCACTGGTCCTTGCTGGCGGGTACCTGAGCCGGGGTCACCGCCACCCCGAACGGGCCGTCGCCGGTGGCCACCGTGGCCGGGCTCTTCGGTGAGAGCGCCCCGCCGGCGCCGACGTCGTACTGGGAGACGCTGTCGCTGCCTGAGTTGGCGACGTAGACGCTCCCCCCGTCCGGGCTCACCGCCACTCCGCGCGGGTCGGCACCGGTGGCGACGGTGGCCGGGCTCTTGGGCGAGAGCGCCCCGCCCGCGCCGACGTCGTACTGGGAGACGGTGAATTCGGTGGTTCCCGTGGTGACGTAGACGCTGCCCCCGTCCGGGCTCACCGCCACCCCGTTCGAGTTGCCGGCGGTGGCCACCGTGGCCGGGCTCTTCGGCGAGAGCGCCCCGCCGACGCCGACGTCGTACTGGGAGACGCCCCCAATGCCATTGGTGACGTAGGCGCTCCCCCCGTCCGGGCTCACCGCCACCCCGGACGGGAAGGAGCCGGCACCGGTGGCGACGGTGGCCGGGCTCTTCGGCGAGAGCGCCCCGCCCGCGCCGACGTCGTACTGGGAGACGCTGGCGCTGCCTTGGTTGGAGACGTAGACGCTCCCCCCGTCCGGGCTCACCGCCACCGAGATCGGGAAGGAAGCGAAACCGGTGGCCACCGTGGCCGGGCTCTTCGGCGAGAGCGCCCCGCCCGCGCCGACGTCGTACTGGGAGACGCTCCAACTATTGAAGTTGGCGACGTAGACGCTCCCCCCGTCCGGGCTCACCGCCACCCCGACCGGGAAGAAGCCGGTGGCGACGGTGGCCGGGCTCTTCGGCGAGAGCGCCCCGCCCGCGCCGATGTCGTACTGGGAGACGCTGCCGCTGGAGGTGTTGGTGACGTAGGCGCTTTGGCCGTCCGGGCTCACCGCCACCGCGCGCGGGTCGGCACCGGTGGCGACGGTGGCCGGAGACAATGGCGCCAGCAGCCCGACCGCGCCGATGTCGTACTGGGAGACGCTGCCGTCGCCGGAGTTAGGGACGTAGGCGAACGGGTCCGCCCGCGCCGCCGCCGCAGCCCCGAGAAGGCTTGCGACCATCCCCACGATCGCTGCGGTGAGGATCCGCTTCAGCTTCATCATGGTTCCTCTCGGCCCGGGTTCCTCTGATGCGTGGTCTACCACCCCGGACACTGGGATTCAAGGGAGAGGACGTCTCCTGCGTCATCGCCCACGCAGCTTCTCGCGGCTACTCGGCGAAGTGCCGCTTTCCATGCGAAACGGCTATCTGGCAACCCAGCTCTAACCGAAGGGGCCACCGCTCGATCGTGAGACGATCGACCAGCGCCAGGGAGGTTCCTCGCCCGCCGGGAACAGGTAATGGTCCCGGCCGGGCAGCGTCTCCAGCGGGACCAGGGCCGGATCGTCCTCGAGGCTTAGCCGGATGCTCGAGGCGCCGGCGATCTCGGCGACCCCGGCGCTACGCACGACCCGCTGCCACGCGATCCCCGGCCGGTAGAGCCAGTAGGTGAGGCGGACCACGCCGCTGGCGCGCCGCAGGTCCTCGACCGAGACGAACTCCGTCACCCGCCGCCGCGCGGAGGTCAGGCCGGCATCAGGACCCTGCTGCGCGCAGCTGGCCTGCCGGCAATAGCGGAAGTCGACCGGCAGCTCGCCGTCCCTGGGCCCGGGGGTGGGGGCGAGGCTCTTCACCAGCTTGCCGAGCGGGAAGCCGTAGGCGAGGGCGAGGGGGTTGCGCCCGCAGGGCACGGGATACCGAGGAGTGCAGGCGATTCGCCGGGCCAGCATCTCGCCCAGCTCGCGGTCCGCCCGCTTCGGCGGCGAGGCGACCAGCGCGGCGATCGCAATCACGATCAGCGCTCCGATCACGCCCGCCAGAGCGATGTACTCGACTGACGCCCCTCCGCCGGATCGAGCTGTTCGCGCAAGCGACACCCGCGCACGATCCCGCCGGGCCTGCACCGAGAGGCGCCCACTTGTGCCGAATCGGTGACCGCCGGGTGTCGCGCTCTATGATCGAAGCCATGGAAGGTTTCGGTGGCCTGTTCGGCGATCCAGAGGAGATGCGGCGACGCATGGAGGAGCTCCAGGAGCAGATGCAGGGAGCTCAGAAGGTCGCCTGGGCGGACAACGCGATCAAGCTGGCGGTGGAGTTGACGGTCGCCGCGATCAGCTCGCTCGAGCTGAGCGGCTCGAGCGACGAACAGGCCGTCCAGGTCCGCGACGCGATCAGGATCGTCTTTCCGGAGGCTGTGACCCTGGTCCGGGAGGCCCGCGAGGGTCTGCAGGACTGATGGGCCGCTCCGCGGGCGGGTCCTGAGATGGGCCTGCCGGAGCCCTCGGTCAGCAGCACCGCCGTAGTCACGGGCGCGTCCTCGGGAATCGGCGCCGCGATCGCGCAGGAGCTCGCCTCGCGCGGGCATTCGGTGACGCTCGTCGCACGCCGCGAGGAGCGGCTGCGCAGCCTGGCGACGGAGCTCGCCGCCGATCACGGTGTGGCTGCCGAGGTGATCACTTGCGACCTCGGCGATGACGCCGAGCGTGACCGGCTCGCCACCGAGCTCCGCAACCGGGGCCAGCTCGTTGAGGTGCTGGTCAACAATGCCGGCTTCGGGCACCAGGCCGACTTCGCGCGCAGCCCTCACGAACGCATGGTGGAAATGGTCCGGATCAACGTTGAGGCCGTCGTCGACCTGACCAGCCGGTTTCTGACCGGCATGGTCGACCGCGGCCGCGGCAGCGTGATCAACATCGCCTCGACCGCCGCCTTCCAGCCGCTCCCCGGCTCCGCCGTGTACGCGGCCAGCAAGTCCTTCGTCCTCTCGTTCAGCGAGGCGATTCGCACCGAGCTGCGCGGTTCGGGCGTGACCGTGACGGCCGTCTGCCCCGGGCCGGTGCGGACCGAGTTCACCGAGGTGGCCGGCTTCGAGCAGGGCGTCGAGGAGAAGACTCCCTCAATCGTCTGGATGTCAGCGGACGACGTTGCTCGCCACGCCGTCGACGGCGCGCAGCACGATCGCCGCGTAGTCGTCCCCGGCGCCCTCAACCGCGCGACCGCACTGGCGGGGCAGCACAGCCCGCGGGCCGTCGCCCTCCCTCTGATCAGCCGGATCTGGCGCAACGTCTAGCGCATGCCAGCGCTGACGGCCCGTGGCGTCGAGATCGCCTGGAGCGAGCGGGGCGAGGGCCGGCCTGTCCTGCTGATCCACGAGACGGCCGCTGCGGGAGCGATCTGGGAGCCGCTGGCGACCGCTCTGTCGGAGAACGCCCGCGCGATCTCCTATGACCGGCGCGGGTGGGGCGGATCGAGCGCGCCCGATGGGTACCGGCGCACGACGGTCGAGGAGCAGAGCGAGGACGCCGCAGCGCTGATCGAGTCGGCTGCCGAGGCCCCCGCCGTCGTCGCCGGGGCCGGTCTCGGTGCCGTGATCGCCCTCGACCTGCTGCTGCGCCGCGCGGACCTCGCCTCCGCCGGGCTGCTGATCGAGCCGCCGTTGCTGCAGCTCCTGCCGGTCGCCACCGAGTCTCTTTCGGACGACCGACGCCGACTGGAGGCTGTGGTTGGCTCGGCGGATGATCTGGTCGAGCTCTACCTCTCCGGCGGGCTGCCGGCGCTCGGGCCGGGCGTCAGCCGGCTGCCGGAGGTGATGGCCGCGGACGCCCGGAGGCGGCCGGCGAGCGTGCTCGCCGAGCTGGGCATCGCCGCGGGTTGGCGGATGCCCCTGCCGCGGCTGGCCGGCGCGGAGAGGGAAACACTGATCGTCACCTCCGAGTCGACCCCGCCCATCCTGCGCGACGCCGCGGCGGCATTGGCCGGGCGGCTGGCGGGCGCGACCGCATGGGAGGTCAGATCGGGTACCGAGCTGCCGCACGTCGGCGCGGCCGCCGAGCTGGGCGGGCTGGTTCGCGAGCTCAGTCCGTAGAGGGAAGTCTCTCCGCCTCGACCTCGATCACGCCGCCGCGGCGGGCGATCACCGCCCCGCCCTCGAGGAGCACCGCGATGATCGCGGTGGGGACCGCCGCGAGCACCGTGATCACGGCGTCCGTCGCGAACGCGGCCAGGCCGCGGCCGGTGCCGGGACGGAGGCGCCCGGAGGCCGCCTCAGTGGCGAAGTCGCGATGGAAGGTGAGCAGGTTGAGGAGGGTCTGCCACATCGAGGCCATCCCGGCGCGGGCGAGGTGGCGAACGCGTCGCACCTCGAGCCCCCGGCGCGCCAGCAGCAGACGGGCCGCGCGCGGCGTCGGCTTGATGCCGCGATGCGAGGGCGCGCCGTCAGGCGCGACCCGTTTCATGCTTGGTCGTAGCGCCGCCCAGTTCTCCGCCCCGAGCCAGGCCTGCAGGCTTGCGGCGTTCTCGGCGCGAATCGCGACTCGCGCGCCCCGCTGCTCGCCGTCGGCCAGGAAGGCTTCTGTCGCCTCGTCCGGGGAGGGCACCGAGTCGCGTACGGCCGCCAGCCCGCAGTTCTCGCAGCGGTCAATCACCTGATCGTCCCGGCTGCCATATCCGGTCGTCTCCAGCCAGACGAAGAGCGGCTCGCCGCAAGCGGGGCAGCGGGTCGCGTCCGGGTCGGCGCCCTGTTCGAGGCTGACGGCGCGCCCGTGCCGGGCCGGAAGTCCGATCTGCTCGGGCACCCTAGACCGCAGCCGGCGTCAGGACCGGGGCGTCCGAGATCTCCCAGCGCACGTCGAAGCGCTCGAGGCCGGTGAGAAACTCATGCGGGTCGAAGGCCTGCGAGGGCGCCAACCCGCCGCTCGCCTCGAAGCTCTTCCTGGAGGCGAGGTCCGCCCCGTGCACGATCGCCGCGGCGGTGAGGCCGTACACGTCCTTGCCGTTGATCACTCCCCTGCGCTCGACCTCTCCATGCTTGGCCTCGCAGACGATCATCCAGCGCATCCTCTGCCGCTGCTCGGGGGTGGGGCCCTCTGGAAGCCTCGAGATCACTGCACCGGCGAGCCGTTTCAGCGGCGTCCTCATCGCCAGGCCGGCCGGGCGCATGGCGGCGGCGAAGAGCGGCGCCAGCCGCTCGCTCGAGAACGAGGCGGCATTGATGTTCGCGCGGACGTTTCGGGTCACGACATGGCGCGGCACCGTAATCTGCTCGCCGGAGGGGTACCGGATCATTCCCTGGCGTCCGAATGGCTCGGGGAACTCGTAGTTCCCTCGCGATGGGCTGCCGCTCGCCTCGGCCCACGCCATGTTGCGCCACTCGAGGTCATTGCCGCCGATGATCTCGAGCGTCGTCCGGGCTGTCCCCTGACTGGGCGTGAAGCCGTGCCAGCAGTACTGCATCGAGACCTCATCGAGCTCGCCCATGCCTGCGGCGGTGAGCGCGGCGATCATGTCACCCGGCACGTAGTCGAACCCCATGGCGGGGATCAGGGCCGCGCCCGCCCGCGCGGCGCCCGGCCCGTACCGCTCGAAGACCATCTTCATGAAGGGCTGCTCGCCGGTCGTGTCGAGGTAGTGGGTCCCGGTCTCCACGGCGGCCGCCAACACCGGCTCGCCGAAGTGGACGAACGGGCCCGCACAGTTGATCAGGACCGGGCAATCCGAGAGCAGCTCACGGAGCGAGGCGGGGTCGTCGATCCGCGCGCCCTTGGCGGGCGCCTCGAGCGAGAGCTCCTGCCGTAGGGTGTCGAGCTTCGCCTGGTTGCGGCCCGAGATCAGGAAGTCCAAGCCGGCCCTGGCGAGCTCGGCGACGACCAGTCGGCCCGTGTATCCGGTGGCTCCGTACACGGCGATTGGTCCCGTGTGCCGGGAGATAAGCGCCATCGCGGCCAAGATACAGTCCTGCCATCGGCTCCTCGGTGACAGTGCTGCCCGACTTCTACTTTCACGAGCGCGGCTAGTTGGAAGCCACCACTCCGGGGAAATCGCTCCCGAGCAAGGAGGAGCTGCTCGCCTTCCAGGCTCGCTGGCTGCGGCGGGCCGGCCTAGCCGGGCTGATCGGCGCCTTCCTCTTCGCCGCCGGGTTCGTCCTGCAGCAGGTCGGGCTGAACGTCCCGAGCAGCAAGTCCGACGCCGACCAGCTGGTCTTCGAGCACGCCCACAGCAGTCGCCTGATCTACTCGTCGATCCTGCAGGCCTTGGGACTGATGATGTTCCTCGTCCCGCTGCTCTTCCTCTTCCGCTCGGCGAACGGGCGCGCCCAGCGGATGCGCGGCGCCTTCGCTGCGTTGATCGTGCTCGGACCGCTCGCCTTCGGCGTCGGCCTGGCGGTCTCGGCAGTAGGCAGCACCAAGGCCGCGGACAAGTTCCATACCCAGGAGCCGGCGGTGGTCCAGCAGGCCCGCCAGCACGCCGAGCAGGCGCAGGCCGCTGCGGCCAAAAGCAAGGCCCAGGGTGTCGGAACGACGGCCGGCCCGAAGACTCAGGCGACGACCACCGCCGCCACCACCACTGCCTCCACAGGGTCGACGACGATCAATCTGAATGGGACGACGACCACCGTCGCGACGCCCGTGACACCGGATCAGGCGAGCGGCAACGCGCGGGAGAATCTCGCCGAGCACATCAACAAGCACACGGCGCTGCTCGTCGGCGGCGGGCTGGTCTTCTTGATCGGCAGGCTGGCGCTGGTCTTCGGGATGATCTACACGAGCCTGTGGGCGATGCGCACGGGCCTCTTGTCGAGGTTCTGGGGCATGATTGGCATCCTCGCCGGAGTTGGCCTGATCATCCTTGGGTTTGTTGGCCTCGCGCTCACCATCCTCTGGTTCGCCGCCATCGGGCTGATGTTCCTCGGGTTCTGGCCGTGGCCGCTGCCGCCGGCTTGGGCGGCCGGCGAAGCCGTCCCGTGGCAGAGACCGGGAGACGACCTTGGGCCGCCAACCGCCGAGCGGGGCGGGTCCGGGACGGTGGAGGGCAGCGGACGGGAGGTATCAGAGACGGCGCTGCCGGAGAACGGCGACGGCGATCTGGGCGAGGCCACGGATCGGTACGGCCAGACCCAGGGCAAGCGGCGCAAGAAGCGGAAGCGCAGGGGTTAGGCCTTCGGGGGCGGCGGAGCCGCCATCAGCTCGACCCGATGACCGCCCGGCGCGACGGCGAAGGCGCGGTCGGCGCCCCAAAGCTGACGGGTGTCCTCGACCTCGAAGCCCGCATCCCGGAGCCGCTGCTTGGCCTCCGCGTGATCGGGCGCGACCACGGCCGCGTGCCCCAGGGCCGGGGCGGTGTGCCCCTCGGTGAGGATCAGGTGGATCTGGGTCGCGTCGCGCTCCAGCCAGCGCACCGAGTCGCCGAGCACGTCGGCCGCCGGCACCTCCTCGAAACCGAGCAGGCCCCAGAACTCGATCGAGCGATCGGCCTGATCCGGGGGCACCTCGAGCGAGACGTGATGGAGCACGCCGCTGAGCCTAGAAAAGCGAGAGCCAGCGCCTCAGCGAGCCGGCCCACCGCGTGAGCAGCCCCGAGGCCAGCAGGGCGAGCCCGGTCAGGGCCAGAGCGCCGGCTGCCAGTCCGGTCATCGGCAGCGTGGTCGAGGTGCCCGCTGCGTCCGGGGAGGCGACAGCGGATGACTCGGAGGTCCCACTCGAGCTCGAGCTCGCACCGCCTCCGCTGCCCCCCGCGCTCAGCACCCTGACGGTCCCGTGCATGTTCGGGTGGATCGTGCAGATGTAACTGAAGCTGCCGGGGGAGCTGAAGGTGTGGGAGGCGCTCTGGCCGTTGTTCAAGTCCGGTGTCTTGAAGCTGCCGTCATTCGCCGTGGCGTTGTGGGGCGCCTGGCCGCTGTTCCGCCACGTGACCGTGTCGCCCACGTCGACCGTGACGCTCCCCGGCGAGAAGAAGAAGTCCTGGATCGTCACGCTCGTCGAGGAGGCCTTGTGGGCGCCACCGACGCGGCCATCCGCGGGCGACCTGTCTCCGATTACAGGCTCGGTTGTCTGAGATTGGTCCAGCGGCTCAGTCGGAGTTCCAGAGGGCGGTCCCGTCGGCGACGCATCAGGTGCCGTCGACACGCCGGGGTCGGCTGGCTGAGCAGGCTCGGGCACCGGCGTGGTGGTCGTGGTGGCGTCTGCAGGCGTCCCGGCGTCTTGCGCTAGCGACACAGCCGGCACGACGCAGATCGCCGCCAGGACGAGCATCGCGCTCGCCAGGGCTCTCATTCCCTTCATGCACCGCATCCTACGGTTCATTGACTCGTAGTCAACTACGGAAGATCGGAGTTCTGGGATTGGGCGGCGTCAGCCCAGCGCGCTGACGCCCGGCGGGGCGTCCGAGGACGCCGGCCCGCGCTCGCCGGCGGCACGCTTTCGGTGCGTGCGGATCTCGCTCATGATGCGCTCGAGGCGCGGTTCTGTGGAGCCGTCGACATGGGTCATTGCCGCGGCGATCGCGGGGTGGACCGACGCGATGCACTCGTGCATCGCCTGCGCGACGGCGCGGTAGGTCGGGTGACCCTCGCGGCCGGAGCGCAGCTCGATCAGGTGCATCGCCTCGCGGGCGTTCAGGTCGAGCAGGTAGCGGATCCGGTAGCCGAGGCAGAGGGCGTAGGGGGCGGCGTCGGCCAGACCCGCGGCTGCCAGCCTCTCGTACTCCGCCCGGGAGACCTCCAGCGCGCGCTCGTACTCGGCTCCGGCCCCGGCCTCGCGGACCTCGTCCGGGATCCCGGCGCCGAGGTCTGGGCTGAGCCGCTGCCACTGGCAGGTCAGCATCCGATGCCGTTGCAGGTCGCGGAAGCCGCCGTAGTCGGAGACGATCTCGAAGCGGTAGCGCACCGCCTCCCAGCCCCGCCCCGGGCGGTGGCGGCGGTTGAGCCGGTCGCCGGCCAAGTCGGCGATCATCTCGGCCTGCTCGTCCGGGGGTAGCGCGCGGACCCGGTCCAGGATCGCCCGCTCGGAGGTGCCCCCCGACTCGAACAGCGAGGCGGCGATCAGGTCGTCCTCGGTGCCCTCGACGTCGATCAGCTCCACCGACGGAGCACTGGAGCCCTCGGGGCGATCGAGTCCGATCCGCGAGACCCAGCGCTCGGCCGTCTCGCGACGGCGCTCCAGGTAGGAGACCCACTCGCCGCCGCGGTCTGGGCGCTCCACCCGGGCGACGAAGCTCGGCATCACCTTCTTGAGCTCCTCGAGGATCATGGTCGCGAAGTGGCGCGCCTCAGGTAGTGGCGAGGCCAGCATCCGGAGCAGCAGCTGCTCGTAGGCCTGGCCGGAGGCGAAGATCCCGACGTGGCTCAGCGTCGCGGCAGGCAGCAGCCCCCGGAGGAGGTCGAGTGCCTTGGCCTTGATCGAGCGCTCCCAGGCCGCCTCGGGCTCGTCGCCGCGCGGCCAGCGCTCCGCCGCCCACTCCCTGACCTGGGCGAGCGACCTCGAGTAGATCGCAAAGAGCTCCTCCATTCCCGCGGCGTACTCCCCGCCGAGCTCGTCGTCGCGATAGAAGCGATGGCCGCCGCCTGCGGACTCCGGCAGGGGCCGGTCGTAGGGGATGTAGCGGGTGGACTGCTCGAGATAGGCCGCCAGCCGGCCGCGCTGGAGGACCTTGGTGAGGACGTTCGAGACCCACTCACAGGCGACATGCGCTCCGCCGACCTGCGCGATCGAGTCGTCGCCGTAGCCCATGAAGACGCGCTCGTAGAGCCCGGCGGCGCGCTCGCCCTCCTCGCCCTTGAAGGGCCGTCCGCCCTCGGGGACGTCGGCGGCGAACTCATCGAGGTAGAGGCGGCGCAGCGTCCCGGGGTAGCGGGAGTAGCGGGCGAAGAGCGCCCCCTTGATCGTCTCCGGCAGGTTGACGAGCGCGAACACCGGACGGTCGAGGTTCGTGACGTGGGGGGAGAGGAGCCTCCGTTCCTCTGCTGTGAATTCCTCGACCGGGTAGCGCACGGGTGGGCCAGCGTAGCTCCATCCCCAGATCGATTGGGCTCAGGAGCGCTCGATGACGGCTGCCCAGATCTCCGAGAGCGTGCGGACCGCCGTTTCGATCGAGACCCGCGGCTTGTGGCCGAACGCCTCCAGCAGGTAGGCCTCGTTCAGCGTGTTGAGGGCCCTGGCGGTCTCCTGGACATTGCCGAGGCGGTCATCCGCTTTCAACGCGATCTCTCTGATCGAGTCGGCGACCAGATCGTCGAAGCGCTTGCGGAGCGCCGTATGGCCGGACGCGATCTGCTCGTCGCCCGGGGCGGCCTCCGCCAGCGCGCGCAGCAGCGGCCCGTGGCGGCGGTAGACCTTTACCGCGGCTCGCATCGCTGGGCGGATGGCCTCGGAGCCGGTGCCGTCCCGTACCGGGCTCAGGTCGAGCTCGGTCTCGTACAGGGCGTCGATCGCCTCTCGGCTTGCCTGGCGCAACAGATCCGCCAGGTCGTCGAAGTGGCGGTAGAAGATCGTGCGCTCGAGCCCGGCGAGCTCCATGACGTCGGCGACGCTGAGCTCCTGGAAGGAGCGCTCCCGGACGAGCTCGCTCGCGGCGGCGACGATCCTGGCGCGGACCTCCTGGCGCCGCTCCCTCGCCGGCGGTGCGGTGACGTTCGTCGAGGCCATCTCGTTACACAGTGTGACACACAGTGTTATGATCGCCTCCGCTGTGGTCACGGAAGGCCGAAACCGGAGACGTCGGAGCCGATCCCGCATCGTGATCGGGGTGATGGGCCTCCTCGCCGTGGTCAGCGTTGCAAACGTGCCCGGGGCCGCGGCGAGCACCGGTGGAGGCAGGGGGGGCCACCCGAACATCCTCGTCGTGATGACCGACGACATGGCGGCCAGCGATCTCCAGTTCATGCCCAACGTCCGGAAGCTGTTGGTGAACAAAGGGACGAAGTTCACCGACGCGGTCGACTCGTTCCCGCTCTGCTGCCCGGCCCGGGCCACCTTCATCACCGGCCAGTACGCCCACAACCACGGTGTCGCAGGGAACTTCTACCCGTACGGCTGGTACGGCATGGCCGATCGCGCCAACACCCTCCCCGCCTGGCTCCAATCCGACGGCTACCGGACCGCGCTGATCGGCAAATGGCTGAACGGCTACGGCGCGCTGGACGCCCACGGTGAGGTCCCGACCGGCTTCCACACCTGGCGCGGGCTGCTCGACGTCTCGGCCTACGACTACTACAACTTCGTGATGAACGCGGACGGTCGGCTGCGGACCTGGGGCGACCCGGACTTCGCCCGCAAGCTGGTCGAGTTCGCGAACATCGAGGTGACGCCCAACCCCGGCGGGCTGGCGGGGGTGGTGGCGAAGCTGGCCCAGGAGTTCGGGCCGGCGCCCTACCACTACTGGGGTGCCCAGAATCCGGCTGACTACTCGCCCGACGTCACAGGAAAGATCACCAACCGCCTGCTCGCCGGCGAGCGGCGCCGGAAGAAGCCGTTCTTCATCTGGTGGGCTCCCGCCGCTCCCCATCGCGAGGACGTCTCGACGACGCTGATGGGCCGTCCCGGCGACGACCCCCGCCCGCCGGCGCGTTACGAGAACCGGGTCAAGCGGTACCAGCTGCCGCGCCCGCCGAGCTTCAACGAGGCCGACATCATCGACAAGTCCTCCAACCTGAAGAACGCCGCGCCGACGATGAGCGACGCCCAGATCCATCAGCTCGAGCTCGACTACCAGGGCCGGGCCGGCTCGCTGATGGCGGTCGACGACAAGGTGCGCAAGATCGTCCATACGCTGAAGCGCACCGGCCAGCTCGGCAACACGCTGATCATGTTCCTCTCCGACAACGGCTGGCTTCAGGGCCAGCACCGCATCACCGGCGACAAGTTCCTGCCCTACGAGGAGTCCGTGAAGGTGCCCCTGGTGCTGCGCGGACCCGGCATCCCGGCGGGCAAGACGGTCAGCAGCCAGGTCGCGGACATCGACTTCGCTCCGACGCTGGTCGACGCCTCGGGCGCGAAGCCCGGCCGGACGATGGACGGCATCTCGCTGCTGCCGGGAATACACAACCCGAAGAAGCTTCCGGACCGGGCCGTCGAGCTCGAGGCGCTCGCGCCGCTGTTCGAGGGGAACATCCCGGTCAACGCCTGGGATCGGCCCTACACTGGCGTGCGCACCCAGCGCTACACCTACGTGGTCTGGACCGAGACCGGCGAGCAGGAGCTCTACGATCGCCGAGTCGATCCCTACGAGCTCCAGAACGTCGCCTCGGACCCGGCTTACGCTGCGATCAAGGCACGGCTGGCAGCCGACCGCGTGAGGCTGAACGGCTGCGCCGGCGTCGCCTGCAAGGTCTCCCCATGATGCTGATGCGGGGACGACTCACGCTGCTTCTTGCCGTGGCCGTCGTGGGACTGATCGTCGCACCGACATCGGCGGCCGCTTGCCGCGGCAAGGACCGGCCGATTGCCGGCACCGCCTCGGGGACGAACGCGATCAACCTCGCCGCCGGGACCTTCACCTCGGACGCGACCGGCCACGTCTCGCATCTCGGCCGCACGTCGTTCCACATCCAGGGAACGTTCGGCTTCACCCCCTCCGGGGTCGCCGTGAGCGGTCTGATGACCCTGACCTCAGCCTCCGGTGACCTGCTGACGGGCGCCTTCGACGGAACCGGCACAACCGGCGCGGGGACGATCGACATCACCGCGACTTTCAGGGTCAGCGGCGGCACCGGCCGCTTCGCCCACGCGCGCGGCTCGCTGAGCGGCACGGTTCACGAGCGGATCCTCTCGATGACCGATGGCATCTTGACGAATGCCACCGAGTTCCGATTCAGCGGACGCCTCCGCTACTAGCTCATCCCCAGATCGCCTGGGCGATCAGCGCCGCGACCACCGCGATGGCCGTCGTCCAGGCGACGGCCCGCGCCGCAAGTTTGGCGTCGAGTCCGTAGACGTGTGCGATCAGCAGGGTGTTGATCCCGCACGGCATCGCCGCGAGCAGCAGGTACGGCCCTGGTAGGTCGATGAGCGGCAGCGCCAGCAGGAAGAGAAGGCCCGGCGCCACGACGAGCCGGAGCAGCGTGACGGTGGCCACCGGCGGGTCCAGAGGTGAGCCGAGGTCGACCCTCTGGTCCTCGACCTCCTCGGCGAGGACGGCGCCGACCGCGAAGAAGCCGATCGGCAGCAGCGCGACCACCGCTCCCCGGGAGACGTCGACCAGCCAGGTCGGGGCAAGCGAGTCCGGTGCCAGCAGTCCGGCGATCGCCGCGTACAGGGGAGGGTTACGGGTGAAGAACGCGATGAGCCTCAGGCGCGGTCCCTCGCCTGCCTTCGTTCCGAACGCGGCTCCCACCCCGAACCCGAGGAGCAGGAGATTGGGGACGCTGACCGCCACGTCGTAGACGACGGCCTGGCCGAGGGCGTGGAAACCGAGCAGCGACGCACAGAGGGGATAGCCGAGATAGCCCGTGTTGGGCGCCAGCGTGCCGACGATCATCGATCCCGTCGTCGGCCGCTCCTGATGCAGCACCCGGAGGCTCACCAGCCAGGCGAGCCCGGCGGTGGCGACCACCGCCACCCAGCCGATCAGGAGACCCGCGCCCGCGTCGGCGCTGATGTGGGTCCGGGCGAGGTTGAAGAAGACGACGAACGGGATCAGCGTGTAGAGGGAAATCACCAGCGCCCGCCGCGCCCAGCCGACCGCCGTCGCCGGCCAGCGCTGCTCCGCCGCAACCCCCGCCGATGCGGAGATGACGATGGCCGCAATGGTGAGCAGGACTCCCAAGGGGCCGCCATCCTCCCGGAAGCGGCTCGGCGGAGCCGCGCACGCCCGCTAAATCGTCGTCGCCAGGGAGCTCGCCGCGTGCGAGGCCCAGTCGACCAGCGGCGAGGGGATCACCCCGAAGAAGACGGTCGCCGCCCCGCAGACCAGGGCCGATCCGAAGATCAGCGCGCAGCGGCCGGTGCCCCTCGCCGGGGCGTCGGCCTCCGGCGAGCCGCCGGCGATCGCCGGCATTGCTTGCCCTGGGGTCGTCGCGCTGGGCTCTGGTCGCATCCAGACGGCTGCGATGACCCGCAGGTAGTAGACGAGGGAGACCATCGAGCCGCCGACGATCACTACTCCCAGCCAGGTGTAGTCGCCGTCGACGGTCGCCTCGATCAGGAAGAGCTTCCCCATGAAGCCGGAGGTGCCGGGCAGTCCGGCCAGCGCCAGCATTCCGATGGTGAGCGGCCAGGCCAGCAGTGGGCGCGAGCGGCCGAGGCCGGCAACGGATTCGATGTCGTCGCCGCGCTCGGTCTCGCGCTCGCGCGCGACGATGACCGCGAAGACCGCCAGGTTCATCAGCGTGTAGGCGGCCAGGTAGAAGACCAGCGCCTCGAGCCCCTTCTCGGTCGCGACCACCACCCCGGCGAGCATGTAGCCGGCCTGCGCGATCCCCGAGTAGCCCATCAGGCGCTTCAGGGAGTTCTGGCCGAGGGCGCCGATGTTGCCGATCGCGATCGAGGCGACCGCGATCGCCGCCAGCGCCGGCTTCCAGTCGTGGGCGATCGGCCCGAGCGCGACCTCGAAGAGGCGGGCAAGCGCAATGAAGGCGGCGGCCTTCGTGGCGACGGCCATGAAGGCGGTGACCGGAGTGGGGGCGCCCTGGTAGACGTCCGGCGTCCACTGGTGGAAGGGCGCCAGCGAGGTCTTGAAGGCGAGCCCGGTCGCGACCATCGCCGTCCCGATCAGGACCAGGGTGTCGCTCCCCTTGCCGCCGGGACCGACGGCGTGGGCGATCCCGGAGAAGTCGGTGGAGCCCGAGGCACCGTAGAGCAGGGCGAATCCGTAGAGCAGCGTGGCGGAGCCGATCGAGCCGATGATCAGGTACTTCAGGCCCGATTCGAGCGAGCGCTCCTGCCGCCGCGCCGATGCGCTCAGCACATACAGCGGGATCGAGAGCAGCTCGAGGGCGACGAAGAAGGCGACCAGGTTCTGCGCTTGCGCGATCAGGGTCATGCCCAGGACCGAACCGAGCAGCAGCGCGTAGAAGGCGCCGTGCCCCGCCTCCTCGGCGGCCGGCTCCCGGATCGAGAGCAGGACGACGATCGCCGCCGCGGTACAGGCGATCAGAGCGGCGGCGAGGCCGAAGGCGTCGAGGCGCAGCGCGCCGGCGACCAGGTCGGCCTTGGAGCTCCACTCGATGATGCACCGGGTGGCGGTGACCGCCAGCACCGCGACGGTCAGGCTCGCGAGGGTGAAGCGGTTGACGCGCGGCAGCAGCCCGACCAGCAGCACGACGACGACCCCGGCGGTCAGCGCGATCACCGGCGAGAGACCGGAGTAGTCGATGTGGGGGGCGTTGAAGTTCATCGCTCGGCCACCCGAGTGGGGGCGGAGGGCTGCTGCGTTGCCTCGACCTGGCTGCTCACCGAGTGGTCGGCCCGATGCAGGATCAGTCCGGGGTAGAGGGCGAGCGCGACGATGCAGGCGACCAGGCCGCCGACGACGGCGCCCTCGCTCCAGCCGATCTCACGGGATTCGATCCCGTCGGGCTTGCGGTTGTGCATCGCGCGCTGGTAGAGGCGCAGCGCGTAGTAGGCGGCCATCGCGATGCCTATCGCGGCCACCAAGGCGAAGACGATCTTCTCCTGAAAGATCCCGTTGAGGATGTAGAACTCGCCGATGAAGTTGGCCGAGCCGGGCATGGCCAGCAGGGCGAGGGTGGAGATCAGGAAGAGGGCGGCGAGGATCGGTGCCCTCAGCGCCAGGCCGCCCATCTTGGTGATGTCATCGCTGCCGGTTCGGGCTACCAGCAGGACGGCGATCAGCATCAGCGGGGCGATCACCAGTCCGTGGTTGACCATGTTGAGCACGGCTCCGTCCGCGCCGTCGGGGCGCAGGCTGAAGATGCCGAGCGTGATGAAGCCGAGCTGCGCGATCGAGGAGTAGCCGAGGATCAGGCGCGCGCTGGTCTGGGTGAACGCCATCACCGATCCGTAGAGGATCGAGGCAACCGCGATCAGGAGGATCACCTCCTGGAAGTGGTTGGTCGCGGTGGGCAAGATCGGCAGGACGATCCGGAGGAAGCCATAGGCGCCGACCTTGGAGAGGACGCCCGAGAAGAGCGCCAGCGCCGGAAGCGGCGCCACCCGGTAGGCGTCCGGCATCCAGGCGTGGAGGGGAAAAGCCGGCATCTTCACCAGGAAGGCCGCGGCGAAGAACCAGAAGATCCAGTACTGGCTGCCGCTGCCGAGCGGATGCGCGGCGAGGTGCTGGATGTTGAAGTCGATCGGACCGCCGTTCGCGGTCAGGATCCCGGTTGCGATCGCACCGACCAGCATCAGCAGCGAGCCGACCAGCGTGTAGACGATCATCTTGATCACCGCCGGCTGTGGCTTGATCGGGCCCTCGTCCTCCTCTGGCCGCCCCGCGTGATCGGTTCCCCAACTCCCGAACAGGAAATAGAACGGGATCAGCATCAGGTCGAAGAAGAGGACGAAGAGGATCAGGTCCTGAGCCAGGAATGCGCCGAGGACCGCGGTCTCCGCCAGCCCGAACATGAGGAAGTAGTTACGCGGCCGCTCGGGAGGGTTGATTGCCGACCAGACGGTCGCGGCGAACCAGAGGACGGCGGTGAGCAGGACCAGGAAGAGGCTGATGCCGTCGACGCCGAGCTGGTAGCGGACACCGAGGCCCGGGATCCAGCTCTCGTCGACGGTGTGCTGAAGGCCGCCGGATGGATCGAAGCCGGCGACGACGACGATCGCCAGGACGAGGGTCACCAGGCATCCCAGGGCACCCGCCCAGCCGGTCAGCCGCTGCGGCATAGCGCAGGCGACGAGCCCGGCGGCGAGGGGGGCCCAGAGCAGGATCTGGATCACGGGGCGCTCCTCATGAGCTCTGCAGGAGGAAGTAGAGGCCGAGTCCGGCGAACCCGGTGACCAGCAGCAGGGCGTAGGAGCGGAGGTAACCGGACTGGACGCCCCGCACGCCTGCGTTGGCGCCGCGAACCAGGTCGGTCACGGCGACCACCAGCCCCTGGACCACGTACCGCTCGAAGATCGCATTCGACCAGCGGCCGATCGCGAGGGCCGGGCGGACGACCAGGATGTCGATCGCCTCGTCGAAGTACCACTTGCGCTCGAGGAAGTCGTGGAGCCAGGGGAAGCGCTTCTGGAGCGCCGCCGTCCAGCCCGTATTCCGCAGGTAGGCGTAGTAGGCGATGGCGATGCCGAGCACTGAGATCAGGCCGCCGATCAGCAGGCCGTGATAGGCCGCCGTCGTGCTCGGCCCCTGCTCGTAGAGCTTGGAGTCGAGGAAGGACCCGTGTAGGAACCTGTGGACCACGTCGTCGACGCCCGGGATCTGAATGAAGCCGGCGAACAGCGCTCCGAACCCGAGGATGCTCATCGCGATCTTCATCGGCCACTCCCGCTCGGCGATCTGATGCGTAGGACCGGGGAAGCCGACGTCGGTGTCCTCCTTCTCTCCGGTGGCGGGGTTGGCCGGCTCGGCGTGGTGGATATGGCCTCCCTCGAGCTCCCTCGCCTCCTCCACGGGTTGGCCGAAGACGACGCGGAATCCGATCCGGAAGGCGTAGAAGGCGGTCAGCAGCGCGCCGATGTAGCCGCCGATGCTGAAGATCACGTAGAAGCCACCGCGGTACGCCGCGAAGTCGAGGATCTCGTCCTTGGAGAACCAGCCGGAGGTGAGCGGGAAGGCCGCGAGGGCGAGCGCTCCGATCAGGAGCATCGCGGAGGTAAACGGCATCGCCCTGCGGAAGCCGCCCATCAGGTCGATGTTCTGGCGGTTCGCCATCGCCCCGATCACCGAGCCCGCCGCCATGAAGAGGAGCGCCTTGAAGAAGGCGTGGGTCATCAGGTGGAAGAGCCCCTCCGAGTAGGCGCCGATCCCGACCCCCATGACCATGTACCCGATCTGGCTCATGGTCGAGTAGGCGATGATCCGCTTCAAGTCGGTGACGACCAGCGCGATCGTGGCGGCGATCAGCAGGGTGGCGAGTCCGACGAAGGCGGCGATGTCCGCGGCGGTGAGGGCGATCTCGAAAAGCGGGTGGAAGCGCGCGATCAGGTAGACGCCGGCGGTCACCATGGTCGCCGCGTGAATCAGGGCGGAGACGGGGGTGGGGCCCTCCATCGCATCGGGAAGCCAGGTGTGGAGCGGGACCTGGGCCGACTTGGCGAAGGCGCCGACCAGCAGCAGGCAGCAGATCGCGACGACGACGCCTTGGTTGGTGTGGAACGTGTCCTGCGCCTTGCTGAAGATCGAGAGCAGGTCGAACGTGCCGAGGTCCCGGAAGATGAAGAAGGCCGCCAGCACCATGCCGACGTCGCCGACCACGTTGATGACGAAGGCCTTCATCCCCGCGCGGGTGGCGGTGGTGCGCCGGTACCAGAAGCTGATCAGCGCGTAGGAGGCGAAGCCGACGAAGGCCCAGCCGACGATCAGCAGGATCAGGTTGCCCGCCAGGACCAGCAGCAGCATCGAGAAGACGAAGAAGTTGAGGTACGCGAAGAAGCGGTTGAAGCCCCGGTCCGAGGTCATGTAGCTGATCGAGTAGAGATGGATCAGCATCGACACCCCGCTGACGATCAGGCACATGTAGACCGAGAGCGGGTCGACCAGGACGTTGAGCTTGATGTCGAGCCCGGCCGCGCTCGCATAGTCGTAGAGCGAGGAGGTGTGCTGGCGGGCGTCTACCGGATCGCCGAGCAACTGGACCAGTGCACCGATCGAGGCGGCGAAGGCGAGGCCGATCATCCCGGTCGCGATCCAGCCCGCCGCGCGGCCCGGGAGCCAGCGCCAGCCCAGGCTGACGATCAGCGTCCCGGCGAGCGGGAAGGCGAGCACCAGCCAGCCGAACGCGGTCGCGGACACGGGATCAGCCCCTGAGGCTGCGCAGGTCGTCGACGTTGAGCGGGATGCGGCGCCGATAGGCGGCGACGATGATCCCCAGGCCCACGACCACCTCGCAGGCGGCGATCACTAACACGATCAGGGCGAATACCTGCCCGTCCTGGTTGCCCAGCGAGCGCGAGAAGGCGAGCAGCGCCAGGTTGCCGGCGTTCAGCATCAGCTCGAGGCAGAGCAGGATCACCAGCGGGCTGCGGCGCAAGAGGACGCCTGAGACGCCGACCGCGAAGAGCAGCGCGGAGAGGACGAGGTACCAGGTGATGTCCATCAGGCGTCCTCGACCCGGTGTCGGCCTGCCAGGACAACAGCTCCTACCGCGGCCACGAGGAGCAGGAGGGACGCGGCCTCGAAGGCGATCAGGAAGCGCTCGAGCAGGAGACGGCCGATCGCCGAAGGGGAGCCGAACCCGAGCTCGACCGTCGGGCCGCGGGTGTCGATCGCCTGCAGGCCCGATCCGGTGATCGCGATTGCCAGCTCGACGAAGAGGGCGAGTCCGAGCACGGGAGCGATGAAGCGCTGGCCCGGGATCGGCTCCCAGAGCGGCTCGTCCACGTTGCCGACATAGGCGGCGACGAAGACGTAGAGCACCATCACGGCGCCGGCGTAGACCACGATCTGCGCGGCGGCCAGGAACTCGCCCTGGAGCAGCAGGAAGAGTCCGGCCAGCGAGATCAGGTGGACGATCAGGGCGAGGACGCTGTAGAAGGGATTGCGCAGGGCGATAACGGCGATCGCGCCGCCGAGGCAGCCGATCGCTCCCAGGAAGAAGCAGACCTGGATCAACTCACTCGCCCTCCGTCCGCAGCGGAGTCCGGTCGATCGGCTCGGCGAGCAGCATCTCCTTCGTGAAGATCAGGTCCGAGCGGTTGTAGTCGGACAGCTCATAGTCGTGACCCATCGTGATCGCGTCGAAGGGGCAGGCCACCTCGCAGTAACCGCAGAAGATGCAGCGAGAGAGGTTGATCTCGTAGACCTCTGCGTAGCGCTCGCCGGCGGAGACGCGGTGGTTCGGATCGTTCTCCTGCGCGACGACCCGGATGCAGTCGGCGGGGCAGGCGGCGGCGCAGAGCGAGCAGCCGACGCACTTCTCGAGGCCGGTGTCCTCGAAGCGGTGGAGCTTGTGCCGGCCGCGGAAGCGCGGGTAGACCGGGGTCTTCTCCTCCGGGTACTGGATCGTCACCGGCCCCTCGAGCACCCGGCCGAAGGTCGTCCGCAGGCCGCGGAGCGTCTCACCGAAGGCGCGGTAGGCGCCACCGGCCCCGCCCGGTTTCGGCCCCCGCTGGACCGAGATCACGTCCTCTGCGCTCTCCAGGTAGGGGAACGCGCTCCAGTCGGTCTTCTCCTTGTTGAGCTTCGCCTCCATCAGCTCACCGTCACGATCACCGCGGTGACCAGGATGTTCAGTGTCGCCAGCGGCAGCATCACCTTCCAGCCGAGCGCCATGAGCTGGTCGTAGCGGAGGCGCGGCAGCGTCGCCCGGACCCAGATGAAGAAGCAGACCAGCGCGAGCGTCTTCACCACCATCCAGACCGGATCGAGCCAGCCGGGGCCCGGCCCCATCCAGCCGCCGAGGAAGAAGGTGACCGCGATCCCCGAGACCACGAACATCTCCAGGTATTCGGCGAGCAGGTAGGACCCGAAGCGCATCCCGCCGTACTCGGTCATGTAGCCCTGCACCAGCTCGGCGTCGGCCTCCGGAAGATCGAACGGCGCCCGGTTGGTCTCGGCGAAGCCGGCGACCATGAAGATCAGGAAGCCGACGATCTGCGGGATGACGTTCCAGATCTCCCCCTGCGCGTCGACGACGTGGGTGAGAGAGAGCGAGCCGGTCATCATCACGACGCCGAGGAGCGAAAGCCCCATCGAGACCTCGTAGGAGATCAGCTGCGCCGCCGAGCGCATCGCGCCCAGAAAGCTGTACCTCGAGCCCGAGGACCAACCGGCCAGCAGCAGCCCGTAGAACGAGAGCGAGCCGAAGGCGAAGAAGTAGAGGACGCCGATGGAGACGTCGATCCCGTAGAGGCCGAGCCCATCCTGGACGTTCCCGAACGGCAGGATCGCGAGCGTGACGATCCCCGAGAAGATCACGATCGCCGGGGCGATCGCGAACAGGAACGGGACAGCGGCCTTGGGCCGGAACATCTCCTTGCCGGCGAGCTTGACGATGTCGGCCAGCGGCTGGACCAGACCGACGGGACCGACGCGGTTCGGGCCGTAGCGGTTCTGGAAGCGGCCGATCAGCTTTCGCTCGGCGACCGTCAGCACCGGGACGATCGAAAAGACGCCGAGGAAGATCACGATCGACTTCACGACCATCACCCAGACGGCCTCGGTGTAGTCGACCTCGGCGAGCGGGAGATGGATTGGAAGGCTCATCGCTTGCTCACCCGGATTTGCTGCGGAACGCCGTTGGTGAGCACGTTGGCATTGCCCTCGTCGGTCCCCTCGATCAGAAACGCAGCGCCCTGCCTCATGCGCTCTCGAATTGCGACGGTGGCCTCGACGCTGTGGCCATTTACGGCCACCGTGACCTCGTCGCCATTCCCGAGTTCGAGCTGCTCGGCATCCTTCGCGTGCAGTTCCAGCTTCTGCTTTGGCATCAGGAAGCGCAGGGCCGGGTTGCGCTTGGTGACATCGGCGGCCCAGAGATCTCTGTACGTGCCGAGCACCAGCCCTTCGTCGGGAAGGGCCCGTACCCCCGCCATGCTCGCGACGGCCGGCCCTTCGGGCGGAGTCCAGGATGCCCCTGGATCACGATCGGCCCAGCGGAGCCCGGTCCCGCCGATCTCCTCATACGTGATCGTGTCGTAGAACGACACCTCCTTTGAGAGCGCGTCGAAGACCTCGGCGGGGGACTCGGGCGTAAGGTCGCTGCCGAGTTCCGCGGCTACTGCCGCCAGGAACCGCCAGCCGGGAATCATTCCCTCGGGCAGCGGAACGTTGCGCCGTAGGCGCTGGATCCGTCCGTCCGGATGGGTCGCCGTGCCCTCCTTCTCGGCGAAGGTTTCCGCGGGGATAACGATGTTCGCGTGGCGGGTTGACTCATCCTCGAAGGAGGCGATCGAGACGACGAAGTTGCCGGCAAGCGCTTGCCGCCAGCCCTCAGAGTCAGGATGGGTTCGAACCGGGTCGCAATTGGCGAGCAGGACGAACCCGAGCTCGTGGGCCGCAAGGTTTTCCTTGATTTCCGAGCTCCTGAACCCAAACTCGGTGTGCTCTAGCCCAGGCTTGGCGTCTGGCAGACAGCCAACCTCGCGCAGGCCGCGCGCGTTTGCCTCTTCCGGAACCTCGAGCAGCCCCGGGCCGATGCGCTGGTGCATCTCCAGAGCGCGGGCGCAGGCGTGGAGGGCGCTCACCGCAACCGGATCTCGCCAAAGCCGCTCGCCCCAGATGATCGCCTGGTCGGGGGCGTCGCGCAGGACCTGGGCGATGGCAGCGGTCTCCTTCTTGAACGGCCCGTCGGTGTCGTAGCCCTCGGCGCCGAGCGCTCCGGCCAGCCCGCTGACGAATGAGGCGGCGTCGTCGGGGGCGTAGCGGACAGTCTCGGTCGCGCCGCCATCAAGAGCGGTGGGCCGCTCCGAGGCGACAATCAAGTTGGCTTCCGAGCGCCGGACCGCCTTGCGGATCCGCAGATCGAGGATCGGCATCTCGTGGAGCGGATCCACGCCGATCACCACGATCGCGTCCGCATGATCAATGTCCGCCACTCGCAGGCTCATCTCTGGCCGCGAGAACTTGGCGAGGTCGATGCGAAGGACTGGGTTCGCCGATGAGTCGACGTTCGAAGATCCCGCGTCTCGAAGAATCTTCTGAACGAGCCAGCCCTCTTCGTTGGAGGTCCCGCCGCCGACCAGGGCGGCGGCCTTCTCACCAGCGCCGCGGATCCCGTCGGCGACCTTCCTGACCGCGTCGTCCCAGCCGATCGGGCTGAGGCTGCCATCGCCGGCGCGGACCATCGGCCGCGTGATCCGGTCCGACGAGTTGAACATCTGGAAGGCAAAGCGGCCCTTGTCGCATAGCCAGCCGTCGTCGACCTCGGTGTTGTCGCGAGCGAGGATCCGTAGGACCCGCTCGTCGCGAACCGTGAACTTGACGTTGCATTGAGATGGACAGAGCGTGCAGATCGAGCCGGCGTCCTCGATGTCCCAGGGCCGCGCTCGGAACCGGTAGGTGTAGGAGGTCAGGGCGCCGACAGGGCAGAGCTCGGTGATGTTGCCATGGAAGGGCGCGATGTACGGCCGCTCATCGAAGGTGCCCACGAAGCTCTTGTCGCCGCGCTCCAGGAGCTGCAGCTGCTCGTCCTCGGCCACCTCCTGGCTGAAGCGGACGCAGCGGTAGCAGAGGATGCAGCGCTCGCGGTCGATCGCCACCAGCGGCGAGAGCTCGAGCGGCTTCTGGAAGTGCCGCTTGGGATCGGTGAAGCGGCTCTTGCCCGGGCCCCAGCCCATCGCGATGTCCTGGAGTGGGCACTCGCCGCCCTTGTCGCAGACCGGGCAGTCGAGCGGGTGGTTGACGAGCAGGAACTCGACGACCGCGTTCTGCGCCTCCTTCACCCGGTCGGTCTGCGAATAGACGACCATCCCGTCGCGGATCGCGGTCGAGCAGGCAGTCTGCAGCTTGGGCATCCCCTCGATCTCCACCAGGCACATCCGGCAGGCGCCGACGGGGTCGCCAAGCTTGGGCTCGTAACAGAAGACCGGGATTTCGATGTCGCCATGCTTCGCGGCGTCGACGAGCATCGTGCCCTCGGGCGCGGTGACCTCGCGGCCGTCGACCACCAGCGAGACGTGGTTGCGGATCTGCCTGGTCACGCTGCCAGCCCTGACATTTGACGGGTCGCGCTGTCGCGCGCCCTCGCATCAACGTGCTGGATCGCCTCCAGGAACTCGCCGCGGAACTTCTCCACCATCGAGCCGACCGGCATCGCCATCGAGTCGCCGAGCACGCAGAGGCAGTTGCCGATGATGTTGGTCTGGACGGAGGCCACCGTCTCGAGATCGATCGGCGTCGCCTCGCCGCGGATCATCCGCTCGAGCATCTTCACGGTCCAGTTGGTGCCCTCGCGGCAGGGCGTGCACTTGCCACACGACTCGTGGTGGTAGAAGCGCGCGGTCCGCAGCGCCAGCTCGACCACGCTCGTGGTGTCGTCGAAGACGATGATCGAGCCGGAGCCGAGCATCGACCCCGCCTCCTGCATCGCCTCGAAGCTGTAGGGAATGTCGAGGCACTCCTCGGGGAGCAGCACAGGTGACGAGGAGCCGCCGGGAAAGATGCCCTTGATCTGGCGTCCCTGGAGCGGTCCGCCGGCGAGCCCGTTGATCAGCCTCTTGGTCTCGATCCCGAGCTCGACCTCGTAGTTGCCCGGCCGCTGCACGTCTCCGGAGACGGAGACGACCTTGGTGCCCGGGGACTGCTCCGTGCCGAAGCTCTTGAACCAGTCGGCACCCGAGGCGATGATGTGCGGCGCGTTGGAGAGGGTCTCGACGTTGTTGATCAGCGTCGGCCCGTCGTAGAGGCCCTGGACGGCAGGGAACGGTGGCTTCAGCCGCGGGTTGCCGCGCTTGCCCTCCAGCGAGTCGAGCAGCGCGGTCTCCTCGCCGCAGATGTAGGCACCGGCGCCGCGGTGGACGACGAGCTCGACCTGCTCGCCGCTGCCGAGCACGTCCTCGCCCAGGAATCCGGCCTCGTAGGCCTCCTCCACGGCCCGCTCGAGGATGTCGCCCTGCAGGTCGTACTCGCCGCGGATGTAGATGAAGCAGCGATTCGCCGCAGCGGCGCGGGCGGCGATGATGATCCCCTCGATCAGCTGGTGCGGGTTCTTCTGCATCAGCTCGCGGTCCTTGAAGGCGCCCGGCTCGGACTCGTCGGCGTTGCAGCACAGGTACTTGTCCATGTCGCCCCGCGGCAGGAACGAGGCCTTCTTGCCCATCGAGAAGCCGGCGCCGCCGCGGCCGCGGAGGCCAGAGTCCTCGAGCTCCTTGAGGACTTCCTCGGGCGTCATGTCCCCATACGCCTTGCGGATCGACTGGTAGCCGCCGAACTTACGATAGGTCCTGATGGCTGCCAACCCGGGCTCGTCGATGTTCCGGAAGAGCAGGCGCGTCTCCTCGGCCTTCAGCGGGGGCATCAGCTCTTCCCCTTCGTGGTTGTGCCGGGTCGGGTGACCTTGTTGACCGGGTGCCGCGCGATGCGCTTGTCGCCCGACCCGCGCGGCCCGCCGGCGGCGCCACGGTCCTCGATCCGCTTCTCGGGGAGGACCTCATTGCCGCCGCGGAGCTGCTCCACCGCTGCAGCGGCGTCGCCCTCGGTGAGCGGGCCGTAGAACCGCTCGTCGATGGAGGCCATCGGCGCGATGTCGCAGGCCCCCAAGCACTCGAATCGTTGGACGAAGAGCTGCCCGTCCTCGGAGGTCCCCTGCCCGTCGACGCCGCCGGCGTCGGAGAAGGCCTGGAGCAGCCCATCGGCGCCACGCAGCCAGCAGCTGATGTTGGTGCAGACCAGGACCTGATGGTCGCCCCGGGGCTCGAGGCGGAAGAGGTCGTAGAAGCTGGCCACCGACTCGAGATATCCCGGCGTCACGCCCATCACTGCGGCGGCCTGCTCGATTCCCTCGGGGCTGCACCAGCCGTAACGCCGCTGGATCGCCCAGAGCGCAGGCATCGCGGCCGAGCGCTTCTGCGGGTAGCGCTTCATCGCGCGCCGGATCTCCTCTGCAAGTGCGCGCGGCACCTCGACCTCCGCCGGCTCGGGGACCGGGGCGGGCTCGCCGTGCGGCTGACGTTCCTCCGTGCTGGCCTGGATCACCTCGATCTCATCGGGAGGGATGTCAACGCCCACCTGCTCCTGGCCCATCTCACGGGTCGCTCCTTCGTCTTGCGGAGCGCCCTGGCACCCACGGCGGCTCGGGCGCGTCGTGGATGTGCCCGGGATCCGTGGTCCAGGGCCGCTTCCCCTTGGGGATCAGCGGGCTCACCGGTCGACACCCCCGATGATCGGATCGAGCATCCCCAGGTTCTGGATCAGGTCGGCGATCAGGCCGCCGACCGACATGTCGCGCAGGGCCTGCATGTTGACGAAGGACGGATCGCGGAAGTGGACGCGGGCCGGCTTCGAGGAGCCGTCGGCGAGGACGAAGCACCCGAGCTCGCCCCGCGGCGACTCGATCGAGTAGTAGAGCTCGCCCGGCGGCACCCGGTAGCCCTCCGTGACGAGCTTGAAGTGGTGGATCAGCGCCTCCATCGACGTGGAGAGCTCGTCCCGGGGCGGCAGCACGTACTTGCGGTCGTCGGCGATCCAGGGGCCCTCGGGCAGCCCGTCGAGCGCCTGCTCGATGATCCGCACCGACTCCCGCATCTCCTGCACGCGGACCCGGTAGCGGTCGTAGCCGTCGCCCACGGTCCCGACGGGAATCCGGAAGTCGAAGTCGCCGTAGCAGAGGTAACCGGGGCTCTTGCGCATGTCCCAGGGCTCGCCCGCGGCTCGCAGCAGCGGGCCGGTGACGCCGAGCTCGACCAGCCGCTCGCGCGAGACGATGCCGACGTCGCGCGTCCGGCGCAGGAAGATCTCATTGCGGTCGAGCAGAGCCTCGAATTGGTCGATCCGGCTCGGCATCACGGCGCAGAACTCGCGCACCTTCTGCTCGAAGCCGACCGGGATGTCCTCGAAGACGCCGCCCACCTGGAAGTAGCGGGTGTGCATCCGCTGTCCCGCCGACATCTCGAACAGGTCGAGGATCGTGTCCCGCTCGCGGAAGCAGTACCAGAGCATCGAGATCGCACCGATGTCGAGCGCCGTCGTGCCCAACCAGACCAGGTGGGACATGATCCGGTCGAGCTCCATGTGGAGCACGCGCAGGTACTGCGCGCGCGGCGGTATCTCCAGCTCCACCAAACGCTCGACGCAGCCGCAGAAGGCCTCCATCTGGAAGAAATAGGAGAGATAGTCCATCCGCTCCACGAACGGGATGACCTTCCAGTAGCTCTTGTCCTCGCAGGACTTCTCGATCCCGGTGTGCAGGTAGCCCATGATCGGCTTCAGCTCGATGACCCGCTCGCCCTGCAGCGTCACGATCAGCCGCAGCACTCCGTGAGTGGCCGGGTGGTGCGGCCCCATGTTGATCGTCAGGACCTCTTGCTCGGGCTCGAGGCCCGGCCCCTCGAGCTCGCTGTCGGCGAACTCGGCGGCGGCATCAACGAGCGCCCCCGACGCGTCCTCGGTAAGCCGGTCGACGCCCCGTTCGGTGATGTCCGCTTCGTCCCTGAAAATCTCGTCGGCCATCACTCGAACCAGCGCGGGACTTCGATCTCGTTGTGTGTGTAGAGCACCGGTTCGCCCCCGATCGGGAAGTCGCGGCGCTGGGGCCAGCCTACGTAGTCTTCGGGCATTGCGATGCGGCGCAGATCGGGGTGGCCGCGGAAGACGATTCCGAAGAAGTCGTAGGCCTCTCGCTCCTGGAACTCGGCCGTCGGATACATGGCCACACAGGAGTCGAGCTCCGGCAGGTTCTCCGTCGGGTCGGCGCCATTCGATTCGTCGCCGGCCGCCGGGTCGGCGAGCAGGGCCTTGACGTTGACCCGTTCCATCCGCTCCCGGCAGAGCAGCTCGTAGTGGACCGCGAAGCGGGGGGTGGCCGGCAGGTAGTCGGCGGCGTGCAGACTCGAGAGGAACCGGTAGCCCTGTTCGGGTGTGTCCCGCAGCCAGCTGAGCGCGTGGAGAACCCCATCCGGGTTGACGATCAGGGTCGCCTTGCCGTGCTCGAGCGAGGTCTCGATCACGGTTCCCTGTCGCCCCTCCTCGATCCCCTGGGCGATCAGCTCCAGCCCGGGGGCGTCAGGCATCCTTCACCGCCTTGGCTGCTCGCTCGATTGCTTCGGGCGTCGGCCCGCCGGTCTCGAAGCGGGCCCACTCCTCGGTGCCGACCGCGTTGTAGCGCTGGCGCCATCCGAGATCCGGCTGGCCGCGGACCAGCCGCTGCAGCTTGTTCAGACCGTGCAGTACGGCCTCCGGCCGCGGTGGGCAGCCGGGGACGTGGATGTCGACCGGCATGAATTTGTCGGCGCCCTGGACTACGGCGTAGTTGGCGAACATTCCCCCGGACGACGAGCACGCTCCCATCGCCATCACCCACTTTGGTTCGAGCATCTGGTCGTAGACCCGGCGGACGACCGGCGCCATCTTGATTGAGACCCGGCCCGAGAGGATCAACAGATCCGCCTGCCGCGGCGTGGCTCTAAACGCCTCGGCCCCGAAGCGGGCGATGTCGTAGCGCGAGGTGACCAGCGAGATCTGCTCGATTGCGCAGCAGGCGAGGCCGAAAGTCAGGGGGAAGATGGCGTTGGCCCGGCCCCAGTTCAGCGCGTTCTCCAGTGTGGTGGTGAGAAGCCGCTCCTCGACGTACTCCTCGAGGTCGCGCCCCTCGAGATCCCCGCGTAGCAGGTCGCGGGCGCGCAGCTGGCGGGCTCGGAGGCTCTCCCTCTCTACTTCCAATCGAGCGCTCCTCGACGCCAGACGAAGACCAGGGCGACGAGCAAGAGCACGACGAACACCAGGATCTCCACGAGGACGAAAACGCTCTTCGTGGCGTGCACGAGGACGCCGACCGGGTACAGGAAGACGACCTCGATGTCGAACAGGATGAACAGCATCGCGATCATGTAGAAGCTGACCCCGAAGCGGAACGTGCGAGTGATGTGGGAGGGCAGCCCGCACTCGTACGGCTGTCCCTTGATCGGGTTCGGGCGCTTCGGCCCGATCACCGAGTTCAACAGTGCGAAGGCGCCTCCCACGATGACCCCTAGGCCGGCGAATACGAGGACTGGGAGGTAGCTTTGAAGCACGGTCCGCTTGGGCGTTATACCACCGCGACCCGGACTTTGTAGCAAGGTGTTACATAGTGCTTTTCCGCATCAGCAAGCCGAATCCCGACCCTTTCGAGCGGCTTTCGGGGCACCCGCCGCTCTAAGCTGCCGCGGCCGTGCCGGAAGTCCATCTCGTCGTCGGGGTCTGTCTGATCGCCGCCAACCTCGTGGCGGGAGTGTGGGGCGGGTACTCCTGGCTGGAGAGCAAGCCCTCGAACGGCTTCTGGTATGCGCTGCGGGTCGCGCAGGTGACCGTGATGCTGCAGGCGCTGCTCGGCCTGCTGCTCGCCTTCACCGGGCACCACGCCAGCGAGCTGCACTACCTCTATGGGGCGCTGCCGCTGGTCGTCTCGCTGCTCGCCGAACTGGTCCGCGCCGGGTCTGCCGCCCAGGAGCTCGGCGACCTCGAGTTCCGCTCGCTGCCCGAGGAGCGCCAGACGCAGATCGCCTACGCGATCGTCCGCCGCGAGACGGGAATCATGGCGACCGCCTGCCTGGTCATCTTCCTGCTGGCGCTGCGGGCCGCGGGGACGAGCTCAGCCTTCTAATAGGCGCCGGGCGGCTGGGTGAGCGAAAACGTCGCGCCCTGCGGATCCATGAAGGCGCCCTGCCTGAGGCCGGTGTTGGGCACGTCGTACGGCGCCGCCAACACCTGGCCGCCGAGCTCAGGAATCTTCGCGGCAGCCTGATCGAGATCCGCGATCCAAAAGTCGACGCCCCAGTGGGGCGGCGGCCCCTCCCAATCGGCGCTCGAGGGCAGCATCGTCGCGACCACGTCGCGAGGGACGGGCTGCTTTGGCTCGCCCCCGACGTAGCCGGGAACCGTCCACATCGTCACCTCGGCCCCGTCCATTTCAAAGCTCTGCATGCCCCAGCCGAAGACCACGGGGTAGAAGCGCTTGGCGCCCTCCGGGTCGTTGGTCATCAGCCCGCTCATCGCGTAGGCGCTCGGCTCGTTGACGAGTCGAGCTCCCTTGTGCGTGCCGGGGTGCCAGATGCCGATCGCGGCGCCGGCGGGGTCGCCGATCACGGCTATGCGCCCGCCGTCAAGGGCGTCGAATGGCTCCACGAGGACGCTTCCGCCGGCCTCGGTCGCCTTCGCGACGGTCGCGTCGACGTCATCGACCCAGACGTAGGTGGTCCAGGTAGTGACATCCGGGGAGGCGTCAGGACGGGAGGCGATGGCGGCCACGTCGCGCCCGCGCAGCCTGCACATGTAGTGCGTGCCCTCCACGTCCTCGGGCATCGTGTCCTCGGCCTCCCAGCCGAAGAGCCGCGTGTAGAAGGCCATTGCGGCATCAGCATCGGGCTGCCAGGTGTCCACCCAGCAGGGGACGCCGTTCTGGAATCCGTCTCGTTCGCTCATTTGCCGTCCTCCTCGTGCAGTCGTGGAAGTGCCGCCACTCGTCTGCCGGCCTCTGCGGATAGGCCTCCGAGCCGTCCTATCATCGACCGAACCGTACCAGGTAGTCCTAAAAAACAACTATTAAGTTGCTTTCCAGGATTACCGGCTAGTAAAGTCGAGGCGTGACACGTACCCGGGCAAAACTCGATGGCTGCGGGATCGCGCATGCCTCCGATCTGCTCGGGCAACGCTGGGCGCTCCTCGTCGTCCGAGAGCTCCTCCTCGGGCCGAAGCGCTTCACCGATCTGCGCGCCGGGATTCCCGACATCAGCCCCAACGTGCTCGGGCAGCGGCTGCGCGAGCTGGAGGAGTCCGGCATCGTGGCCCGCCGCCGGCTCGCTCCGCCCGCCGCCGCCCAGGTATACGAGCTGACGGCGTGGGGGCGGGAGCTGGAACCGGCCGTGCTCGCCCTCGGGCGCTGGGCGAGCGGCTCACCGTCCTTCCCACGGGACGCCGAGATGGGACCGGACTCGCTGGTCCTAGCGCTCAAGTCGACCTTTGATCCCGCCGAGGCCGGCGGCCTCGAGGCGAGTTACGAGCTTCGCTTGGGGGAGATCCCTTTCAAAATCTCGGTGAAGGGGGGGCAGTTCGAAGCGGAGCGCGGTGAGGCAAAGGACGCGGATGCCACGATCCGGGCCAATCCGAACGCGATCGCCTCCGTGGTCTTCGGCGGAACCCTGCTGGGGAAGGCGCTCGAGAACGGGGAGGTGGCGGTCGAGGGGAGCCGGAAGGCAGCGAACGCCCTCTTCCGGGCATTGACCTGAGCGGCCTTGGCGACTTCCTGTCGCTATGCGCCAGGAATTCGCCAATCGAGCCGCCTATCGCGGGCACGCTCTCTGACGTGTACGCGAGTGTTAGAGAGAGCGATGAAACTCGCACTGATCGCAGGCTCCGCCTCGCTCCTCGCGCTGGCGCTGGTAGCGCCGGGCGCTGAGGCGGCGAGCCAGCTCCGGCACTTCCAGGGCGATCTCTCCCAGGTCGGGGCTCCCCCGCGGGACGGCGGACAGATCGGCTTCGACGTCGTCTTCAAGAACACGCGGGGCGCCAAGAGGAAGTTCACACCCCGACAGGTGGTGTTGGTCGAGACGGAGAAGATGCCCCTCAGCTGCACCAACTCCCCAGGGCAGGGCGGCGCCGAGGCGATTCTCACCACCACAATCCAGACTCAGGTCAAGGTGACGAAGCAGCCGCCGCCGGTCGCCCGCAAGCCGAAGGCCAACCGCTACAGCTTCCACTTCGCCACCGGGTTCAGCGGCTTCACCGGAACCTTCAGCGGCAAGATCTTCAAGCGACAGGGCAGGGGGAGGGTGGTCGCCAACGGGATCCTGAGGGTCGATCAGCTCGATTTCCCGGGCGGCCCCACCAACTGCTCCAGTTCGGGACCGCGGGGCTGGTCGGCGTTCACGACATGAGAACCGGCGCTTTGTCTCACCTATGCGGAGGCAAAGCGCCAAATGGCGTCTCCTAGGACTCCGCCAGCAGGTCCCGGTAGTCGCCGCGATGGAAGAGGAGCGGCTGGCCATCTCGAGATTCGACGTCGAGCACGTTGCCGGTCAGAATCAGGTGGTCGCCGCCGTCGATCAGGTCACGGAGCTCGCACGCGACCCAGAGGATGGCGCCCGACAGTCTGGGCAACTCGCCGCTCTCCGACCACTCGACGGCCTCCCACTTCTCCGGCTCCGGGCCCTTGCCGGAGAACCGGCGCGCGAGCTCATCCTGACCGGCGGCCAGTGCGTTCACGCCGAAGCGCCCCTGGGCACGGACCGAGGTGAGGGTGCGGGAGCCGCGGTCGAGGCAGGCCAGCATCATCGGCGGGTCGAGCGACAGGGAGGTGACCGCGTTGGCGGTCGCCCCGGACGGCCCGTGAGGGCCGATTGCCGTCACCACCGTCACCCCCGTGGCGTAGGTGCCCAGCGCCTCGCGGAATTGCTCCGCGGAGACTCCATCGCCGGCCATGCCTGAAACCTACGGGGATGCGCCGTCCGGCGGCGGATCTCCCGCTGCTTCCGCATATGATCCCCGCCGCGTGCGAGGGGCATTTCTACTGATCGCAGTCGCCGTGGTCGCGACCGCAGCGGGTTGCGGGACGCAGGGCATCCAGGTCCCGTCCAGCGACCCGACCCACGAGGGCGCCCAGATCTTCTCCGAGCGCTGCTCGGGCTGCCACACCCTGACTCCAGCCGGGACCGAAGGGAGTTCCAACCGCTCAGAGCGCCAGCAGGGCCCGAACCTCGATCAGCGCAACGAGACGATGGCCGACGTGATCTACGCGATCCGCAACGGCGGCTTCTCGGGAGCGATCATGCCTCAGAACATCGTCGTCGGCGCCGACGCGGACAAGGTTGCGGCGTTCGTCGCCAAGTACGCAGGACAGGACGTCGTCAACCCGCCGGCGCCGCAGGCGACGACGACCACCGCGGCTCCTTAGCCGGCCAGAGGAGCCGGCCACGCTCGACCTCAAGCAGATCCGCAGCGATCCCGACCCGGCACGCGCGGCGCTGGCGAGGCGGGGCGCCGCCGTGCAGCTGGATGAGCTGCTCGCCGCCGACGAGCGCCGGCGCGAGCTCAACACCAGGATCGATGCGATCCGCACGGAGCAGAACAAGCTCTCCGGCCAGATCGAGGAGGCCGCCCGTGGAGGCAGGGCCGACGACCCAGAGGTGAAGCAGGCGCGCAAGGCCTCGAGCGCGCTCAAGGCGGAGCTCAAGGAGCTCGAGCCGCAGCTCGCGGAGGCGAATGAGAAGCGCGACCAGCTGCTCGCCTCGCTGCCGAACCTCCCTGATCCACGGGCGCCCGACGGCGAGACCGAGGAGGACAACGTCACGCTCAGCGAGGTGGGCGAGCCCACGGACTTCGAGTTCGAGCCGCTCGACCACCTGGACCTGGCCCAGCGCCACGGCTGGATCGAGATGGAGGCGGCGGCCGAGACCTCGGGCTCGCGGTTCGCCTACCTGCTGGGCGACCTGGTGATGGTCGAGTTCGCCCTCGTGCGGTTCGCTATGGAGCGGCTGCGTGACGAGGGCTTCATGCCGGCGGTTCCGCCGGTCCTCGTTCGCGAGCAGGCGCTCTTCGGCACCGGGTACTTCCCCGGCGAGCGGGAGATGATCTACGAGGTTCCGCGCGACGAGCTCTTCCTGGTGGGGACCTCGGAGGTCTCGCTGGCCGCCCTGCACGCGCAGCAGATCATGGACGCCTCCGAGCTGCCCAAGCGCTACGCGGGGTTCTCGACCTGCTTTCGCCGCGAGGCAGGCGCGGCGGGCCGCGACACCCGCGGCATCTTCCGCGTTCACCAGTTCGACAAGGTCGAGATGTTCAGCTTCGTGGAGCCGGGGGCGTCGGGCAAGGAGCACGAGCGGATCCTGGCCATTCAGGAGAGCATCCTCTCCACGCTCGGGATCCCCTACCGCGTGGTGGACGTGGCGGTCGGCGATCTGGGCGCCCCGGCGGCCCGGAAGTTCGATTGCGAGGCATGGATCCCGAGCCAGAAGCGCTACCGGGAGCTCACCAGTGCATCCAACACCACCGACTACCAGGCAAGACGCCTGTCCAGCCGGTACCGTGCCGCGCAAGGAGAATCCCCGGAACCCGTGCACACGCTGAACGGAACCGCAGTCGCCGTGGGCAGAACACTCATTGCGCTGCTGGAGAACGGCCAGAGGGAGGACGGGAGCGTGGATCTTCCGGTTGCTTTGCAAAAATTTGGTACCCCACGAAGGATTCCCACATAGATGAGCTCCTCCACCCCCACCATCCCCAAGCGCGTAGTGCTCTGCGATGACCACGAGATCGTTCGCGAGGCGATCAAGGCCCGGATGGCATCGATCCAAGGCGTCGAGATCGTCGGCGAGGCCGAGACCGGTGAGCAGGTCGTCGACGTCGTCAAGGACCTCGAGCCGGACGTCTGCATCGTCGACGTCGAGCTCCCGGGCAAGGACGGCATCGACGCCACTAAGGACATCCTCAAGGTGCGGCCCGAGACGCGGGTCATCATCTTCACCGCCCACGCCCAGCCCGACCTGCTGACGCTGGCGCTGCGCGCCGGCGCCTCCGGCTACGTGCTCAAGTCCGCGCCCAGCCAGGACATCGCCCGCGCGATCGAGGTCGTCGCCGGCGGAGGCACTTTCGTCGGCACCGAGCTCGGCCAAGGCGCCGGCGAGGTCGAGAAGCTCCTCGAGCTGACCCCCCGCGAGCGCGAGATACTCGAGCTGCTCGCGGAGGGCCTGCGCGTCAAGCAGATCGCCGACCGGCTCTCGCTCAGCCCCGCCACCGTCCACACCCACGTCCGGAATGCGATCGCCCGGATGGAGGTGGACACGCGGACCGAGGCCGTCGCCCTCGCGGTGCGGTTCAGCTACTTGGGCGCCGGCGGCAAGGCCTAAGGGTTGCCAGGGCGCTGGCGCCCTCGCGCCGCACGCCCGGAAGCAAAGCTGAGGACGTGCGGCTTGATGGCGAAGCGGTCTACTCGTCCTCTGGACGGAACTCGAGGGCGCAGCCGTTGATGCAGTAGCGCTGGCCGGTGGTGTCGGCCGGGCCGTCGTCGAAGACGTGACCCAGGTGCGCGTCGCATCGTGAGCAGAGCACCTCGGTGCGCTTCATGAAAAGGCTGTTGTCGGCCTCGGTCTCGACCTTCTCGTCGTCCATCGGCCGGTCGAAGCTCGGCCAGCCGGTGCCGGAGTCGAACTTGTTCTCGGAGTCGAACAGCGGCTGTCCACAGGCCACGCAGACGAACTGGCCTGGCTCCTTGACGTCATTGAGCTCGCTGGTGAAGGGGGCCTCAGTGCCCCTGTTGCGCACGACCTCGTACTGCTCGGGGGTGAGCTCATTGCGCCACTCCTGCTCGCTCTTCTTGAGCTTCTCCAAAGTCCTTACCTCGCTTCCTTGTCTACCGACCAGGTTAACCCGGTCGATTACACAGTCCAACGAGCGGTGCCGGCGTTACGGAACCTAGGATGCCCGCGTGCCCGAGTCCTTGTCGCGGACCGCTCCTGAGCGACAGCCGGCCGGGTCAGGCGACCGGCGCGGGCTGCGGGACAGGGAGCTGCTCGGAAGGCGTGGAGCGGACCACGTGCTCGAGCGTCCTCACGAGATCGGGGTCGAACTGCGTGCCGGCGCCGTCTCGCATCTCGTCGAGGGCCCCCTCGGGGCTCCGGGCAGGCGAGTAGGGGTGCTCGGTCGTCATCGCGTCGCAGGCGTCGCAGGCGAAGATGATGCGAGCCAGGAGCGGGATCTCATCGCCGGCGAGGCCGTCCGGATACCCCCGGCCGTCCCAGCGCTCGTGTGACGAGCGGATCAGGTTGCCGACCGAGGCGAGCGACGGAGCCGCGGCGCCGCTTTGGACGAGAAGCGGCTGTCCCGACTCACATTCCCCTCCCCTTCGCCCATAACTTTTAGTCCGAGACGGGCGCTTGCTGAGGTAGGCATGGATACCTTCAGCGCCATCTTGTTGATCGTCACTGGGGTCGGACTGGTCACTTTTCTCCTCCTTCTGGAGTCCTGGCCCAACAACCGCCTCGCCGGCCCGTTCTCAGCGGGGGATACTGCGTGGGCGATGTCGAAGGAGAACGTGAACGTCGTCAAGGCTTTCCTCGACGCCTCTATGCGACGGGACATGACGCAACTCGCGGAGCTCGTCGATCCCGAGGTCGAGTTGCACGGGACCGTCGGTGGCGTTCAGGAGGGCCGGGTCTACCGCGGTCTCGCTGAGGTCATCCGCGAGTACGACGTGGTGGATGGCGAGGCGTGGGAGGAGCGCCGCATCGAGCCTGAGAAGTTCCTCGACGCCGACGACCACGTAGTCGTGTTGTTTCACGAATACCGGCGTGGCAGAGGCAGCGGAGTCGAGTTGGAGAACTACACGGCGGCCGTCATCACAGTGCGCGACGGACGTGTGGTGCGTATGCAGGGATTCATGGATCGAGGTGCTGCCCTCGAAGCTGCCGGGCTGTCGGAGTAGGCCAAGCATCACGCCTGATTCCTTCGGCGGGCGCCGGCGGTCAATCGGCGGTTTCTTGAGCCGGCGGTTCCGGCTCGGCACCCTCTCCCTCCCCTATCACTTACGAGGCGTTTAGGGCCGACTCGGATAGTCACTGAGCGGGCGCCTGCTCCGCATGAGGCGCCTTCAACCGTCTCCCAATGGAAGGAGCTGCCATGCGCAGATTCATCGTGGCCGCAATCGCCTCCCTCGTCGTCGCTGCCTTCGCGGCGGTCCCGGCAGGAGCCACCTCGACGGGCAACAGAGGCCAGCCGAACCAGGATTGCGAAGCTCTGGCGGCCAGCGGGGGCACCGCGCCTCCGGGCTTCGGCACAGCCGGGTTCGCGAACGCCCAGAACCACTACGCCGGAAGTGAGGGAACGCCGTCGGCGGCGCACGGTAATGCCCACGCCGTCTCGCAGTACGACGTCGCCTGCTTCCAGTTGAGCAGCCACTAAGGGTGGGTGATCGGGATGGGCCGGGCACCCTAGTCCGGTCCGTCCCGAAAACAGAACCCCCCTACATGGGGAGATACTGCGTGGGCGATGTCGGAGGAGAACGTTGGGGTTGTGCGCCGTGTATACGACGCCGCCCTTCGCGGCGACACCGAAGCTGTCATCAGTCATCTCGACCCGGCGGTGCGGGCCGACATGTCTGAGCGAGTCAAGGGTGCGGATGCGCGTATGGCGCTTGCCGGCAGGGTCGAGCCCGGCGCTGGTCACAACGCCTCGCATGATCTGGTGTCGAGCACGCCGATTAGCGGGGCTTTCTCACGGAGGGGGAGGGATTCGAACCCCCGAGGGACCGAAGGCCCCTAACGGCTTTCAAGGCCGCCGCATTCAACCGCTCTGCCACCCCTCCGGGGGACTAAGGCTAGATGCGTCGCCCCCGGACTAGTCGTTTTCCGGGCTGCAGACGATGACCGGGATGCGCCGGTCGCCCGCCCGCTCCTGGTAGCGGTCGAAGCCCGGGTAGAACGCGGTGGCCAGGGCCCAGAGTCGCTCGCGCTGCTTGCCCGTCGCCTCCTTCGCCCGGTACCGGCCACCGCCGCCCTTGCTCCAGAGCTCGACCGCGGGGTTGGCGACCACGTTGTGGTACCAGGCGGGATGGTGGCGGTGGCCGCCACGGGAGGCGATCAGGACCACGTCGTCGCCGTCGGTGAAGTAGGCGAGGGGGGTGGTGCGCTTCTTGCCGCTCTTCCCGCCCGTGTGGGTGAGCAGGACCGTCGGTGCATTGACGGTGGTCTTGAGGCGGCCGCCGCTGGCCTTCATCAGGTACGGATCGATCCTGTTGCCGACGTTGACGAGGAACCAGGTCACCGGGCGCTGACGGGCCGTCCACGACAGCGTGCTCAGCAGCAGCCCCTGCGGCGCCTGCGGATCGAATTCCCGGACTCGTCCCACGGGCGCATCCTTTCAGTGCCCGGCTTCGCCATCAACGGCCGCCACAAACATCGTGGGCCAACCTACGAGATCAGCTCCCCCAGCCGCGCGGAGGTGAGCAGCTCGTCCAGGTCCTTGGGCGCCTGCGGTCGCGCGAAGTAGTAGCCCTGCCCGCCCTCGCAGTGGAGGGCCTGAAGCTCGCGGACCTGCTCCTCGCGCTCGATCCCCTCCGCCAGCGCGGTCAGCCCGAGCCCGTGGGCGAGCCCGATGATGGCGGCGACCCCAGCCGAGTCCTCGCGCGAGCGGCCCAGGCCGGCGATGAACGAGGCATCGATCTTGATCGCGTTCAGCCGAGGCAGCCGGTTGAGGCTGCCGAAGGAGGAGATCGCGATGCCGAAGTCGTCGATCAGCAGCCGGATGCCGAGCTCCTCGAGGTCGGGGAGCGCGGTGACGGCCGACGCCCGGCGATCCATCACGGCCCGCTCGGCGATCTCCAGGCAGAGGGAGGACGCCGGCAGCTGCGCGTCCGCAATCGCCTGGGCGATCTTGCCGCTCAGGCCGGGATCCGCGAGCCGCCGCTCGCTGACGTTGACGGAGACTGTGAACCTGTCTCCCTCCGGCAGTCGATCGCGCCAGCTGGCCGCCTGGAAGCAGGCCGCTCGCATGACGAGGTCGTCGATCTCAGAGATCAGGCCGCTGGCTTCGGCGACGAAAAGGAACTTCGCCGGCTCGAGCAGTCCGCGCTCCGGATGCCGCCAGCGGACCAGCGCCTCGGCGCCGGTGATCCGGCCGCTTCGCAGATCGACCTCGGGCTGGTAGTGGACGGTGATCTCGTCCCGCTCGAGGGCGTCCCGGAGCTGGAGCTCTATTCCGCTGAAGTCGGTGTCCCCCTCCCGCATCCAGGTCTCGAACAGCGCGTAGCGCGACTTTCCCGCCGCCTTCGCCCGGTACATGGCGAGGTCGGCCTCACCCAGCATCTGGTCGGGTTCGGTCGGGATGGCCTTCGCCGAATACAGGGCGATCCCGATACTCGCCGCCTGTGTGATGGCGCGTCCCTGGACCTCGATGGGCTCGGCCATTGCCTCGATCACCCGGTCCGCGATCGCCCTCACCTCCTGGTCCGACACCTCCTCGCAAAGCAGTGCGAACTCGTCGCCGCCCAGGCGAGCGAGCGTGTCGCCGGCCCTCAGCAGCCGTTCGAGTCGGCGCGCCATCTCGATCAGCACCTGGTCGCCTGCGGCGTGACCGAGCGTGTCGTTGACCAGCTTGAAGCCGTCGAGGTCGAGATAGATGATCGCGAAGCCCCGGGTCCCCCGCCTGCTCGAGGCCATCCGTACCCGGTCGGAGAAGAGCGTCCTGTTCGGGAGCCCGGTGAGGGAATCGTGGAGCGCTTGCCGGGTGAGCCGCTCCTCTGACTCCTTACGGTCCGAGATGTCCTCGATCTGCGCGATCAGGTAGCTCGGGCCGCCCTCGCCGTCGTAGATCGGCGAGACGTTGAGCGAGACCCATACATGATGGCCTTCCGAATGGATGTAGCGCTTCTCCGTCCGATAGCCATATCGCTCACCCTCGATCAGATCGCGCAACGCATCCAGGTTGGCCTCGATGTCGTCCGCGTGCGTGATTTCGCCGAAGGTCTTGCCGAGCAGTTCGTCCTCGGGGTAGCCCGTTAGCTCGCAGAGCGCGCGGTTGACGCGCTGGAAGCGACCGCTGGTCGAGATGACCGCCATCCCCACCCGGCTGTCGTCGAAGGCCCTGCGGAAGCGCTCCTCGGCGCCCCCGAGGTTTTGGGCCATCCGCCGCAGAGCGACGACGAGCAGATGCACTGCCGGGCCGAGGGTGCTGGCCAGCACGATTCCCACCACGCCGCGCTCGAGCTCGTTGGTGCCATAGGTCGATCCTCCGATCAGGGCGATCGGGAGGAGCAGCGTCACTGCCATCACCAAGATGGAGACCGCCAGCTCCCTTCCCGTCCCGTAGAGTGCGAACCAGGTCACCGGCAGGATCACCAGTAGGCCGAAGACGCTCGGGGAGTCCCCGCTCGCATCTCGGAGCAGGGCGATGATCAGGAAGTAGGAAAGCGGCGGGATTGCCTGGGGCCAGGCGGGAAGGCGAGCCCATGGCACCCAGAGCGCGAGCGCGATCACGATCGGGAGCAGCGCCGCCGCGATCAGCACCCGTGGATCGGAGATGGGGACGCCGGCGACGGGAACCAGGGCGAACGTCAGCAGGCCGGCGAGCACGAGGGGTGCGATTCGCCAGCCGACATCCGCGCCCTCGAAGAACCTGCCCGGGTTCAGGTCCAGCCCAATTGCCCGCGACCAGCGTGGGTCGTCCGGGCGCCCGCTGTCGGCGATTGCGCGATGGCTCACTTTCGATTCCTCTTCCGAAGTCCCCTGACCCGGATTAGGAACTGGGTTCCCTGGGACCGCGCGACCGTAGTGCCCCAGCAGGCGCAGGAAAAGGCCTCTATTCGGTACTAGACGCGCGTACTAAAAAGATTTGGCTCCAGGCCTCAAAGAAGCCGGGCTCTCTTCTGAGGCAGCCATGGCGATCCAGCCTACAATCGGGCGGCGGGGTCGTCCCCGGCGACCGACGCCCCCGGAGAGGTGGCCGAGCGGCTGAAGGCACTCGCCTGCTAAGCGAGTAGGGGGCTGATAGCTCTCTCGAGGGTTCGAATCCCTCCCTCTCCGCTCATGAAGGATCTCGGCTGGATCGCGGCAGGGGCGGTTGTCGTCGCGCTGCTCGCGTTTCTGATCATCGACGGCGGCAAGGACAGCGCGGACCCCGCGGCCCCGGCCGATCGGGCTGCAGCCGCGAGCCTGCCCACGGTCACGGCTCCGGCCTCGACCGGGAACTCCGCGGTCGACGCGCTCCGCGCCAGCGTCCCGGTCCCCGACGTGCACCTCAATCCTCCGTCGTCCGCCCAGAAGAGACCGAGCTTCGCGCTCGCGACCGTCCGGACCGGCCAGAGGATCGCCCTCCACGCCTCTCCCGGCGGGAGGGTGCTGGAGCGTGTCGGCGACAAGACCGAGTTCGGCTCCATGCGCGTCTTCTGGATCGAGCAGGTGAGGGGAGCCTGGTTCGGTGTCCCCACGCCGGATTTGCCGAACGGGCAGCTTGCCTGGATCCGGGACGACCGCTTCGCCCTCGACCTGTCTCAAACCCGCTTCTGGATCACCGCGGACACCTCGCGCCGCCTGCTCGAGCTTCACTACGGCAGCCGGGTCCTGCAGCGCATCAGGGTTACCGTCGGCGCCAGCAGCTCACCGACGCCACTGGGGAACTATGCGGTCACGGACGGGCTCGTCGGGCGCGGGCTCGGCCCCTGGTACGGGTGCTGCGTCCTAGCCCTTTCCGGACACCAGAACAGCCTGCCCTCGGGGTGGATCGGCGGCAATCGCATCGCGATCCACGGGACGCCCGGCTCCGTGGGCGGTGCCGACTCGCACGGCTGCCTGCGCGCCTCCGACCCCGACATGATCAGGCTCTTCGCACGCGTCCCGCTGGGCTCGCCGGTCTTCATCCGCTCATAGCCCGGAGTGGCCACTGGAAGGAGCGCTCCAACAGAGGTTCCCGGCCACCGGCCGCTCCTTCGGCGAGAGCTAGGAGCGGCGCTGAACGTGATCCGCGCTGAGTGCGGACGCGCTGGGGGCGCCGAGCAGGGCCAGCGCGAGCCGCAGCTCGTCGGCGAGCATCTCGAGGGCGCGGCGAGCGCCGGCCTCGCCGTCCACGGCAAGTCCCCAGAGTGCGGGCCGCCCGACAAGAACCGCCTCCGCTCCGATTGCCAGCGCGACCGCGACGTCCGTGCCGCGGCGGATGCCGCCATCGATCAGGACCGGAATGCGGCCGCCGACCGCCTCCACCACCTCCGGCAGGGCGTCGATCGTCGCTGGGGCGTTGTCGAGCTGGCGCCCGCCGTGGTTGGAGACCACCACGCCCGCGGCGCCGTGCTCCACGGCGAGGGCGGCGTCCTCCCCGGTGATCAGCCCCTTGACCAGGATCGGCAGATCGAATTGGCCGCAGAGCTGCTCGAGGTCCTTCCAGGTGATCGAGGGATCCACCAGGCCGAAGACCTCGGCCGTGGTGAGACTCCGGTGTCCGACGGCCGCCTCGATCGCCGGCGCCCGGATCTCAGCCGGGACCTGGAACCCGGTGCGGAGGTCGCGCTCCCGCCGTCCCGCGTACGGCGCGTCGACGGTGAGGAGCAGGGCTTCGTATCCGGCTTCGGCGGCTTCCTCGACCATCGCTCGGGTCACCCCGCGGTCGCGAAACAGATAGACCTGCATCCAGCGTCGGCCCCCGGGCGCCGCCTCGGCCACCTCGGCGGGCCGGATGCTGGTCAGGCTCGAGAGGCACATCACCGTCCCGGCGTCCTTGGCGGCGCGCGCCATGCCTGCCTCGCCGTCGGCGTGGGCCAGCAGCTGGAAGGCGACCGGTCCCACCAGGATCGG
>CAWJDA010000014.1:0-145255 GCA_963841525.1 uncultured Solirubrobacterales bacterium | reverse complement strand
CAGTCACCGCGGCGCCTGTAACCCGACCGCGGGGGCGACCCCGATCGGCGACACCGCTGACGTCGCCTTCGGCATCCGGGTTCAGCCGCTCTCCGACCAGCAGAGCCTGATCGACGACATCCGCGCGCAGATCAACCCGCCGGGAGGCCCCACGCCGCCGCCGGGTACCACCATCGAGCTCGCGGGGCTTCCTGTCCTCGCGGCGCAGGCGAACACCGACCTCTCCCACAGCCGCTGGTGGCTTCCGCTCGCCGGCCTGATCGCGGTCGGCGTGGTCCTCGCCGCGATCTACCGCTCGGTGCGCCGCGCCGTCGTACCGTTGATCCCGGTGCTGATGGCGACCGGCTGGTCCGGTCTGGTGGTCGCGGCGCTGGGCGTCTCGCTCAATCCGATGTCGGCCACGCTGGGGGCCCTGGTGATCGCGATCTCGACGGAGTTCAGCGTGATCCTCTCGGCCCGGTTCGCGACCGAGCGCGCCGCGGGCCTTCCCGTCGGTGAGGCCCTCCGGCGCACCTATCTCCGCACCGGCGCGGCCGTCCTCGCCTCAGGCCTCACCGCGATCGCGGGCTTCGCAACCCTCGCCATCGCCGGGCTGCCGCTGCTCGACGACATCGGCCTGATCTCCGTGGCGCCCGTCCTCCGTGACTTCGGCCTGGTCACGGTCGCCGACCTCCTGGTCGCCCTGGCGGGTGTGATGCTGGTACTGCCGGCCGCCGTGGTCTGGGCCGAGGAGGGGTTCCCGCTGCCCGCCCGCGCTCGCGCGACCCGGGTCGCACCGAGCGAATCCCCCTCGTAGGGGACCATTCCCCCATGGAGAACGGCGGAGGACACGGCGGCTCCGGAAAGCGCCCGGGGGAGCGACCGCGCCGCACCACGATCTACTCGCTGATCGTCGGGATGGCCTTCATCGCGCTGATCGCGGTCGCCGGGATCAACACGATCTCTACGAAGAACAAGGGCGTCCTCGGCGCGACCAACGAGGGGGACATGCCGCTGGCCCAGTTCGCGGTCCCGGAGGCCCGCACCGGCGCCAGCGGCGACGCGAACATCGCCCAGGACGACTGCGACGCGGCGCGCATCCCCTGTCCGTCCAGCAGCAAGCGGACGCCCGCTTGCCAGGTCAGCGTCCCCGGCGCGATCCGGGTCTGCGATTTTTTCGACAAGCCCCTCGTCCTGTCGTTCTGGTTCACGCGCGGAGGTGATTGCGAGAACCAGGAGGACGTCTTCGAGCGCGCGTACCGCAGGTACAAGGACGAGGTCAACTTCCTGGCGGTGGACGTCCGTGACAGCACCTCAGAGGTCCAGAAGCTGATCCGGGAGCACCACTGGACCCATCCGGTCGGCCTCGACCGCGACGGCGCCCTGTCCAATCTCTATCGCGTCGGAGGGTGCCCGACCTTCGTCTACGCGTATCCCGGCGGCATCACTCACTCCACCTCGATCGGCCAGCTCGACGACGCGCGGTTCGACGCCAAGGTCGACGACCTGATTGCGGCATCCCGGCGGAGGGCCGAGACTCTGCGCTGATGCCGAAGCTGCCCGACGAATGGGATCTGGCGCCCGAGCCGGGCTGGATCGAGCCCGCCCTCGCGGAGGAGTTTCCGGGTCTCTCGATCGTCTCGACGACGCTCGAGGCCACCAGCGGGCGGAGCCCCGAGGCGCTCAAGGAGCAGCTGCGGCTGCTCAGCGACCGGATCGCCGGTGCGCAGGCGATTCAGTTGCGTCAGAAGCCGATTCCGTGGGCCTATCGCGTCTTCTTCCGGCACATCGGGCTGGATCCCGATACGACCCGCACCCCGATCGAGCAGCTGATCTTCGAGCGCATCCACAACGGGCGCTTCAAGAGCCGCAACCGCGTGGACGACGCCCTCACCATTGCCATGGTCGAGGTGGGCGTCGCGTTGCGGGCCTTTGACGCGGATCGAGCGGAGGGCCGCGTGGGCCTGCGCCTCTCCGCGGAGGGCGAGGGCTTCGAGGGGCGTGTCTCCCCGCTCCCTGACGGGACCATCGTGGTCGCTGACGAGCAGCGACCGCTCGGGATCCTGTTCGATCGGACGGCCGAGGGCCGGGGCGTGAGAAGGGGGACGGCGAGGGTGCTGCTGGTGGCCATCGGCGTGCGTGGGGTGCCCGACATTGCCATGGAGGAGGCCCTCTGGGTGGCGGGCAGCGCCCTGCACGCGTAAACTCGAGGGTGCGCGTGAGCGCAACCCGTTTGATGGGTTAAGAGGAGGACTGATGGCGGAGGAACTGCTCGAACGTCCCGATCGTCCCGAGGTGCTGATCGCGCCCGAGGAGGGCGTGTTCGTGATGAGAGGGCCCGCCGCAGGCGAAGACGAGGCGCACCCCGATTCGTTCGTGCCGGATGGCCTTGGGACCGTCCTCTACCAGCACGACGAGCGGGACGCTCGCGCCGACCTCCGCCGCCAGATCGCTGCAATGGAGCTCGCCCTCGCCAGGCTGTTCGGATCCGCCTTCCCACGCAAGGGCATCGACTTCTCGGTCCCGGGAATGGGCGGGCCCCGGATGCTCTCGGTGGACGAGCTCGAGATGGTGCGTGACTCCCTCGCCGCCCGCATCCAGGAGGTGAGGGCGGACCTCTACGACCATGCGGTCGTCGAGGAGGCGAACCGGGAGCTGATCGAGGAGATGACCGCCGATCCGGCGTCGCACAAATGGGTGCGCGTCTACAACGAGGACATCGGCGAGCCCGGCTGCAAGCACTGGCACTCCAAGCCGAAGTGGGGCGTGCTCGGGATCCTGCTCGGCTGGTGGCGGGTCAAGATCTCCTCCGGTTGCCCCTTAGCCGAGGGGCTCCGGCCCCCTGAATCCTGATGGCGACGAAGAGACAGCGCCGCAAGCGGCGGCGACGAACGACTGCCGGATCAGCACCGGCCCAGGCTCGGCCCTCGGCCGTCGCCGTGGACGACGCTCCGGGCGCCCGCGCCGCCCGGCGCCGAGCGGGCACCGATCGGCCCCAGGCTCCCTGGGGTGACTTCCCGCTGACGGAGATCGTCATCATCATCGGGGTCGTCCTGTTGGCGATCGGATTCTTCATCCCGCCGCCCCAGGGCTTCGTGATGATCGCGGTCGGCCTGGGGCTCGCCTCACTCGCCGGCCTCGAGCTCTCGATTCGCGAGCACTACGCGGCGTACCGTTCTCACACGTTGCTGCTCTCGTCCGCGATCGGAGTCCCGGTGTTCGGCGCCCTCTTCCTCGCAACGAAGTTGAGCCCGGCGATCTGCGTGGCCGCCGGGCTGCTGGCGTTCGGGGGCGCCGCCTGGCTCTTCGCTTCGGCTTTCCGCCGCCGCTCCGGCGGCGCCCTCTATCGCCTCAGGGGGTGAGTCGCTCCGCCGGCTCGTCCGGCGGAGCCCCTAGTTCAGCTTGGAAAGCTTGGCCTCGAGCGCGTGCACCAGGATCCGGCGCTGGCGCTCGGTCAGGCTCCCGACCTTCTTGGCCTCGCCGAGGGCGGTCGAGGAGAGCAGCTTCCGGGAGCGGGCGCGCCCCCAACGGCGCTGGCTGCAGAGCAGCTCGCTGAGGCTCATGCTGTCGGCCTCCCAGGGGGACTCGCTGATCACGTCGGTGACGGCGCGGTGGCCTGCGCCAATCTGGCGCTTGAGCTCAGCGCGGGCGAGGCGAACCTGGTTGGCCCGGGCGAGGGCCTGCATGCATTGCTCGGTTGCTCGCTCTCTCGGCTTTGAATCCGTTCGCGGTTCGACGACCGTAGGCTCGATCCGCCGATGGGGGATTGACAGGGGACGGGCAGCGGCAATCGTCGAAGCAGCGGACATCGTTTCTCCCTCCTGCTAGGTCCAGGATTGGTTGGCGGGCTTGGTTGCGGCCGGCGGCCCCCAGTCGCTCATAAGAGCCGGGGGAAGTGGACGGTCCTCTCCTAAACGTTTCCCGTCCACTCCCTGCCCCGGAAGCGCGCGGCTCGGCGAAACCTACACGTCTGCCGCGCCGAGGGTCAACACCCAATTGATCATCCCGTTCGCTAAGAGCAGATCTTTTGTCGGGCGGATCGAGTCGGGTGTCCATCGATGAGGGAAACCTCCTCGCTTACCCCAGTCCTCGAAGATCGAAACCTTCGAAGTTCAGCCCGTCGGCAGGTCCGGAAAACGGTCCTTGACGTCGGCGATGATCTCGAGGGCGCGGTCGAGATGGTCGTGCTCGTGAGTCGCCATCAGGCTGGTCCGGAGGAGGGCGCCGCCGGGCGGGACGGCCGGGTGGAGGGCGACGTTGGTATAGACGCCGGCCTCGAAGAGCGCCTTCCAGAGGAGGACGGCCTGCCAGTCCTCTCCGACGATCACCGGGACCACGGGAGTCGTGGCCTCGGAACCATCCGGCAGCGTGCCGGGCTCGACGACCTTCAGGCCGAGGTCGCGGAAACCCTGGCGGAGGTAGGTGGCGTTGTCGAGCAGTCGTGCCATCAGGCTGGGTCCCTCGGAGCGGATGATCCGCAGCGCGCCGAGGGCGGCGCCCACGGCCGCCGGCACGGCTGAGGCGCTGAAGATGAAGGAGCGCGAGGAGATTCGCAGGTACTCGATGACCTCCTCCGAACCGGCGATGAAGCCGCCGCACGAGGCGAGGCTCTTGGAGAAGGTCCCCATGCGGAGGTCGACCTCGTCCTCGAGCCCGAAGAGCTCGGAGGCTCCGGCTCCCCGTGTGCCGAGGACACCGACGCCGTGGGCCTCATCCACCATCAGCCTGGCGCCGAAGCGCCCGCAAAGCTCCACGATCGGGGGCAGGTCGCAGACGTCGCCCTCCATCGAGAAGACGCCGTCGACCACCACCAGCGTTCCGCTCTCGTCGGCGACCGCCCGCTCCAGCATCGTCTCGAGCTTGTCCATCCGGTTGTGGCGGAAGGGGCGGAGGCGGGCGCCGGAGAGCTTGCAGCCGTCGAGGATCGAGGCGTGGTCACCGGAGTCGCAGATCACCGTGTCGCCCGGCTCGAGGATGGCGCTGATCGCGCCCAGGTTCGACTGGTAGCCGGTCGTGTAGACGATGCACGTCCTCGGTCCCCATCCATTCGGCGAGCTCGCGCTCCAGCTCCATGTGCATGGGCGTGGTGCCGTTGAGCAGACGCGATCCGGTGACGCCCGTCCCGAACTGCTCCAGTGCGTCGCGGGCCGCCTGCTTGACCCGCTCGTCTGTGGTCAGGCCCAGATAGTTGTTTGAGCCGAGCATGATCGTCTCACGCCCCTCCATCTCAACGACGGGCCCCGCCTGGGACTCGAGGATCCGGAAATACGGGAGGAGGTCGCCCTGCTTGGCGGCTTCGAGCTGCTCGACGCGGTCATGGGTCCGGGCCTTCTCGAAGACATCCACCGGGGTTTGGGTGGAGTCGGACATGCCCCGGAAGTCTCGCACCTTGTAGCGTGCCCGGCCGTGTCAAGCCCGATCGAGGTTCGCCCGGTGCAGGGCCGGAGCGAGCTCACCAGGTTCATCAAGCTGCCGTTTCGGCTCCACCGGGGCACGCCCTGGGTGCCGCCGCTGATCTACGAGCGCCGCCAGTTCCTCGACAGAGAGAAGAACCCCTACTTTGATCACGCCGAGGCCGAGTACTTCCTGGCCTGGCGCGACGGCGAGCCGGTAGGGCGCATCACCGCCCAGGTCGACCGCCGCTGGGACCAGTTCCAGGGTGGCAGCGACGGTCAATTCGGCTTCATCGAGGCCGAGGACGACCCCGAGATCTTCGCCGCCCTGCTCGACGCCGCCGAGGACTGGGTCCACGGCCGCGGCCGCGAGCGGCTGGTCGGGCCGATGGACTTCACCACCAACGACGAGTGCGGTCTGCTGATCGAGGGCTACGAGAGGCATCCGTACATCCTCGAGCCGTGGCACCCGCCGTACTACAGGGAGCAGCTCGAGGCACTCGGCTATGGCAAGACCATGGACCTGCTGATGTGGAACCTGGAGATGGGAGGACTGAAGAAGGGAGACGCCTTCGCCGATGCGATCCACGCTGTCGCCGACAAGGTCGAGTCGGAGCACGCGATCACGGTGCGCAACATGCGCAAGAACGACCTCGAGGCGGAGATCGGCCGTTTCATGGAGGTCTACAACTCGGCCTGGGAGAAGAACTGGGGCTTCGTCCCGATCACCGACGAGGAGGTCGCGTTCCAGGCGAAGAACCTGAAGCAGATCCTGGACCCCCGCTGGGCCTTCATGGCTGAGCGCGACGGCGAGATCCTCGGCGCCGCCCTCACCCTGCCGGACATCAACCAGGTGACCAAGAAGATGAACGGTCGCCTGCTCCCCTTCGGCTGGCTGCGCTTCCTGCTCGGCAAGGGAAGGATCGACCGGGTGCGCGTCTTTGCGCTGGGCGTAAAGCCCGAGTACCAGCACACCGGGATCGCGGCGCGTTTCTATGTCCGCCATATCGAGACCGCTGCGGAGGTGGGGGTCAGCGGCGGCGAGGAGGGCTGGATCCTCGAGACGAACGAGCCGATGAACCGCGCCATGGAGGGCATGGGCGGCACGGTCGTGAAGCGCTACCGGCTCTACGAGAAGACTCTACCTAGCCTCCGCTCGTAGATCGCCGACCAGGCGGGCCTCGCCCACGACGTGCCCGTCGAGCCCTTCCTCGAGCTGCTCCCTCTCCGCGCCGACCTCGAGGTCCAGCGGGGCATCGAGGGCATAGAGCTGGTGGAAGTAGCGATGCGCACCGTCCCCGGGCGGCGGGCACGGGCCCATGTAGCCAGGGCTCCCGCGGCCGTTGGCGCCCTCGCCGGGAGCCGGGACGCCCTCGTCCAGGCGCCCGGGCTCGGGGTCGATGTCCCAGGCGATCCAGTGCGTGAAGTCGCCCGAGGGGGCGTCGGGATCGTGGACGACGAGGGCCAGCGACGCGTTCCGGGCGGAGGTTTTCCCAGGCCAGGGGCGGTGAGACATCCTCGCCGTCGCAGCTGTACTTCTCGGGGATCGCCTCTCCGTCTGCGAACGCGCTGCTTGTCAGTTCGAAATCGCGCATTTCGTGGTCACTGCGCCGGTTTCCCGCGCGCAGCGTGCCGGAAACCCTCGAAAGGGTCTTGACGCGCCATTAGGATGGGCTCGATGACCGAGGAACTGCAGGCGACCGAGGAACTGATCGAGGCGGAGCCCGTCCGGCCGCTGCCGGTCCGCGCCGAGGGGCGGCGCGATCGAGATCTGGGGGCGCGAGTTCGGACCGCTCGCCGTCGCGGCCGCCGGCGGAGCGGCGGCCGCGGGTGTGGCGGCGCTGGCCGTCGCCCGAGCGGCCCGTTCGCCGAGGCGCCCTCCCCGCCGGGGGCTCTTCCGCCGCCGCGAGAAGGTCGTCGCCAGTCGCAGCTTCCTGGTCGACGTTCACGTCCTCGGGCGTTGACCGCCCATGCGTCATCGAGGAGCGCGTGCTGCCCCGGTGGCCCTACCGGCTGCCTCGGGGCAGCGGAGGTGACGGCGTGGTGCGCTCCCGCCAGCGGGGTCGCTCGAGCGCCTGCTTCACGTCGGCGATCGCCCCGTCAGGGCCCGTGGCTGGCGAACCCGCGAGGGCCACGTCCACGTCCGTGTCGAGTCGGTCGACCCGTCCTCGGTCGACCATCCGATCGCCGTCGGCCGGCGATCGCCCGGCGGATCGGATGCCCCGGCCGGCGAAGCCGAGCTCGGCATCGCGGTCGAGCGGATGCGTTTCTCGCTCGCGGTCGAGGACGACATGGGGGAGTTCTTCCAGACCTTCAAGCGCGACCCGCTGCTCGGGCCGGCGATCCATCACAAGCCCTGGGTGAGGCCGAGACGCCGGCCCTGGCCCTGGGAGGCGCTCTGCTGGGCGATCACCGCCCAGCTGATCGAGAGCTCCCGCGCCGCCGAGATCCAGCGGCGCATCGTCCGCCGGTGGGCGCCGAGCCACCTGCCACCCGACCATGCAGCGCCGCCGTGGTCGGCGCGACCCGTGGCCGCTGCGCGACGTTCCCTCGGCCGCCGTGATCGCCGGGCGGGCGCCCGCCGAGCTCGCCTCGATGGACCTGAGCCAGGGCCGCTCGGTGGCGATGGTGCGCTGCGCCCGGGAGGTGGCCCGCGGGCGCGCGCGCCTCTACGACCCCGCTGGCGACCGGCGGCTGCTCGCAGATCAGCGAGATCGGGCCCTGGACGATCCAGTGCCTCGGCCTGCACGGGCGCGGCGATCCGGACTCGCTGCCCGCCGGCGACCTCGCCTACGTGAAGCTGGTCGGCCACCTCGCGGGCCTCGGCCGCCGCGCTACCGTCGAGGAGGTCGAGGAGTACTTCGCGCCCTACGCGCCCTTCCGCGGGCTGGCGGGGGCATTCGCGCTGGCCGGCTGGCACAAGGCGATGGGCGCCGGTCCGCCGACCGCGATCTCGCCGCCTAGCCGGCCTGGCCGGTCTCGAAGCGACTGATCTTCTCCGCCCTCCACGATGAACTTCCAGGTGGTCCGCACTTGTGCCGTAGGTCGAGTTCGTGTAGTTGACGACCAGCGAGCGCCCGTCGTGCGACTGCACGTCGACCTCCATGCGGCCGTCCGAGGAAAAGATCTCGCGATCGACCCACTGAGCGAGGTTCCGCTCCGAGCCGTCGTCAGACATCGTCGCCCCATCCGCGAGCAGTCCGAAGAAGGCGTCGGGGTCACCGGCGTTGACCGCCTCGACGAAGGCACGAACGATGGGATCGGTGAGCTCATCGGAGGTCGGCACAGCCCGAACCTAGCAACGGGCGGGCCGGGGTGTTAAGTCCGGCGCGCTGCGGGTACTCGCAAGTCATGCGCTACTTCTACGGAGCGGCACATGAGCAGTTTCCACCCGAGGATCTGCTGCAGCAGGCGGTGGAGGCGGAGCGCGCCGGATTCGAGGGCGTCGCCTGCAGCGACCACCTGCAGCCCTGGTGGGAGCCCGGCGAGGCCGGGCACGCCTGGGTCTGGCTGGGAGCCGCGGGCCAGGCGACGGATGGCCTCGCCATAGGGACGGCGGTGACGCCTCCCGGCCCTCGCTACCACCCCGTGTTGATCGCGCAGGCCTGGGCGACCCTGGAGCGCATGTTCCCGGGCCGCCCGTTCATCGGCATAGGTTCGGGTGAGTCACTGAACGAGTCCCCGCTCGCCGCGATCTGGCCCCCGGTGTCAGAGCAGGTCGAGCGCATGGAGGAGGGACTGGAGATCATCCACCGCCTCTTCGGCGGTGAGCGGCTCTCCTACGACGGGCGCCACTTCGAGACCGACGAGGCGATCCTTCACACTCGCCCGAACCGCCGACCCCCGATCTACGTCTCCGCCTTTGGCACGAAGGCGGCGAGCGTCGCGGTTCGCTGGGGCGACGGCCTCTGGACGCTGGGCGATCCCGAGTCGGCCCCGGAGGTGATCGACGCCTACAAGGGTGCGTGCGAGGACGAAGGCAAGGAGCCCGGCGAGATCGTCCTGCAGGCGCAGTTCTCCTGGGCCGAGGACGACGACGCCGCGCTCGAGGGTGCCCGCGTTTGGAAGGGCGCGCAGCCCGACGAGTTCTACACGGACGACTGGCATGATTCGCGCGAGATGTACGAGGAGGGCGAGAAGCAGATCTCGGATGACGATCTGAAGGAGGCATTGATCATCTCCTCGGATGCGGAGGTCCACACCGACCGTATCCGCGACGTGGAGCGGCTCGGCGCGACCACCGTGACGCTGATGAACTGCTCGGGAGCGGATCCGCACGGGGCCATCGAGGTTTACGGCAGCAAGGTTCTCCCCGCCCTCGCCAAGAGCACTGCGCGCTAGGCCCAGGGCAGCAGCTCGTTGGTGAGGACGTCGCCCGTCGGGGGCGCGTGCGAGATCAGGTCGCGCGCCGCCATCCACTCCCCGTATTCGCGCCACTGAGCCGGATCCATGAAGCCGTAGGGCCGCCCGCGGGCCCCGGCCAGTAGCGGCAGCGTGGCGTTCGACCTCGGCCCGGGTCTGCATCGGGTCCAGCCCTTTGCCGGCGGAGAGCATGGCGTTGGCGGCCTCCGGCGGGTGTGCGATCGCGTACGCCGTTCCCCTCGCCAGCGCGGCGATGAAGCTCCGAATCGCCTCGGGATGCTCATGCACTGTCGAGCTCCGGGCGACCAGGACGAGCTCGTCGTAGGTCGGGACTCCGAGCTGGTCCACGGGCACGATGCGCGGGTCAAGACCCCGCTGCTGGAGGTCGACCCCCTCGACGTTCCGGTAGCCGCCGAGGATGGCATCGACCTGGCCCCCGATCAGGGCGGGCAATAGGTTGAGGCCGACGTTGACCTCGCTGGCCGCCGACGAGGAAAGCCCGGCCGACTGGAGGATGGTCTTGAGGTAGTCGCTCTGGTACGGGATCCCTGCGGTCCCGACCGTCTTGCCCTGGAGGTCGGCGCCGCCGCCGATCCCTCCCTTCGGCAATGAGATCAGGGAGGTGAGCGGCTGGTTGACGATTGCGGCGACCGCTTCGACGTCGAGACCCTGGTTGCGGGCCAGCAGCACCTCCGGCTCGTAGGAGACCGCAAGATCGGCCCGGCCCGCGGCGACCTCCTTGATCGGGGCGGAGGGGTCCGAGGGTACCTGGGGGTGCACGTCGAGCCCGACCTGCCTGAAGAATCCGCGGTCGAGGGCGCTGTAGATGCCGGCGTGGTCCGGGTTGACGTACCAGTCGAGGTCGAGCGTGAAGGGCTGGGGGTTGGAGGCGGAGCCGGTGGTGGCGTCCCCGCTGCCCCCGCATGCAGCCAGCCCGAGCGACAGGGCGACGGCGGCGAGCGCCAGAGCCGCCGAGAGATGCGTTCGTGGGGCGGATCGCATCACGTCCGCGTCACGCTCCGGGCATCCCATCTGACCACGCGATGCTCGATGACCGTGACGAGTGCGAAGAGGACGATCGCCATCGCGCCGAGCAGCGCGATCGCCGCGAACATCCGTGCCGTCAGCAGCTGGCTCGAGGAGATCAGCACCTGATGCCCGAGACCCGAGTCCGCCCCGGCCCACTCCGCGAACAGGGCCCCGATCACGGCCACGGCGATCGCGATCCTCGTCCCGCTGAAGAAGAACGGCAGTGCCGAGGGCAGCTCGACCCGGCCGAGAATCTGCGCGCGACTCGCCCCGAGCGTTCGCATCATCGTGATCAGCTGCGGGTCGACCGAGCGCAGGCCGTCAAGGGTGTTGACCGTGATCGGGAAGAAGCAGACCAGTGCGATCAGCAACAGCTTGGGGCCGAGCCCGAAGCCGAACCAGACGACCAGGATGGGCGCTATCGCCACCGGCGGGATCGCCTGGGAAGCGACCAGCAGCGGGTAGAAGGCGCGTCGCAGGGTCTCCGAGAGATGCAGCACCACAGCGAAGGCGAGGCCGACGACGAGTGCGCAGAGGAACCCCAGCAGGACCTCGCGGAGGGTGACCCAGAAGTCATCGGCGAGCAGGGACCGGTCCCGCCACAGGGAGGTGGCGATGTCGCTCGGGGCCGGGACCAGGAAGTCCTGGATGTTGAGGGCGTTTGAGATCAGATCCCAGCGGGCGGCGAGCTCCCAGGCGCCCAGCAGGACCAGGATCACCGCCGCGGGCGCCAGGTATCGGCGCAGCCGTGCTCATCGCGCCGCCCTCGCCAGGGCGCGCAGCGCCCGCTGCCGGAGCTCGGCGAACTCGGGGGAGGTGACGGCCGCCGCGCGGTCGGCGGCCCGCGGGCCATCGACCTCGATCCGGTCGGCGACGGTCGCGGGTCGGGAGCCGAGGACGAGCACGCGATCGGAGAGATAGAGGGCCTCCTCGACGTCATGCGTGACCAGCAGGACGGTCTGCCGGCTGGCCCCGGGAGGCGTAGCGGAGGGGGCACCGCCTGATGTTGGCCCGAGCACGGCGGCGAGCCATTGCTGCATCTCCGCCCTGGTGATCGCATCGAGCGAGGCGAATGGTTCGTCGAGCAAGAGCACCGGCCGGCCCGCCATCAGCGTGCGGAGGAACGCGACCCGCTGACGCATCCCGCCGGAGAGCTGGTCCGGGCGGGAGCGCTCGAAGCCCTCGAGCCCGAGGCGCTCGAAGTGCTCCGCGGCACGTGCACGCGCTCGCGTTCGCGGCACCCCGGCGATCCGGAGCGCCAGGCAGGCGTTGTCGACGGCGGAGAGCCAGGGGAGGAGGAGGTCCCGCTGCGGCATGTACGCGCAACGCGCGAGCCGCTCCCCCGGCTCGGCGTGACCGCCGACCGAGATCGTCCCCGGTATCTGCCGGCCGCAGACCGGCGACCAGCTCGAGCAGCGTGGTCTTGCCGCAGCCCGAGGGGCCGACGATGCCGACGACTTCGCCCGGCTCGGCCTCCAGGTCGATGCGCTCGATTGCCCGCAGCTCCCCAAAGGAGTGGCCGAGGTTGTCGATGCTGAGCGGCGCGCCTCCGACCGCCTCGGGGGCATCGGCGCTCGCGACGCCCGCGCGGGCCTCGTCGGCCGCCTCCGGAGTGCCTTCGCGAAGTCTCGTCAGCATGCTCCCTCCGCGCGCATTACCGCACAGGTTCAAAGGGTCAGCGGAGGGGTCGTTTCCGCTATCTCAGCCCGCACGTCCCGCGAGCCCCCCTGTCGGGTTCCGACCCAGTTTACGGTCTTGGCTGTGGAGGTAGAGCGCAAGTTCGTCGTCCCGGATCCCCCCGACCTCGAGGGGACCGACGCGGACGAGATCGAGCAGGGATACCTGGCGATCGGGGCCGACGGGGAGGTCCGCGTCCGTCGCAAGGGCGATCGGCTCCTGCTCACCGCGAAGCGGGGCGAGGGTCTCTCCCGCCACGAGGCGGAGATCGAGTTGGATCGGAAGGCCTTCGACGAGCTCTGGCCGCTGACCGAGGGCCGCCGCCTCCACAAGCGCCGGCACGTGATCCCGCATGACGATCTGAAGATCGAGGTCGACGTCTACGCCGGCGATCTGGAGGGCCTGGTCGTGGCCGAGATCGAGTTTCCCTCCGAGGAGGAGGCGCGCGCGTTTGAGCCGCCGGACTGGCTCGGCCAGGAGGTCACCGGCGATCACCGCTACCTGAACGAGACACTGGCGACCGAGGGACCTGCCTAGCGTCTTCGCGTCTTTTTACATCGCTCCGTGTTAGTTGCGCACCCATACGTGGCAGTACATCCCTATGGCCCGCTCGCGCGAGAAAACAGCCGCAATTGCGGCCGCGAGGATCCGCGCGGCGGCGGCTGCGGCGCCGGGACCCTCGGCCTCAGGATCGCCTGCGTGATTCGCGCAACGGAGAGACCGCTCGACTCGGATGCATACCGGTTGCTGGCGGGAGAGCCGGTTGGGGCCGGCATCAGGCGGATCCTGGCCGCCCAGGTCGACGATGCGATCGCCCAGCTGCGCGGAGAGGACGCCACCGAGCCGGCGGAGGGGATCCACGAGGCGCGCAAGAACGTGAAGAAGATCCGCTCGGCACTCCGGCTGGTGCGCGACGAGATCGGCGACGACGTCTGGCGGCGCGAGAACGATCACTACCGGGACGTTGCCCGCCAGCTGAGCAGCTTCCGCGACGCGGAGATCCTGGTCGAGGCGCTCGACGGGCTCGCGCGAGCGGTTGGGCCCGGTCGCGACGGCGCGCTTCGACGGGCTTCGAGAGCAACTCGACGAGGAGAACCGGTCGGTTCACGACGACGGATCCGTCGAACGCGCGATGGCGGGCGCGGCCGCGGAACTCGCCACCGGCCGCGCGAGGATCGACACCCTGTCGCTCGACGGAGACGGCTGGGAGCTGATCGCCCCCGGGCTGCACCGGAGCTATCGGAGGGGGCGAAAGCGGTTGCGGACGGTGGAGGAGGAGGCGAACGTCACCAACCTCCACGAGCTGCGCAAGCGGGTCAAGGACCTCTGGTACCAGCTGCGTCTGATCCGGGACGCCGACCGGGCGATGCTCGAGCCGCTGGCGGACCACGCTCACGGCCTCTCCGATCACCTCGGCGACGACCACGATCTCGCTTTGCTCCGTGAGCAGGCCCAGCGCCGCCGGAATGCCTTCGAGAGCCCGGCTGATCAGCGCCACCTGCTCCAGGAGATCGACCAGCGCCGCGGAGAGCTGCAGTTCGCCGCGATTTCGCTCGGCGAGCGGATCTATGCCGAGAAGCCGAAGCGCTTCACCAAGCGGCTCGAGAGGCGCTGGGACGCCTGGCAGGCGCGCGAGCCCGTGGCGGGCTAGCTGTCACAGCGAAATGGGGTATCCCGTCTCTACCTCCACAGACTTCGAAAGGAGGCAGTGATGAGGGTTTTCGTAGCCGGAGCAACAGGAGCACTGGGCAAGCAGCTCGTGCCGATGCTGGCCGAGCAGGGACATGAGGTCACCGGGATGACCCGGAGTCCCGCCAAGCGGAACAGATTCGCAAGCTGGGCGCTCGGCCCGTCGTGGCCGATGCGCTCGATCCGGAGGCCGTGGCGCAGGCGGTAGGGGAGTCCGAGCCGGACGTCGTGATCCATCAGCTCACCGCCATCGACACGAGTGCGATGGGCCGCAGCATCGACAAGATGTTCGCCCAGACCAATCGACTGCGCACCGAGGGCACGGACCACCTGCTGACGGCCGCGAGGGCGACGGGAGCGCAGGCGCTTCCTCGTCCAGAGCTTCGCCGGTTGGCCCTTCGAGCCCACAGGCGGGCCGATCAAGACCGAGGAGGACCCGCTCCAGGAGCATCCGCCGAAGACCGTCAGCGAGACGCTCGCCGCGATCCGCTACCTGGAGGAGACGGTCACCGGCGCCGATGGAATCGAGGGGCTCGCGCTGCGCTACGGCGGCTTCTACGGCCCTGGGACATCAATCGCGGTGAATCCCGACGGTGCCCAGGTCGAGATGGTCCGGAAGCGCCGCCTCCCGGTGATCGGCAACGGCGCCGGGATCTGGTCGTTCGTCCACATCCACGACGCGGCCGCCGCGACCGTCGCCGCCCTCGACCACGGCGCGCCCGGCCTGTACAACGTGGTCGACGATGATCCGGCACGGGTATCGCGACCTGCTCCCGGAACTGGCGAAGGTGATCGGCGCCAAGCCGCCGCGGCACCTCCCGCGCTGGGTCGGGCGGCTGATCGCCGGAGAGGGAAACACGATCATGATGACCGAGGTGCGAGGAGCGTCGAACGAGAAGGCGAAGCGGGAGGTCGGCTGGGAGCTCCGCTACCCGAGCTGGCGGCTGGGCTTCCGCGAGGGGCTCGAGCAGAGTGACGGTGAACCGGTCGGGAGGATGGCGTGAGCGAGACGGAGCTGCTCGACGACCTGCGCCCGCGCACCTTCGCGATCGCGTACAGGATGCTGGGGAGCGTGAGCGAGGCCGAGGACGTCGTGCAGGAGTCGCTGCTCCGGGTGCACAACGCGATCGAGCAGGGGGAGGAGATCTCCTCCCCACGGGCCTACGCGGCCACGATCGCGACGCGCCTCGCGATCGATGAGCTCCGCTCGGCCCGGGCCCGCCGCGAGACCTACGTCGGTGAATGGCTGCCCGAGCCGGTCACCGAGCGCCAGGAGGACGATCCGGCGCGGCAGGCCGAGCTCGCCGACTCGCTCTCACTCGCCTTTCTCGTCGTCCTCGAGTCGCTGACGCCCGAGCAGAGGGCCTCCTTCCTTCTGCACGACGTCTTCGACTACGACTACGATCGGGTTGCAGAGATCATCGGCACGAGCCGGCAGAATGCTCGCCAGCTCGCTTCGCGAGCGCGGCGCCAGGTGCAGGACGAGACGCCCCGCTTCGACCCCTCACCGGAGGAGCGCGATCAGCTCGCCGCGAGCTTTCTCGCGGCGGCCGAGAACGGCGACTTCGACGCCCTCGAGGCGCTGCTCGCCGAGGATGTCGAGCTCCACGGCGACGGCGGTGGCATGGCGCCGGCGATCAAGCATCCGGTCTTTGGCCGGAAGCGGGTCGCCCAGATGCTCGGAATCTGGCTGAGGCTCGGTTTCGAGAAGATCGGAGGAGTTGAGCTCCGCTCGGCAACGATCAACGGCCAGCCGGGCGCCGAGTACCGCGACGCGGACGGCAAGCTGATCGGCGTGATGTCACTCGACATCGCCGACGGGAAGGTCCAGGCGATTCGCTCGATCGTCAATCCGGAGAAGCTCGATCACCTGGGTCCGGTCGCGGACGCGAAAGAGCTGCTCAGGCGCATTCGCGAGTCGCGCTGAAGGTCAGTCGGCGACGCGTGGCGCTCCGGCGATCACGTTGACGAAGTTCTCCAGGTGCTTCGTCGTCCAGCACTCGAAGGCCCCGTCGCAGTATGGCTCGTAGGCGGCCATCACGGAATCGCCGTAGTTCCAGTAGAGCTTCGGCTCGGGGTTGAGCCAGAAGGTCCGGCCGGCGTGCTCGGCGATCGCCCCGAAGGTGGCGGCGTGCGGCTCGCGGCCGTTGGTTCGCGCATCGCCCAGCACGATCACCGTGGATCGCGGTCCAAGCTCCTCGGCGATCTCCTCGCCGAACTCCAGCCAGACCCGCCCATAGTCCGTGTACCCGGAGACGTCGGCCACGCCCCCCTCGGATGAGACGCGCTCCGAGATCTTTCGGAAGTCGCGCTCGTGCTCGAAGATGTCGGTCACCTCGCTGATGCGCTCGATGAAGACGAAGCTGCGCAGCTTGCGGAACGAGTCGTGCAGGGCGTGCAGCACGGAGAGGAAGAAGACGCTCGCGGAGCTCACCGAGGTGGAGACGTCGCAGAGGACGTAGATCTCCGGCCGCCGCGGGCGCTTCGGCCGGTAGCGCAGGCGCAGCGGAACACCGCCGGTTTCCAGGGAGGCGCGCATGGTGCGGCGGACGTCGACGGCGCGGCCGCGGTTGCGCCCCCGCTGCTCGTGACCGAGGGTCGCGATGCGCCGCTTGAGCTGGGCCACCGCGCGGTGCACGGCGGTCAGGTCCCGGGCGGGGCTCGTCGGGAGCGTGCGGTCCAGCTCCGCGAGCGGGCGCGAGGGCGGCAGCTTCCCGGTGCGCTCGATTGTCGCCCTCTCCAGCTCGCGGCGGAGGTAGCGCTCGAACTGGCGCACGTTCTCGGGGTCGAGGGCCGCCTGGTCGCCGTCGTCGCGGCGGCCGCGGGCCTGCAGGTCGAGGGCCCGCCGGATCCTCTGCACGTCCACGCCGATCACGCCCGAGCGCTCGCCCTGGCGGCCGAAGGCGGTCATCGCGAGGCGGGCGAGGTCGCGCATCGCGCCGTCGTTCCCCTCGGCGATCGCGCGGCGGATCGCCTCGCGCAGCTCGTCCAGGTCGATTCGGTCGCCCGCGCCCTCAAAGCGCTCGCTCTCGATGCCCTGCTCGAGGGCCTCGGCCTCGGAGGCGCGGAAGAAGTGACGGTCGAAGAGCAGCTCGAAGACGCGTCGGTCCTCCTGCGACTTGGCGATGGTGGCGGCCAGGGATTCCCGGAAGTCGCGCTGGTCGGTCCAGCTCACCTCGTCGAGGGCGGCGAAGGCGTCGAGGATCTCCGAGGTGCCGACGGCGACCCCCTCGGAGCGGAGGTCCTCGAAGAAGGCGAGCAGGCTAGCTGCGGTCGTGGACATCGGCCTCACCTAGAGGGTCGCAGCCCAGCCACGCGACCGGAATGACGAGACGCAGGCGACAGCTGGCAAGGACGCAGGGAGCCCGAATAGCAGCGCTATTCGGGCGACTGAGGACGCAGCCAGATGACGATCTGCGGCCGTCATTTCGGGTGCGGGGCTGGGCTGGGGCCCTCTAGCTTGACCGAGACGCGCTCGGCGACCAGGTCGATGTCCGAGCGGTGCTTGACCAGGATGCTCATCGAGCTCTCGAAGGTCTCGCGGTCGATGTCATCGGCGCCGATCAGCAGCAGCGTGCGAGCCCAGTCGATCGACTCGGCGATCGAGGGCGGCTTCTTCAGGTCCAGCTGCCGGATCATGTGGACGATCTCGACGAGGCGCCGCGCCAGCCCCTCGTCCAGCTCGGGTGAGTGGAGACGGACGATCTCGAGCTCCCGCTCCACAGACGGGTAGTCGAGCCAGAGGTAGAGGCAGCGGCGCTTGAGCGCCTCGGTGAGCTCGCGCGAGTTGTTCGAGGTGAGCACCACGATCGGCCGGGTCCGCGCCTCGATCACGCCGAGCTCGGGAATCGAGATCTGGAAGTCGGAGAGGACCTCGAGCAGCATCGCCTCGAACTCCTGGTCGGTCTTGTCGATCTCGTCGATCAGCAGGACGACCGCGTCCTCGGCGCTGATCGCCTCCAGCAGCGGCCGCGTGAAGAGGAAGTCCTCCCCGAAGATGTCGCCTCGCGTCCTCTCCCACGAGCCCTCGCTCGCCTCCGCCTCGCCCGAAGCCTCCGCCTGGATGCGCAGCAGCTGCTTGCGGTAGTTCCACTCGTAGAGCGCCTTCGCCTCGTCCAGGCCCTCGTAGCACTGCAGTCGCACCAACCGACGGCCGGTCGAGCGCGAGAGCGCCTTGGCGAGCTCGGTCTTGCCGACGCCGGCCGGACCCTCGACCAGGACCGGCTTGCCGAGCCGCTGCGCCAGGAAGGAGACCAGTGCGGCGGCCTCGTCGGCCAGGTACCCGACCTGGCCGAGACCGTCGCGGACAGCGGCGACCGACTGGGGCTCGGAATCCGGCATCTGGGGGATGATAGATACCGCCTCATGCTCGCCATCGCCCTGCCCGACTCGCTCGGCCCCTACGCCGTGCTGCTCGCAATCGGATTCATCGTGGGCTGGTACGGCCACGGCGCCCGCAGCAACTGGATCATCGCATTCGGAATCCTGGTGATCCTGGCGGCGATCGGCCTCCTACAGCTGGCCATCGCCACGCACAACGGCAGGGCACCGACCGGGTTCTAGCCATGGGCGCGCTGGACGACCTCGATCTGTCGAAGAAGCTCTCCAGGAAGGAGGAGGCCGAGCGGCTGGAGTCGGCCTGGACCCGCCTCACCCAGCTGCGGCTGACCCTCGGCGGCCTGATCGGAGGCGGCGAGCTCGGGCCGCCCGTCTGCGCTGCTTTCGAAGGCTGGGATGCCTCGGGCAAGGGAGGCGCGATCAAGCGACTGGTCGCCCAACTGGATCCGCGGCATGTCCGCGTCGTTCAGTTCGCGGCCCCGACCCATGACGAGAAGCGCCATCACTTCCTCTGGCGGTTCTGGCCGTCGCTGCCCGGCTGGGGAGGAATGGCGGTCTTCGACCGAACCTGGTACGGCCGGGTCCTGGTCGAGCGGGTGGAGGGGCTCGCATCGAAGGATGAGTGGACCCGCGCCTACGACGAGATCAACAACTTCGAGCGCGGCCTCGCCGACGAGGGGATGGTCCTGATCAAGTTCTGGCTCCACATCTCGTCGGAGGAACAGCTGAAGCGCTTCAAGAAGCGCGAAAAAGACCCGCTGAAGACCTGGAAGCTGACCGACGAGGACTGGCGGAACCGCAAGAAGCGCGATGCCTACGAGGAGGCGGTCGAGGACATGATCGCCCGGACGAGCGTCGAGCCGCGCGCACGCTGGCACCTGATTCCGGGCGACTCGAAACGCTATGCCAGGGTCGCCGTGATCGAGACCGTGATCGAGGAGATCGAGTCCGGGATGCGGCGACACGGGATTGACCCACCGGAGCCGATCGAGGAGGATTGAGGGGAGAGGAGGACGGGAGATGCCCGAGCAGACCGGCGGCTTGGCGGTTGCACCGGACCAGGCGGAGTTCATTCGCAGCCCTGTGGGGGGCGACCTGCGCTTCATCGTCAGGGCGGAGCAGTCGAAGGGGACCCTCCTCGCCTTGCAGACCACCGCCCCACCCGGAGAGGGACCTCCCCTTCACACCCACACCCGCGAGGAAGAGACGATCTATGTCGTCTCGGGGGAGTTCCGCTGGCAGGTGGGGGAGGAGGTGAGCGCTGCACCGCCCGGCTCCTTCGCATTCATCCCGCGCGGCGCGGCGCACACGTGGCAGAACATCGGCGACGAGCACGGCACGATCCTGGTCACCTTCATGCCGGCGGGCATGGAGGGGTTCTTCGAGCGCCTCTCGCGGATGAACGAATTCGATCTTGATGAGTTCCGCGCCGCCGCCGCCGAGCACGGCACCGAGATCGTCGGACCGCCCCTTGCCGTCTCCAATCCGCTCTGAGGCCGACTACTCCGAGGTCCCTTCCCAGTCAGGAGGGTTGTCGCCGTGCCGGTGCACGATCTTCCACTGGCCGTCCTCGCGGCGGTAGACGTGGGTCGAGCGAACGGTGACCTCCTCGATCGGGCGGCCGTCGATCGAGCCGGTGAAGCGCTCGTAGCCGACCGCGTACCCCATCTCCCGCCCGACGTCGGCGACCTCCACGTCGAACCGGTAGTCGGTCACGTCAGAGAACCGGGAGGCGATCCAGGGGAAGAGCCGGCTGAGCTCATCCCATCCCGACATAAACATTCCGGCGGCACCGAACAGGGAGACCGGGTCCCGGTGTGACCAGAGCTCCATCCGAGGTCCGGCGTCCCCCTGATGAAATGCCGCCTCGGCCTCGGCCTGTTTGGCGAGGGTGGCCCGAAAGTCGTCGAGATCGCTCACTCTCCCGTCGCCGACCGTATCACCCGAGAGGGGGCTCAGTCGGGGGCCTGGGGGCGCTTCGCACGCTCCCGCGGCCGCATCCGCAGCCCGGCGGCGACGATGACCAGCGCTCCCGCGAGGGCGACGAAGATCGCGTAGTGGAGGTCATAGGGCTCGTCCCGGCCCCCGAGTGTGAACGGCGGGCGGTCGAACATCCGGTAGACGACGATCGCGGCGGCCCAGACCCCCGCGGTCACGAAGAGCGCCCATTCGCGCAGCGGACGAGGCGGGACGTAGCCGCCCCCGGCCTGCATGGCGAGGAAGGTCGTCGCCGCGGCGATCAGGAGAAGCGCCACCTCGGCCCAGCCGAACGCCCCGACGCCCGTCAGGACCAGGTCGTTGGAGATCGGCGACTGGTACCAGGGCAGCAGCAGGCTGAGGACCATCACCGCTGCGCCGATCACGGCGATCCGCTCGTTTCCTCCCAAGCCACGGAGGTCACGGAGCATCTGGCGAAGCAGAGGCCCGCGCCCCCTAGTCGAGCGGCTCGCGGCCACCGTAGCCGGCGTCCAGGTCGTGCCAATAGGCCACATCGTCCTCCCCGAGCTCCCAACACAGGTAGACCTCCCGGTCCTCCACCAGCGCTGGAAAGTCGACCAGGCCGCGATCGATGTCGCGCAGGACGATCCCCGACCGCTCGAACGTCTCGAGCAGTCGCCTGACCTCGAGGAACGCGACGCCGACCTGCCTGCCCTCCTCGCCGCCTCCGTTGGCGGGCGCCGCCTCCGAGAGCGCCTCGTGCGCCTCGGCGTCGGTGAGCTCGTCCTTGGCGTCTCGGAGCTGGCCGAGCAGCTCGGTCAGCTGGGGCAGGAGGGAATTCGCCTCCTCCCGGGTGAAGTGGCGCTCATAGACCAGCTCGGTGCCCTCTTCGCTCACGTGCGCGCGGTGGTCCGTTCGCCGGCGGTGTTCGTGGCCGCCGCTGATTTGAGCCGTTCGCGAAGCAGCGACGCATCTTCGTCGCCGATCGTCCTGAGCTGGCCCTGGAAGGCGAGATGCCAGTGGTCGGGCGGCCACTTCCGGACGTGTTCGAGCTCGGTGGCGAGCTCCTCGGCCGGCACGAAGTCCTCCTCGGGCAGGATCAGGACCGGTTCGGCCTCGACTCGCCACGGGTAGGGCTCGGGCCTCCTCCCCTTCGGCGGCCGTTTCCCCTTGTATCCGGGCCAGATCGGCGTGCGGTCCTCGAACATCTCCGACTTGACGCGAGCGATGCCGCCGAAGGCCTGCATGCCGGTGACGTAGAAGACGATCTCGTCCCCCGGCTCGAATTGCTCGGCCTGGCGCAGGCGCCGCTCCTTGAAGCCGATCACGTCGAAGTGGCGCTCGACGTTGATCCTGAAGTTCTCGAGCGAGCCGGTGAGGATCCAGGTCTGGCGATCGTCTTCCGTCACGGGCCGATTCTATGAGCGCCGGTCGCCTCGGGACCTCCTGAACACGTCCCGGAGGTTGTCGAGGACGCTCTCCGCCGCCCGCCTCAGGGAGTTCTTGGTGTAGTCACCCACGGGAGCCTCGATCAGCGCCTGCTGCGTCCAGGAGGCCATCTAGCCGGCGACCGGCTCGCGCGCCCGCGCCGCGAGCGCCGGCGCGCCCAGCTCCTCGTACTCCGCGGCCGCCTCGTCGAGCAGCCGGCCGGCGGCCTCGGGATCGCTCTCGAGCAGGATCCGGCCCTGCACAACGCGGCAGCGGGCCGCATCGAGGGGACGGCCCAGCTCCAGCCAGCGGCCGCGGGCCCGGTCGATCTTCTCGGCGGCCTCCTCGGCGTCCTCCGCACACGCACCGGCGGCCTCAGCGGTGGCCGCCTCGCCCACCGGATAGTGCAACCGCCCCGCGAGCCGGTCCGCCTCCTCCGCCGCGGCCCGGGCCTGATCCCAGCGTCCGGCGAGGGCGAGGACGACGGCGCGGGCCGAGATCGCCTCTACGGACTGCGCGATCAGGCCTGCGCGCTCGCAGATGTCGAGGGACCGGGTGAGCTCGGCCTCGGCGCCGGAGAGGTCGCCGGCCTCGCGCAGGCTCATCGCCAGCCAGAAGAGCGCGTTGAAAGCCACCTCGGATCGCCCGACCTGCTCGCCGAGCTCGTGGGCGCGCCGGAACGACTTGGCCGCCTCCTGCCAGTCGCCCGCCCTCCAGCTCAGGACGCCGCGCATCAATTCGGGGAAGCAGAGCTTCCCGTACAGGCCCTCGCGCTCGGCCAGGCTGGCGCTGGCCTCGGCGGCTCGCTCCACCGCCTCCCAGTCGGCCGCGTCGACGGCGAGCTCCCCGAGGGAGGCGTGCAGCTCGACCTGCGACGGGAGGTCGCCAACCTCCTGCGCGATCTCGAGCGCCTCCCGGTAGGCGCTCGCGGCACCCTCGTAATCGGCCTCGGAGACCTCGAGGTGATAGCCCAGCGTGAGGAGGGCGCGGACGGCCTCGGCGCGATCGGAGTCTCGGGCGAGCGCGACCGAGCGCTCCAGGTTCTCGCGCGCCTTCACCGAGTCACCGATCCGGCCGAAGACCCGCCCGAAGATGCCGTGTGCCCGGCTGGCGGCCCGCGCCTCGTCGAGCCGCTCAGCCAACCGCAGCGCCTTCTCCGAGGCGTAGATCGCGAGCATGTTGTCGCCGGTGTGCATGTAGAGCGAGGCCGCCTCCTCGTAGAGGCGCACCAGCTCGATGCAGGGCGGGCCGTCCTTGAGCAGGTCGATCCCGCGCTGGTAGTTGTCGATCGAGGCGCGGCGCTCCCCCTTGTGCCAGAGGGCGGCTCCGATCTTGCGGTGAAGGTCGGCGACCCGGGCCAGGTCCTCCTGGGCGCGGTGGTATTCCAGGCAGCGCTCCCAGACGCCGACCGCGGCGTCGACCCGTCCCAGGCGGAGGGCGACGTCGCCCTGCTTCTCGCCGATTCGGGACACCGTCCCTCGGTCGAGTGACTCCGAAATCTCGAGCGCCGCCGTGTAGCGGTCGAACGCCTCGGCGTTGGAGTAGAGGGCGGCCGCGGCGTCGCCCGCCGCCTCGAGCGACTCGAGCGCCTGTGACTGCAGTCCGGCGAGCGCCTCGGGGTCGAGCCCCGCCTCGGAGCCGAGCGCCGCGGCGCGGGCGAAGTGCTCGGCGATCAGCCCGATGACGCCGTCGCTCCGCTCCCCGGCGCGCTCGCGGATGAACTCGGCGACCTCGACGTGCTTCCGGCAGCGGACCGACTTGGGCAGCATCGAGTACGCGACGTCGCGGATCAGGACGTGCTTGAAGGCGTACTCCCGCTCGCCGGCGAGACGGCTCCCCGCGCTGGGGACGAGCAGGTCCTTCTCCTCGAGGTTGGCAAGGGTCTGAGCGAGGTCGAGTCCCTCCTCGGCCACCGTCGCCGCGAGCGCGCCCTCCCAGAACGTCTGGCCGACGACGGAGGCGGACTGCAGCAGGCGGCGCTCGAGCCGGTCGAGGGAGTCGAGCCTGGCAGCGAGCAGGGACTGGACCGTGCCGGGGAGCGCCTGCGCGTCGGCGGTCTCCTCCTCGAGCAGGCGGTTCACCATCTCCTCCGCGAACAGGGGGTTGCCCCCGGAGCGCTCAGCGACCTCCGGGACGACGTCAGCCGATCCGTTGTCGGATCCGGGCATCAGCGCGGCGACCAGCTCTCGCGTCTCGGTGTCGGTGAGCGGCTCCAGCGAGATCGTCGTGGCGTTGCGCCGGCCGCCGCCCCAACCAGGCCGCCGCTCGAGCAGCTCGTCGCGGGTCAGGCAGACGAGCAGGAGCGGGGCCCTCACCCAGCGAGTCAGGTGGTCGATCAGGTCGAGCATTCCCTCATCCGCCCAGTGGATGTCGTCTATCGCGAGGACGAGGGTGCGCCGGCGCGCGATCCCCTCGACGGCGGCGCGGGCGGCCGAGAAGAGCGCCTCGCGCATGCGCTGCGGGTCCGCCTCGGCCTGCTGGAGCTGATCGGGCGGCTCGAGGCCGAGCGGGATCGCGAGGAGCGCCGAGTTCCTATCACCGGAGGACTCGTCGCCCAGCTCGTTCATCAGGGCGGTCACACCCGAACGCAGCTTCTCCCAGGCCGCCTCGGGGGCATCGGTGTCCCGGATGTCGAACTCGTCGTTGAGAACCTCTGCCAGGGCCCAATAGGCGATGCCGGCCCCGTAGGGCGGGCACTGCCCCCGCCTGATGATCGGAGGATCGTCCGACTCGGCGAGGGTGTTCATCAGCTCGCGCAGCAGCCTCGACTTGCCGACTCCCGCCTGGCCGATCACGGTGACGAGGTGGGGGCTGCCCTCCCGTTCGATGCGCTCGACGAGCGAGTTGAGCAGCCCAGCCTCCTCCTCGCGGCCGATCAGCGGGGTCTCTGCGCGGACCGCTGCGCGGCGCGGCTCCGCCAGCACCCCAGCGGCCTCCCAGGCGGGGACCGGCTCCTCCTTCCCCTTCAGCGTGAGGGGCTCAAGCCGTTCGTAGGAGATCGCCTCCCGGCTCGCCCGGTAGGTCGGCTCCCCGACGGTGACGCTGTCCGGGCGGCCGGCGGCCTGCAGGCGGGCCGCGACGTTGACCGCGTCGCCCATCACCGTGTAGCGGTCCCCTACGGCGCCCGCCATCACCTCGCCCGAGTTGATCCCGACGCGCAGCGAGAAGCCGACGCCGTATTTCTCGCGGCTCTGTCGATTGGCCTCCTCCATTGCCTGCTGCATGGCGAGGCCCGCGCGGACCGCCCGCTCCGGGTCGTCCTCGTGGGCGACCGGCGCTCCGAAGACGCCCATCACGTTGTCGCCGATGAACTTGTCGATCGAGCCCCCGAAGCGGTCGATCTGCTCGCCGAGGACGCGCAGGGTCCGGTCGACGAGCGCCTTCACGGCCTCCGGGTCCATTTGCTCGGCGGCGGCCGTGTATCCCGAGAGGTCAGCGAACAGGACGGTGGCCTGGCGCCTCTCCTCGGGTGGGGCCTCGGTGGCCGGAGCGCCAGCGGGCAGGGGCGTGGGCGAGCCCGTCGCGAGATCCGACCCGCACTCCATGCAGAACTTTGCGTCCGCCGGGTTCTCCGCACCGCAGCTGGGGCAGGTGGGCAGTAGCTGTGCGCCACACGAGGTGCAGAAGCGGGCGCGGTCGGGATTCTCGGCCCCACAGGTGGAACAAGCTCTCCCCTCCATGCGAGTGAGGATAGGACGCGTGCACCGGGGTTGCCGCTAAGGGGCTTGCGCTACCCTGCGGCGCCGCCAGGCAGGAGGAGTCGTTGACCAGGACCCGTGCACTAGCCGTATTCGCGCTCGCACTCGCGTCGGCGCTGCTGCTGGCCGCCTGCGGCGGTGGCGGTGGCGGCGGCGAAGACCCCCAGCAGGTCCTCGACCAGACCTTCAACAACCCCACCAGCATCCGGAGCGGCACGTTCGACCTCGACTTCAAGGTCGAGACCTCCGGGGGGGACAACCCCGGCACGCTCGAGGTGAAGCTGGGCGGCAAGTTCCAGGGACAGCCTGGCGGACAGCTTCCCAAGTTCGACGTCGACGCCTCGCTCAGGGGGGAGAGTGGCTCGCAGAGCTTCACGGGCAGCGGTGGCCTCACCTCCACCGGCACTGAGGCCTTCGTCAACTACCAGGGGACCGAGTACGCCGTGCCTCAGCAGCTCTACGACGAGTTCGTCACCAGCTACGCCCAGCTCCAGAGCCAGAGCAGCGCGAACAAGTCGGCGAGCCTGCTCAAGTCGCTGGGCATCAGCCCGGCCAACTGGCTCTCCGGTCTGAAGAACGAGGGCACGGAGGACGTCGAGGGGTCGAAGACGATCCACATCTCCGGGGAGGCGAACGTCTCCAAGCTCGTCGAGGACCTGAAGACGATCGCCGAGAAGGCAGGGAGCGTGGTCGGGAAGGTGAACACCGCTCAGCTCAACCAGCTCAACGACGTGGTTCAGTCCGGTGACATCGACGTGAACACTGGTCAGGACGACAAGCTCCTGCGCAGATTCCAGGTCAGCCTGGATCTGAAGCCGCCGGCGGGCACGCCCGGGGCGCCCGACTCGCTCACGATCGACCTGCAGCTCAACCTCGCCGACGTCAACAACCCCGAGACGATCACGGCGCCCGCGAACGCCCAGCCGCTCAACAACCTCTTCCAGCAGCTCGGGATCAGGCCCGGCCAGCTTGGCAACGCTCTACGGGGCGGCCTGGGGACCAGCGGCGCGCTGCCGGAGTCCGGCGGCTCGACCACCGCCCCCAGCACCTCGGCCGCGCAGGCGTATGAGCAGTGCATCTCCCAGGCTTCGGGGAGCGAGGCGCTGCAACAGTGCGCCAAGCTGCTTACTCAGTAGCTGCTTAAGCTCCCCCAATGCCAGAGTCGTCCCGACCGCCGGGCAGCCGGCGCCTGAGCGCCGACAGCTGGCCGTATCTGCTCTCCCCGCTGATTCCGGCGGCGGTGATCGTCGACCTCGCCGATCTCTCGGGGACGGTCGTCTTCTTCGTCTCGGCCGTCGCTTTGATCCCGCCCGCGGCGATGATGGGCCGGGCGACGGAGGAGCTCGCCGAGCGCTCGGGCAATGTCATCGGCGGGCTGCTCAACGTGACCTTCGGCAACGCCCCTGAGCTGATCATCGCCCTGTTCGCGCTCGGCAAGGGGCTGCACGAGGTGGTCAAGGCGTCACTGGTCGGATCGATCCTCGGGAACATCCTGCTGGTGATGGGCGCCGCGATGCTCGTGGGAGGCCTGAGCGGCGGCCGGCACTCCGGAGTGCAGAAGTTCGGGCAGACCGCAGCCAGCGTGCAGTCGACGATGCTGCTGCTGGCGGTCTCCGCGATGATCATGCCCGGCGTCTTCGCACTGGTGCAGGGAGGAGGGTTGCCGCAGGCCGGCGCTGCGCGGGTCAACTATGGCGGCGACCTGGAGCATCTCTCGATAGCGGTGTCCGTCGTCCTGATCGTCTCCTACGCGGCCGGGCTGCTCTTCTCCCTCAAGACCCACGCCGCCACCTTCAACCCGCATGAGGATGAATCCCACACCGAGGACCGCGGCGACTGGAGCACTCGCCGCTCGGTGCTCGCCCTGGCGATCTCCGGGGCGCTCGTCGGCCTGCTCTCGGAGATCCTGGTGGGCTCGATCGAGGAGGCCTCGCATGCGATCGGTCTCTCCGAGTTCTTCATCGGCGCGATCGTGGTCGCGATCGTCGGCAACGCCGCCGAGCACTGGGTCGCGGTGCTGGTCGCCTACAAGAACAAGATGAGCCTGGCGGTCAACATCGCGATCGGCTCCAGCGCGCAGGTGGCCCTCTTCGTCACGCCGGTGCTGGTGCTCGTCTCCTTCGTACTCGGCCCCCACCCGATGGCGCTCGTCTTCAACGGCTTCGAGCTCGCCGCCCTCGCGATCGCCGCGATCATCGCCAACCAGGTCACCCAGGAGGGAGAGTCCACCTGGTACGAGGGCTTACAGCTGCTGCTGGTCTACGCGGTGCTGGTGCTCACCTTCGGATTCGCGTAGCTGCCACGCGCAATTGGCGAGTCGCGCTTTCCCTGAGCATTCAGCTGGAAGCGTCGAGCGCGGAGCGGAGAGCATCGAGATCGTCCGCCCCGAACACGATTCGATTCTGAGTGGCGACGTAGACCAGATCGAGGTTGACTCCAGCCCCAGCGATCCTACGAGCCAGGTCCGCCAAAACCCCGGGCCGGTCCTTGACATCGACCACGACTACTTCGCGCTCACGGGTGACCGCGACGTGGGAGATCGCCAATGCGTGCTTGACGGCCCCAGCGTGCGGGACAAGGATGTGCAGCTCCGCCCGCTCACCGGGTCCGACACACGTCGCGGCTGCGATGTTCACCCCGGCATCGCTGATCGCGGCCGCCACCTGAGCCAGAGCCCCAGGGGTGTTCTCAATGTCGATGACCAGGTCGACCGCCATGAGTCCAGTGCGCGTTCAGCCTACTGGTGAGGCACGGGCCCCTACGGCAGCTCGTACTCCAGCGTCAGAGTGTGGTTCCCATTCTCGTCGGCGAGCATCGCCCCGTCGCCGGTGATCCCGTCCAACTCGCCCGTGCCGCTGCCGGGAACGACGGTGCCGGTATTCGTGACTCCCTCGGGACCCATCAGACCGGTGTGCTGGAACACGAAGGTCCCGGACTTGCCGCCCAGCGTGCCGGCGATCCGGTCGTGGCCTACATAGCCGCCGCCACCCTCCGACTTGGCGATCATCAGCTCGGCGGTGCTCTCGCCATCGAGATCCCCGGTGAAGGTCCGCGAGATGTGGACGCGGCTCAGCTCGATGCCGTCGGCCTCGGCGTAGGACTCCTCGTCGTAGCGGTCGTTGGTGAAGGGCGCTCTGGCGTTCACCCGTGCGACGCTACAGGCTCAAGCGGGCTCGAAGTCAAGCTCGCGGAGCGCCTCGAGCACGACTTCGTCGTGCGTCTTCGGCGACACCTTCGGGAAGACCCTGGCGACCTTCCCCTGTGGATCGATCAGGAAGGTGGTGCGGGCCACGCCCAGGTAGGTCTTGCCGTACATCTTCTTCTCGCCCCAGACGCCGTAGAGGTCGGCGACCGCGTGGTCCTCATCGGCGAGCAGAGTGAAGTCGAGCCCGTTCTTCTCGGCGAACTTCCGCTGTGCCGCAATCGTGTCGGGGGAGACCCCGATCACGCGCGCGCCGGTCCCCTCGTAGTCGTTGCGGTGGTCGCGGATGCCGCAGGCCTGCGTCGTGCAGCCCGGGGTGTCCGCCTTCGGATAGAAGTAGAGGACGACCGGCTGGCCGCGCAGGTCGCTGAGGGTGACCTCGTCGCCGTCCTGGTCGGGGAGCGTGAAGTCCGGGGCCGCTTCCCCCTCGGCGACCATCAGTCCTCGCGACCGGGGTCCTGGCCGTCCTCGTCCTCGTCCAGCTCCTCATCGCCCTGTTCCAGCGCGGTCTCGGAGACCGAGCCGCCCGAGCCCGGGTGGTAGTGGGTCTGGAACTCCTCGAGCAGCTTGTCGCGCTGCTCCTCGTCGACCGGGACCGCATCCGAGATGCGGACCCAGTCCGCGCCCTCGAAGGCCTCCATGTTGAAGACCTCCTGGTCGATCGAGGCGGAGTCGTCAACAATCAGGACCACCTCGGTCTGCGGGTTGAAATAGGTGCCCGGCACGTCGGCGAGCTCCTCGAGCTTCGTCACCCGGCTCTCTGCGTCGCTTGCCTCCACAGGCTGGATCTTATTGCCCGAGGTTCTCCAACTCACGCAGCTGGCGATCGATCTCCTGGTCGACGTCCAATGGCTCCTTGCCCTGGCGCTGGCGGCGCTCGTTGCGGGCGACCACCAGCTGGCGAACCTCCTCGCGAAGGCCGCGGTCGGCGCCCAGCCCGGGCCCGCTCGATTCGGTCGCAAGCAGCTTCTCGACCTCGGCGTCGACGTCCAATGCCTCCCGGCCCTTGGCGACGCCCCGATCCGAGCGCGCCTGGACCATCTGGCGGATCTCCTCCTCCCGCACCTCGGCGGAGACCCCATGAACCGGGGCGCCAGAGCTCTGCGGGAAGTCCTGCTCGAGGGAAAACTGCCCCTTGCCGATCCTCTGCAGCGCATTGCCGGCGCCGGTCGCGAAGACGAGCGCTCCGACGGGCAGCGCAACGAGCACCACGATGATCAGGATCGTGCCGATCTGGAAGGAAGCGATCAGGGGCATCAACCACACCTTAGAAGCCCCTGATGTGAGGGTGAGCGTCAGCGCAACCCGTTTTATGCCTGGCCCAGGCAGCACGCACGCCCAACCGTGCTGCGCCGCCAGCCGATCGGGTACTCTTCAGGTACTGGCTGACTGACCAGTCAATCAGTCGCGCAAGACTTAATCAAAGCCATCGAAGGAGCGCTCATCCGTGGTTGACCTCACCCTCACCGACGAGCAGAAGGATCTGCGCGAGCTCGCGCACAGCTTCGCCGAGAAGGACATCCGCAAGGTTGCGTGGGACTACGACAAGGACGGGACCTGGCCGCAGGACATCATCGAGAAGGCCTGGGAGATCGGGCTGATGAACACCCACATCGCCGAGGAGCACGGCGGTCCCGGGCTCGACTTCCTCTCCGGCTGCCTGATCGAGGAGGAGATGGGCTGGGGTTGCTCGGGCATCGGCACCTCGCTGATGGCCAACGGCCTCGCCGCCACGCCCGTCGCCCTCGGGGGCTCCGAGGAGGTCAAGAAGCAGTACCTGGGCATGCTCACCGAAGCGCCCAAGCTCGCCTCCTTCTGCCTGACCGAGCCCGACGCCGGTTCCGACGTCTCCGGAATGAAGACCACCGCCGCCAAGAAGGGCGACAAGTGGGTCCTCAACGGCTCCAAATGCTTCATCACCAACGGCGGCTACGCCGACTGGTTCACCGTCTATGCGAAGACCGACAAGGACGCCGGCCACCGAGGCATCTCGGCCTTTGTCGTCCCCAAGGACGACACGGTCACCGTCGACAAGAAGGAGGACAAGCTCGGGCAGCGCGCCTCCAACACCGCCACCATCACGTTCAACGAGACCGAGGTTCCCGCCGGCAACCTGCTCGGCGAGGAGAACCACGGCTTCAAGCTGGCGATGATGACGCTTGATCGCACCCGTCCCGGTGTCGCCGCGATGGCCGTCGGGATCGCGCAGGCCGCGCTCGAATTCGCCTCCGACTACGCCAAGGAGCGTGTCCAGTTCGGCGTGCCGATCGCGATGCATCAGGCGGTCGCCTTCATGATCGCCGACATGGCGACCAAGATCGAGGCGGCCCGCCTGCTCGTCTGGCAGTCCGGCGTGCTGCTCGATCAGGGCAAGCGCAACACGCTGGCCGCCTCGCACGCGAAGCGCTTCGCAGCAGACTCCGCGATGGAGGTCACCACCGACGCCGTGCAGGTCTACGGCGGCTACGGCTTCATCAAGGAGTACCCCGTCGAAAAGCTGATGCGCGACGCGAAGATCATGCAGCTGTACGAGGGCACCTCGCAGATTCAGCGCCTGGTGATCGCCAAGGAGCTCCTCATGGGTCGCCAGGCCGACGAGGAGACGCCCGAGGCGAAGGCGCTCAAGGCCAAGGAGAACGGCGAGGCCGAGGCGGCGGAGACGGAGAAGGAGCCTGCCACCGCCTAGCCGGCCCTCCACGAATCGACTGCAAGCGAGCGCCCCGGTCCTCCCGGGGCGCTCGTCGTTTCGGGACAGGAGAATCAGCGGATGCCCGAAGGGGAGAAGCTCAGCGACCGGCTCGAGCACTGGCTGCGCGGAGAGGGCCCGAGGACGATCGGCAGCCTGATCGATCTCTTCGAGGAGAAGAGCTTCGCCGTGCTCTTCGTCCTCCTGCTGGCGGTGCCGGCCCTGCCGCTACCGACCGGCGGGGTGACCCACGTCTTCGAGGTGATCGCCATGCTGCTCGCCCTCGAGCTGATCATTGGGAGGCGCAAGGTCTGGCTGCCGGAGCGCTGGCGGCGCCGCGAGATCGGCTCGGAGATGCAGGACCGCTTCGCCGACAAGCTGCTGCCGCGCATCCGCTGGATCGAGCGGCACTCGCGCGCCCGACTCGGGTTCCTGCTGGGCTATCGCTTCAGCGGGATCGTCTACGGGCTCGTGACCCTGGTCCCGGTCGTGACCGCCTTCGTGGCGCCGCCATTCACCGGGCTCGACACGCTCCCCTCTCTCGGTGTGGTGCTGATCAGCCTGGGCGTACTTCTCGAGGATCCCATCCTGGGCTTCATCGGCCTCCTGATCGGGGCCGTCGGCGTGTTCGCCGTGGTCTTCCTCGGCAAAGAGGCGATCCACCTCGTCCGCGGGCTCTTCTAGCGTCGACGCGGGCCGATAGGGTCCCGCGCGGTGTCGGGATACCAGCGCAGTGGCTGGTCACCGCGTACGCGCTCGCGACCGCCGCCTTCGTCGCCCTCGGCGGCCGCCTCGGTGACATCTTCGGCCACCGAAAGATCGTCGTCATCGGAGTGATCCTGTTCGCGCTCAGCTCGCTGATGTGCGGCCTGGTCCCGGACACCGGCATCGCCGAGACCTGGCTGATCGTCTTTCGCTCCTTGCAGGGTGCAGCCGGCGGCCTGCTGATCCCGTCAGCCACGGTGCTCGTCCTGGACGCCTTTCCGGGAGAGGAGCGCGGTCGGGGCCTATCGGTCTTCTTCATCGTCGCCGGACTGTTCACGGCTGTCGGCCCGATCGCAGGCGCGTACCTGACCCAGTTCTGGACCTGGCGGGCGATCTTCTGGATCAACGTCCCCGTGGCGATCCTGGCCCTCTCAGAGCTCTACTTCGCGAAGCTGAGAGATGTCAAGAACCCGGCCCGCATCGACATCCGCGGAGCTGTCCTGATCGTCGCCGGCATGGCGCTGACGGTGCTTGGGATCCAGCAGTCCACCGTCTGGGGCTGGGGCGACGCTAGGACGCTCGGTTCGATCGTCGTCGGCGTGCTGATCCTGGTCGGCTTCGTGTTGGCGGAGTCCTCTGGGCCTCGGAGCTCGACGGGCTCAGTCGCTCATCGACGCTCGCCGGCATGCTCGTCACCGGCGCGGGATTCGGTCTCGTCTTCTCGCCTCTCAACGCTGATGCTCTGAATCGCCTACCCGATTCGGTGCGCGGGCAGGGGTCCGGGATCACGCAGACCTTCCGGAACTTCGGGTCCGCCGTCGGCATGGCGGTGATGGGAACGATCATCGCCAGTTCCACCAACGTGACCGGGCCGTCCGCGGTGAGCGACTTCGTGGACGCCATGAAGTCCGCCTGGTACGTCGGAGCCGGCATGCTGGCCGCCGGATGGCTCATCTGCCAGATCTTCATGCCGGGAGGCACGCAGGAGCACATCGAGTAGCGAGACGCCTGGACGAGGTGGTTACGAGTAAGTAGGTCCGTAGACTGCTAGCCGGGAGCGCGAGGGCGCAGCCCGGTGAGCTATGGCGGATCGAGCAAAGCCGATCTCCGAGGCGGTGGCACAGGCTGCACGGGCCGACGCCGAGGGGGTGGAGGAGAGAGAGGGCCGCCGTCGCGGTCGGCCCTCCGACGCCTTCGGCGGCGAGATCCGCCGGCGCGACGTCTTCCCGCTCCTCGTTCTCCACCTGATCGCGCGCGAGCCCACCTACGGAAACCGGCTGATCGATTCGATCGAGGAGATCACGGACGGGACGATTTCGGTCAACCCGAACACGATGTACCCGCTGCTCCGAGAGATGGAGGGTCAAGGGCTGGTCGAGGGTCGTTGGGAGCTGCCCGACCGCCGCACCCGTCGCTACTACTCGATCACGCCGGCGGGGCGGCGGGAGTACAAGCGGCTTCGAGTTGAGGTCGAGCCTTTCCTCGACTCGGTGATCCAGTCGGTGTCCCTGATCAAGGACGCCGTCTACGGAGATGCGAGGACGCCCGAGGCGTAGCCGAGGGCGACCGGTTTCCTTCTAGAGCTCACGCTCGTAGAAGAGCATCACCGGCCCGTCCGGGCTCCCTTCGCGGTTGATGAACCCGGCGCTCTCGTACAGACGGCGGGCCGCGACGTCGTCCTCGCTGGTGCCGAGCTCCATCTGGTCAGCGCCCTCGCCCCGGGCGGTCTCCATCGCCGCCTCGAGCAGGGCCCGGCCGAGGCCGTTTCCGCGCAGGTCCGGCAGCACGTAGAGCTCCTCGAGGTACGCGTGCAGGCCTGCCGAGTAAACGGTGGGCCGGAAGCGGAGCTGGGTGAAGCCGTCCGGGCCGTCGCCGATCAGCAGGACGATCATCTCGCGGTTACGGATCAGCTCCGCGTAGCGCTCCTCGAGCGTGTCCACACCTGGCGTTGGCTCGTCGTACTCGAGCTGGAAGTCGTGGAGCAGTCGGGCCACCTGGGGCGCGTCCCCGGGCGTGGCGCGGCGTACGGCAGGGCCGTCGGAGCTGTCGGATTGGCGAGACGGCATTTCTCCGAGGCTAATACCCTGCTGCGGCCAACCACCTTCGGAGGACCCTCTCAAATGTTCGTCTTCAAGGCCGCCGTGCTGGGCGGCGGCACGATGGGCGGCGAGATCGCCCAGGTAATCGCCAACGCCGACATCCCCGTCGTGGTCAAGGACGTGGAGCAGAAGTTCGTCGACCACGCGCTGGAGAAGTCACGCGAGGTCACCAAGTCGCAGCTCGACAGGCTGGTCTCGAAGGAGAAGCTCACCGAGGAGCAGGCTGACGCGCGCCTCGAAGAGGTGATGGGCCTGATCACCGGGACGACCACCTACGAGGGGTTCGGCGACGTCGACTTCGTGATCGAGGCTGTTCCCGAGCGGATGGAGATCAAGAAGTCGGTCTACGGCGAGCTCGACGAGGTGACCCCCGGACACGCGATCCTCGCCTCCAACACCTCGTCGCTTTCCATCACCGAGATGGGACGGGAGACTCTGCGCCCCGGCAAGGTCGTCGGCTTCCACTTCTTCTTCCCGGCTTCCGTCATGCCGCTGGTCGAGATCATCAGCGGTGAGGACACCTCGCGGGACACCCTCACCACCGCCTTCAACTTCGCCCAGTCGATCCGCAAGCAGCCGATCACCTGCGGGGAGGTCCCCGGCTTCGTCGTCAACCGGATCCTCAACTCTGCGGCCGGCGAGGTCTGGCGCCAGCAGGAGGAGAAGGGCCTCTCCATCAAGAAGATCGACGAGGGCGTCGCGGCCTCGAACGTCTCGCCGATGGGCCCGTTCTTCCTGATCGACATGCTCGGCCTGGACACGGTGCTGCACGTCGCCGAATACCTGAACGAGTCATACGGCGACTCCTTCTACGTCCACAAGGGAATGCAGAAGCTCGTCGCCGATGGCCATCTCGGCGCCAAGTCGGGCGGCGATGGCTTCTACAAGGACGGCGAGCCGCAGATCGAGGGTGAGGGCGAGCCAAATGCCGAGGAGCTCGCCGACCTCTTCGTCCTCAAGTCCTTGGTCGAAGCCTGCAAGCTGCTCGAGGAGGGAGTCTCCACGGTCCGCGAGATCGACCTCGGCATGATGGCCGGCGCCGGGCTCGATCCGCGACGCGGCCTCTTCCCGCCGTTCTGGAAGGCCGACCTCGAGGGCCTCGACGTGATGCTCGAGAAGCTCGAGCGCTATCAGGAGAGCCACGGCGAGCGCTTCGCGCCGCCCCGGACCGTGAAGCGCCTTGTCGCCCAGGGCCGCCTGGGCCTCAAGTCCGGTCAGGGCTTCTACGCATACCCACAGGTCGAGGGCGAGGGCGCCGTCAAGCTCGAGAAGCGCGGCGGGGTCGCGATCGCCTGGCTCAGCAACCCGCCGATGAACGCCATCTCGCCGCAGGTGATCCAGGACCTCGGCAAGGTCTGGGATCAGGTCAAGTCGGATGACGAGGTCAGGGCGATGGTCGTCTACTCCTCGCTGCCGGTCGTCTTCTCCGCCGGCGCGGACATCAAGGCGTTCACCAGCATGGACGAGGCGGGCGGAGCCGAGCTGATCAACACCGGCCACGCCCTGCTCCGCGAGCTGGGCCAGAACCCCAAGTCGACCGTTGCAGCCGTGAACGCGATCGCCTTCGGCGGCGGCTGCGAGCTGGCGATGGCCTGCGACTTCCGCGTCGCGGCCGAGTCTGCCGTGTTCGGCCAGCCTGAGATCAACCTGGGGATCATCCCCGGCTTCGGCGGCACCCAGCGACTGCCGCGGCTGGTCGGCCCCTCCAAGGCCCTCGAGATGAACCTGACCGGGGACGCGGTGCTGGCGCCTGAGGCCTCTGACTGGGGGCTCGCCGACGCGCTCGTCCCCGACGAGGAGCTCTTCGACACCGCCGTCGCCTGGGCCAGGAAGCTGGCGGGGCAGGCCCCCCTCGCGGTCGAGCAGGTGAAGAAGGTCTCGTACAAGGGCGATCTCGACGAGGGCATCGAGGCCGAGAAGCAGGGCTTCGCCACCGCCTTCCTGTCCGAGGACGGGAAGGAGGGCATCTCCGCTTTCCTCGGCAAGCGCAGCCCGCGGTGGTCCGGGAAATGAGGCAGCGGCCGCGGCGGCCCCGCGTCCACAACCATGTCGCAGGCCGCTCAACTCGCTGACCTGCTGAAGCAGAGCGAGTGCACCGTGGCTCTCACAGGAGCTGGGATCTCTGTGCCCTCAGGGATTCCCGACTTTCGCACGCCGGGGACGGGGATCTGGGAGAAGGTCGACCCGATGGAGGTCGCCCACATCGACGCGTTCGAGCGCGATCCGATCCGCTTCTGGGAGTTCTATCGACAGCGCCTCCAGATGCTTGGTGACAAGCACCCGAACGGCGCACACGAGGCCCTGGCGGAGCTCGAGCGCCGCGGGCTGCTGGAGGCGGTCATCACCCAGAACATCGACACGCTCCACGGCAAGGCGGGATCGGAGCGGGTGGTCGAGGTCCACGGCTCGATCCGGACGGCGAGCTGCCGGCTCTGCGAAGCCGAATACCCGAGGGAGGAGGTCGAGACCCTCTTCGGCGATTCGGGTGCGGCGATCTGCGCCCGGTGCGGCGGCCACGTGAAACCCGACGTGGTCCTCTTCGGCGAGCTGCTTCCCGCCGGGGCGATGGCCGAGGCCGAGTCGCTCGCCGGACGCGCCGACCTGATGCTCTGCGTGGGCTCGTCGCTCGAGGTCTATCCGGTCGCCGGCCTGCCCTCGGTGACCATGAGGCGCGGAGGCCGGATCGCGGTGATCACGATGGGGCCGACCCCCTTCGACTCGGAAGCCGCCGTGCGCATGGATGGCGACGTCGTGGCGGATCTCGAGGCCGTGCTGGAGGCGTTGCAGCCGAAGTAGTTCCGTAGCAGATAGTTTCTTCCGAGACCTACGGTGCTACGGTTACTCCGATGGCCGTAGCAACGAACCAAGCCGAAACCGAAGAGGCGCCTCGAGTCACTCGACGAGTGTCCCGAGTGTCTCGCCGGCAACCTCGGCTGGCTGCTCACCCAGGCCCACTTCAACCTCGTCAGCGAGGTGGCCGCCGCCCTCGAGCCCCTCGGCGTCTCGAATCGCGGCTATCACGTGCTTGCCACCGCCCGGACCGGGGAGTTCACCCAGAAGGAGCTCGCCGAGAGGATCGGGCTCGACAAGACGACGATGGTCGTCACGGTCGATGAGCTGGAGGAGAAGGGCCTCGCCGAGCGGAAGCCGTCGAGCGCCGACCGGCGCGCGCGGGTCATCTCGGTGACCAAGGCAGGTGAGCGAACGGTCGCCCAGGGGCAGAGGATCATCGACCGGATCCAGGGCGACGTCCTCGAGACGCTCCCCGCCAGGGAGCGGAAGGTGTTCCTCGAGGCCCTCGGCTCCCTGGTCAAGGACCGCCTCTCGGAGCCCGCCGACGACTCTCCGCCGCTCCGGCGCCGCGAGCCCCGGCACTAGCGCCGACCTCACACCAGGGGGACCAGCGGGCGTTGATCGCCTGGATGTGTGATTGAGCGCACATTTGATCCTTACGGGATGATCTCGTACAAAACTATCTGCTACGGTCTAGCGACAACGCGCCCGAGAACCCGGAGGGGACTCCATGTCAGAGATCACCGCAGTCAACGAGAAAGACTTCACGAAGCAGGCACAGAGCGATCGCTCCCGCTGGATCGCCCTGGTGGTCCTCTGCGCCGGGATGCTGATGATCGTCCTCGACCAGACGATCGTGAACGTGGCGCTCCCCTCGATCCAGGACGACCTGGGCTTCTCCCAGTCGAATCTCGCCTGGGTCGTGAACGCCTACCTGATCACGTTCGGCGGCCTGCTCCTGCTCGCCGGACGGCTGGGTGACCTGATCGGCCGGAAGACGATGTTCATGACGGGTCTTGGGCTGTTCACGGCCGCTTCGGCGCTCTGCGGGATCGCCCAGAGCCAGGAGATGCTGGTCGGCGCGCGGTTCCTCCAGGGAATCGGCGGCGCAACGACCTCGGCCGTGATCCTGGGCATGATCGTGACCATGTTCCCGCAGCCCCGGGATCAGGCAAAGGCGATCGGCGTCTACAGCTTCGTCGCGGCGGCCGGCGCCTCGATTGGGCTGCTGCTGGGAGGCGTGCTCACCCAGGCGATCAACTGGCACTGGATCTTCTTCGTCAACCTTCCGATCGGCCTGGTGACCGCCTTGGCGGCGACGCGGGTCGTAGAGCGGGACGAGGGAATCGGCCTACGCAAGGGCGCCGACGCCCCGGGAGCCGTGCTGATCACCGCCGCCCTGATGCTCGGCGTCTACACGATCGTCAAGCCCGCGGCGGACGACGGCTGGGGCGCTCCCCTGACCTTGGGCCTGGGCGCCGCCTCGCTTGCCCTGCTAGCCGGCTTCATCGCCCGGGAGGCGACGGCGCGGACCCCGCTAGTCCCGCTGCGCATCTTCCGGAACCGGAATGTCTCGGGCGCCAACGCGATCCAGGCGCTGTTCGTCGCCGGGATCTTCGGGATGTTCTTCCTGGGCAGCCTCTACCTCGAGCGCGTGCTCGGCTACGATCCGCTCCAGATCGGGCTGGCCTTCCTGCCCGTCGCGCTCGCGATCGGGATCCTCTCGGTTGGCTTCTCCGAGCGGCTGGTGATGCGATTCGGCGCGAAGCCGACCCTCCAGGTCGGCCTGGTGCTGATGGCTGGCGGCCTGGTCCTGTTCGCCCTCTCGCCGGTCCATTCGAGCTACCTCCGGGACCTGCTGGCGCCGATGCTCCTGCTGGGCGTCGGAGCCGGGCTCTCCTTCCCCTCGCTGATGGGGCTGGCGATGTCGAGCGCGACCCAGGAGGACTCGGGGCTCGCCTCGGGGCTGGTCAACACCTCGCTGCAGGTGGGCGGCGCGCTGGGACTCGCCGTGCTCGCCACCCTCTCCGCGACCCGCACCGACCATCAGCTGGCCGCGGGCGTCTCGCAGGCCGCCGCACTGACCTCCGGCTACCACCTCGCCTTCTGGATCGGGGCCGGCCTGGTGACCGCCGCTACCGCGGTCGCGACGCTGGTTCTCCGCTCGGCGCCTGCCTTGGCCGAGGCCGAGGCGATCGAATCGCCAGAAGGCGCGCCCGACGTGGAGGGTGAGCCCACCCTCTGGGAAGCGGCCTAACTCCCCGCCCTCCGCGTCCCCGTCAGCTCTCGAGGCGCTCCCTGAGCGCCTCGAGTTGCTGGCGGATCTGCTTACTCCGCTCGCTGGGCCGCTCCTCGAGGGCGGCAGTCGCCGCGCGCAGCCCGTAGCGCGCCTCCGCCGTGCGACCCTGCTGGGCGTCGAGCCGCGCTCGCAGGAGCAGGGTCTCGGCCGGATGGACCTCATCGCGGCCCGGCGAGCACCGCCGCCACCCTGGACTGCGGCTCGACGTCGTCGAGCCGGCCTCGCCGGGGCCGCGGGAACCTCCCTGGCCTCCGTCCACCGTCCCTCCGCGAGCTCGTCGCCGCTTCCGTGCCCGATTCGGATGGCGAGGGCTCTGCTCGCCCCGATCTCCTGCACCAGCGGATCCTCCGCCGCCGCGCGGAGAGCCGCCAGCGCGCGATTCAGGGTCCGCGTCGCCCGCCGCACCTCGTCGGCCCCGCGCTCGCGATCGCTCGAGACCTGGCCGAGCCAGGCCGCGCCGTCGTCGGCGTCCGCGAAGGTCTCGCCGGTGACGGTCACCCGCGTCACCGGGACCTCGCCCGGGGTCTCCGGTTCGACGGGCCGGAGCCGCCGTCCACCTCGGCGCTTCGGTCTGGGCGCCCCGAGCTCCTGCACGATCATGACCCGTTCGACCTCGTCCTCACGCACCAGGTAGCGGCCCTCCGGCAGGCCGATCTTGCCGGCCAGCTCCAGCTGGACGAAGGCGGCTCGCGTGATCGCAGGCTTGGGCGTGGGCCCGGTGCCCCGGCTAGTCGCCGGTGGCGTTGCCGCCCTTTGCCGGCAACGCGGCGGCGGACGGCTTCGAGGGGACCTTCGGGTTCTGGATCTGACCCAGACGCTGGATCAGTCGCTGCCACTGCTCGGGCTTCAGGATCTGTCCGAGCTGCTTGATCGAGCTGCCCGAGGTCGTGAACGTGTAGCCCACGTGGATGTGGTTCCAGTGGTCGGGCAGGATGAAGGTCGGTGGGCCGAGGTCCATCAGGGAGATGATCTGCGCGGGCCGCATCGTGCCCTGGAGCTGCAGAAGGTCCTTGATGACCGCTTCGGTGATCGTCCCCGGTCCCTGGTGCCCGGCTATCGGGATCCCGTTGACCGCGGCGATATCGACGGCCGAGCCGTAGGAGTGGGCCGAGACGTTGCCGGAGCTCGTCAGATACGAGTGACCGCACTTGAGCGAGGTGATCGTCAGGTGATAGCCCTTGGCGACCAGGTACTCCATCACCGCCAGCACGCGGCGATCGATCTGCCCGGTCTGGATGTCGTTGCGCCCGCAGGCGTAGATGGAGAGCGCCGGGTCGTTGAGGACCCGCTGCTCGAGTGCCGCCTTCGACATCAGCAGGACCTGGCCGACGGTCGGGTTGTCTGTGAACGGGTTCTTGTCGGCCGCGCGGTAGATCGCCGTGGTCTCGAGCAGCTTCCAGCCGTCGAGGATCGGCTTCGGGTCGATCGTCGGGGCGCCGCGGCCGGCCGGCCGGATCGCGAAGTTGAGGTGCGGCGGCTGGGCGTCGGTCTGGCCGACGCGGCCGATCACGGTGCCGCCGGTGACCTTGGAGCCGACCTTGAGCGGCTTCAGGACCATCGTCTTGGAGTCGAACTGCAGGCTGTTCGTGACCGCCGACTTGAACGTCTCATAGCCCGGAACGCTGCGGCCGAGCAGCCGGTCGAGTTGGCCGCCGACGCCCGGGTTGCCGGCGTTGCCGGAGCGACGCGGCAGCGCGAAGAGGCGCTGGCGGGCGTTCTCGGAATTGGCGGTCGCGCTCGCTGGGGCTGCGGACTTGGCGGACTTGGGGGCGTCCTTCGCGGAGTTGTCGCCCGCGGTCGCCGGGGAGATCGGGGCGGAGTCCTTGTTGGGGGTCTCGAGCTTGAAGTCCTTGGTGGAGAGGTGCTGGGAGCGCGGCACCGGGTGGGTCTTCTCTATCGAGCCGAGCTGCGCGTAGGTGTACTGGTTCCCGTAAGCGTCCTGCAGGACGATGTACTTGCCGAGCTTGGCGTTGTCGCCCATCTTCTTGATGACGCCGTCGTTGACCGCGACGACCGGAGCGTTAAGGCTCGAGTAGATGTTGATGCTTCGGCGGCTGGCGTCGGAGGCGATCACGTCGGCGGCGTTGCCGGCGGCCTTGCGCTCGGTGGTCGAGCGGGCCAGGGCGGCGGCGTCATTGATGTCGTCGGCGTAGCGGGCGTCCGCGGCGACCGGGAAGTGGGCGCCCTCGGTGAGCCCGGTGAGCGAGCCGACCAGCGCGTCGGGGAGCTTGCCGTACTGGTTGGCGTAGAGCAGGACCTCGTCCACGTACCAGTCGGCGTGGTTGTACGCGAAGATCGCCTGACGGATGTTCTGGTCGCCGCCCGCCGCTCGGAGATACCGGGCCGCGGCGCAGATCGCATCGACCGGGTTGTAGGGGTCCTTCGTGCCGTCGTTGTTGGCATCGACCCCATAGGCCGCCCAGGTGGAGGGGATGAACTGCATCCACCCCTCGGCACCGGCGGTGGAGACGTTCAGGTTGGTGCCGAAGGCCGTCTCGATCTTGTTGATGCCGGCGAGCACCTGCCAGGGGATTCCGTACTCGGTGCCGCAGGACTGGTAGATCGGGAGGAGGAAGGGCGGGATCTCGAAGGAGTCGATGACGAAGTTGGGGACGCCGATCGGGGCGGGGCCGAACTGGGCGACGGTCAGGCCGGGGTTGGTGTTGGCGGGGGAGCCGTCGGGGTTGCGGAGGGTCGGCTGCTCGATCTTCTGCTTCTCGGCCTGCGCGACCTGCTTGGCGCCCTGGCCCTTCTTGGCCTGCTTGCCGAAGAGACCCGGGGACTTGCCGGCGCCGATCGTCTTCTTGCCGGCCTTGCCGCCCGTGGTCGTCGTCGTATTGCCCCCGGTTGAGCCGCCCCCGGTCGAGCCGCCCCCGGTCGAGCCGCCCCCGGTCGAGCCGCCCCCGGTCGAGCCGCCGCCAGTCGTCGTCGTGCTGCCGGTGGAGCTGCCGCCTCCGGTCGTCGTCGTGCTGCCGGTGGAGCCGCCCGAGGTCGGGGCGTTGGACTCGGAGGTATCGAGCGGGCCGGAGCATCCCGGGTCGGCGAGGTCCACCAGGCCGTCGCCGTCGTCGTCGCTGAGGTTCGAGCAGGCCGGGAGGACGGTGTTGGTGGGGGCGCTGACCTGGGCGCCGCTGACGGTGAGCGAGGTCGCGGTTCCGGCAGCGATAATCGCCAGGGCTGCGCCTAACGCGATGGTGACGAGAAGCTTTCTGGTCATTTGGCTAGCCGATCCTGGCCCGCGAACCTGGGTCTGCTGGTCGCGACCTCCCCGCACCCGCAGGCACGCCGGACGCTACTGATTCGTGTTTGGCTTTGCAACGGGGGACCACCGTGCCTAACGCGCCTGTAACGCGAGATTCATAGTCGACTGATGCCGTGAACGTTGTGCGGGTCGCCATGCCTATACATGAACTCCGCGGGGCCCTATTCGTCGCGGTACCGTGCGTGCGAACGATATGGACGAGGGCGGCGGCGTAGATAGACGGGAGCGGACGCGAAGCGGAGCAGCCGGCGTGGGAGGGAGCGACAGGCCCTCCCCCCGCGGGGAGAGCGCGCTGGGCGAGCTCGCCCAGTTCCTGGTCGACAACCCATGGACGCACCAGGCGCTCCAGGTCGCGTTCGGGGCGCGCGAGCGGGCCCAGCAGGCCGGTGCCCAGGCGATCCGCAACCTGAACCTGCCGACCGGCAACGACGTCGACCGCCTCGCCAGGCGGCTGCGGGCGGTCTCCGAGCGCCTCGAGGCCGTCGAGGACGCCCTGGACCAGCTCGCCCAGGAGCTCGTCGCGCTCCGCCGGGAGCGAGACTCCTCAGCGCCCGGACCCTCGGCTCAACGTTGAGCTTCGAGGACCGAGGCCACGAGCGCTCCCATGCGCTCGGCTGCATCCGCGAGCTCCTCGTCCCCGATCCGCTGCCGCTCGCCGTTCCGGAAGGTGTCCGATACGGCCAGCACGCAGGCGGTGGCAACTCCGAGGCGCCCGCCCAGGGTGAAGATCGTCGCCGCCTCCATCTCGACCGCGACCGCCCCCCGCCTGCGCCACGCGTCTGAGCGAGCCCGGTGCGGGCCGCCCTGCTCAGGGCCGGCGTCGTAGAACAGGTCCGTGGTCACGATCCGCGACGGCGCGGCGCCCCGGCGAAGCTCGCCGGCCAGCGCGGCCGTCAGCCCCGGCTCCGGCTCGGCGGTCTCGGAAGCCCCCAGAGCTCGGCTGGCGCCATCCTCCGCGAGGGAATCGCCGGCGACCACCAGCTCGCCGTGCTCGAGCGCCGGGTCGAGCGCGCCGCAGGTGCCGACCCGGATCGCGCGGCGTACCCCCAGCTCGGCGAGCTCATGCAGGACGATCGCCGCACTCGGCCCTCCCATGCCGGTCGACTGGATGCTCAGCGGCCGCCCCTCAGCGGTCTCGCCGGTATAGCCCCAGAGCCCGCGGGCGTGGTTGCTCATCCGCGGCTCGGTGAGCAGCTGCTGGGCGAGCGCCAGCGCCCTGCCCGGATCGCCCGGGAGGAGGACGTCGGCAGCGTATTCCGTGCTCGGCCTGAGGTGGTGCGGCACGAGGCGAGCATATGCGGCGTTCGCAGGGGTAGGCTGCGCTATGAGCGGTCATGGTCAAGGTTCCCGTCCCCGAGAAGCCGTCCGAGGCTCCGCGATCCGCCATCGAGCGGACCTCGCGGCGAGGCAGGCGTAAGGGTCGACCTCAGGTTGAGGATCAGGTGCCAGGGGACGCGCTGACAAAGAAGGAGCTCAAGGAGATCCTCAACACGGTCCTCCGCGAGATCGACGACGATCCCGACGATGGGCCCCGGCTGCGGGCGGCGGCGGCACCGCTTCGGATGGAGTTCCCCGACCTCGACCTGGCCGTCAACGTCTCACGCGACGAGCGCGGGCGCCACTGCCTGCGCTGGGATTTCTCCCGCCGCTCCAAGGTCCATCCGAAGCTTCGGCTGAGCATGGAGTCGGCTGTCGCCAACCGGGTCTTCCAGGGCCGGGAGAATCCCGCCATCGCGATCGCGCGGGGGCGACTCCAGACCAGCATCGAGGACGCCGGGGCCGCGCTCCGCTTCTTCCCTGCCGCGAAGCCTCTCTTCTCCCGCTACCGCGAGCTCGTCGCGGAGAAGTACCCGCACCTCACCGTTGACTAGGCAAACGCCCCCGCCGGTGTGCTCATCGGGCGGCATTGACTTGGCAGGCCATCGGCGTAAGCTCAACGCGATCGGAACAAACTGGGCCGGAAGCGGGTCCGCGGTCGGCAGGTCCCCCGGCGACTGGGATCAGCGACAGGACCCCGCGAGGCGTGTGAGCGCCGCTGGCCGACGAAGCGGGCCCAACGCCCGCAGGCGACGGGGTCCTGGGACCCCGTCGCTTCTTCCGGGGTCCTCCAGACGCTTTCACGGCAGAGGTTCCGCTTGAGCCCCACCGACCGGAACGATCAGGAGAAGTCGATCTCGCTTGCCGAAGCGAGCAGGATCGCGGGAGTCTCCACCTCGACCCTGAAGCGATGGGCGGATGAGGGCCTCGTTCCGATCGACGACGGACGCTGGACGCCGGCATCGGCGGCCCAGGCCCGGGTGATAGCCCGGATGAGGGAGCGGGGCTACTCCGTCGACGCGGTCCGGGAGGCGGCCCGGGGCGGCCGGCTCGCCTTCGGCTACACCGAGGACCTCTTCCAGGTCCCGGAGGGTCAGTACACCCGGGATGAGGCGGCCGAGCGAACGGGCCTCGAGCCCGAGCTGATCGAGAGGCTGATGACGCTGCTCGGCACGCCGATGGGCGCGGAGGGGTTGCTCAACGAGGACGACCTGCGGGCGATGCGTCACTGCGCCGACGTCCTGGAGTCCGGGTTCCCGCTCGTCGCGTTCCTGCAGCTGGTCCGGGTCTATGCCCAGTCGATTCGCCGAGTTGCGGACGCCGAGGTCCGGCTCTTCCACCTCTACATCCACGAGCCACTGATGCAGGAGGAGGTGCCCCCGCTCGAGATCGCCGAGGAGATGGGCGACCTGGCTGCGGACCTGCTCCCCGTCACCGGCCCGTTGATGGAGTACATGCACAACCGCTACCTGCGCTTCTACATCGAGCAGGACGTCGTCGGCCACATGGAGGCCGACATCGGGGGCTCCGGTCGCGGCCTGGCGCGTGTCTCGCTGACCTTCTGCTTCGTCGATCTGACCGGGTTCACCCGATACACCGAGGAGGAGGGAGACGAGGAGGCCCTCGACCTGATCGAGAGGTTCGTGGACACGGTCGAGGCGACCCTGCCCTCGGAGGCGACGATCGTGAAGACGATCGGCGACGAGGTGATGGTGGTCTCGCCCGAGCCCGCGACGCTGACCGAGTGGGCCGTGGGTTTCCTGGCCCTCTTCCAGGAACGGCCACAACCGCGGGTGGGTATCCACAACGGGGCCGCGGTCTTCCGTGACGGCGACTACTTCGGAGGGGACGTCAACCTCGCCCACCGGGTCGTCTCGCGCGCGCTCGGCGGGGAGGTCCTGGTGACCGACGCGGTGGTCGAGGCGATCGACGACTCCAAGTACCTGCGCTTCGACGCGATCGGCGAGGTGGTGCTCAAGGGGTTCCCTGAGCCAATCTCTCTCTACATAGCCCGGCAGGCGATCCAGTAACGGGTCAGCGGTGGCGCTTGCGCGGCTTGTGGGCCTTGTCCCGGCGCTTGCCCTTCTTGGCCTTGCCGAAGTTGCGGTCGCCGTAGTCGCTCGAGACGGTGACGCCGGTCGGGTCGTTCCGGCTCACGGGTGTCCCGGCGACGGCCGCGATCCCGATCTCCCGGAAGGCCGGCCTGAGCAGGTTCTCGCGGTGTGGAGGACTGTTCATCCAGGAGGTGATCAGCGACTGCGGGGTGCTCAGCGGGCCGGTTCCCCAGACCAGGTTCTCGCCGACCTCCCAGCTGCGGGTGCCCCGCAGGTAGCCGGTCGCCTGAATCCGATCGATGAAGCTGAGCCCTGCGGGCGAGGTGTGCTCGAAATACCCGAGGCTGATCATCTCGTTGGAGTGGCTGAGCGCCGCCTGGCGAAGATCAGCGTTGAGGGTGACGGGCTGCAGGCCGTTCGCGGTGCGCTCCTGGTTGATCAGGCAGCCGATGGAGCTCTCCATCTGGCCCTGGCTGAGGCCCGAGACCTGGGTGTTGACCGGGCCGCAGTCGGCCGCGGACGCGGGGGCCCCGGTGGCGAGCATCCAGCTCGCCACGAGGCCGATCACTGCAAGGATCGTCCTTGATCCCGACACAGGGTGTGCATCGAGCGGTCGGCGACTCCCTCAACGCGGTGCCCGGATTTTCAGCCGGGCGTCCTTTAGCGAGGGCCCGGATTCCCTGGCCCTTCGGACGTTGGGAAAAGTGCGTAATTTCGAGTCATGGCGGACGCGACTGCGCTTGAGCTTCTCGGCCGGACGGTGCGGAACAGCGGCCTGGTCGCTCGGAACACCAGGGGGATCGTCCTAGTCTCGGGGGGCGCCGACTCGGCAGCCGCCGCCGCCGGGCTCGTCGAGACGGTTGGCGCCGAGGCGGTCACCGGCCTTCATCTCAACTACGGCCTGCGGCCGGATTCGGACCGCGACCAGGAGACCTGCGGAGAGCTCTGCGCGCTGCTCGGCATCGAACTGGATGTCGAGACGCCGGAGCTCGGAGCCGGCAACATCCAGGCCGAGGCGCGGGAGAGTCGCTATGCGGCGGCCGAGCGGCTGCGTCACGCGCGCGGGCTCGATTGGATCGCCACCGGTCATACGCGGACCGATCTGGCCGAGACGGTGCTGTACCGGCTCGCGACCTCCCCCGGCCGCCGCGCGCTGTTGGGGCTGCGGCCGCGGCGGGGGGCGATCGTCCGGCCGATCATGAGGCTCGACCGGGATCAGGTGCGGCGACTGGTGACAGAAGCGGGGCTCCCCTTCGGCGACGACCCCACCAACGCCGAGCCCCTCTACGCGCGGAACAGGATCCGTAATGAGGTCCTGCCGGTGCTCCGCGAGATCGGACCCGGGGCGGAGGCGACGATCGCGGAGACGCAGGCGGAGCTGGCCGAGGAGGGGGAGACGCTGGACCGGCTGGCTGTCGAGGCGCTCGCCGAGTCGGGTGCCGAGGCCGCGGGTGCAATCGGCCGGGACGCCCTCGCGGCGATGGACCCGGCTATCCGGCGGTTGGTGCTCCGCCGGCTGGCGGAGGGTGCTGCGGGGGCGCGGGTGCCGCTCGGCCAATCGAGGGCCGCGGAGATCTGGAGGCTCGTCAACGAGCCCGAGGGCGGCGTGGTCGAGCTGGGGGGTGGGGTTGAGGCTCGCGCCGAGCACGGGCACATCCGCTTCACCTCGGGGCACCGGGCGGAGCCGGCGGAGGCGACCCTGCTCGTCCCGGGCGTTTGCCGGTTCGGCGCGTGGGAGGTCCGTGCGGAGCTGGTGGCCGGCTTGCGGCCGGTCGAGGGACCGGACCTCGCGGTGCTCGACCCCGTCGCGCTGGGCGGCTCGGTCACGGTGCGAGCCTGGCGCGAGGGCGACCGGATGCGACCCCTCGGCCTGGGCGGCACCAAGTCCCTGCAGGACCTCTTCACCGACCGCAAGGTTCCGCGCTCGCTCCGGCACGCGCTGCCCGTCGTCACCTCGGAGGGGCGAATCGCCTGGATCGCGGGCGTTGCCGTCTCGGAGGAGTTCGCGGCCCGGACCGACGCCGGGGAGTCCGCGGTCCTGAGCGCCAGCCAGACGGCTCCATAGACTCAGCGAAGATGGCAGCGGACGACGCGATCGGCGAGGTGCTCGTCTCCGAGGAGGACCTGCAGCGACGGGTGGCCGAGCTCGGTGCGGAGGTGAGCGGTGACTACGAGGGGCGCAGACCGCTGCTCGTAGCGATCCTGAAGGGGGCGGTCCCCTTCCTAGCCGATCTGATGCGCCATCTGACCGTCGATTGCGAGCTCGACTTCATGGCGGTGTCCAGCTATGGCTCGTCGACCGACTCATCGGGCGTGGTCCGGATTCTCAAGGACCTCGACGCGCCGATCGCCGACCGGGATGTCCTGATAGTCGAGGACATCATCGACTCCGGGCTCACCCTTCACTATCTGCTGCGCAACCTGCGGGCGCGAGGCCCGAAGTCGGTGGAGGTGTGCGCGCTGCTCACGAAGCCGGAGCGGCGGCGCGTCGACCTGCCGGTCCGCTACGTCGGCTTCGAGATCCCGAACCGGTTCGCGATCGGCTACGGCCTCGATCACGGCGAGCGGTACCGAAACCTCAACTACGTCGCCGCACTGCGGGAAAACCCTCAGGGCGGCTAAATGAACGCTGGTACCCTCGCCTTAGATCCGGGACCGCAAAACGGGCGTAGACCCCGGGCAGAGGAACCACCACCGTGAGACGTTTCTTCCGCAGCGCTGCCTTTCCGATTCTGATCGTCGTCGTGCTGGCGTTTTTCGCCCAGCGCCTGATCAGCCCGGGCTCGAGCCACGAGACGCCCGACTACAACACCTTCGTCGAGCGGGTGAACAACGACCAGATCGAGTCGGTCACCTGGAACACGAAGGACAACTCCCTCAACGTCAAGCAGACCGACGGCACGAGCTACGACGAGGCATATCCGGATTCCGATGCCTCACAGGCGCAGCTCCTCAACGACCTGCAGGCGCACAACGTCAAGACCGAAATCAAGGGCAAGGGCGGCTCGAGCCTGCTCTCGTTGCTCACGTACATCCTGCCCTTCCTTCTCTTCTTCGCCTTCTGGATCTTCCTGATGAACCAGATGCAGGGCGGCGGCTCGCGCGTGATGAGCTTCGGCAAATCGCGAGCCAAGCGGATGTCCGTGGACGCCCCGAAGATCACCTTCCGCGACGTCGCGGGGACCGACGAGGCGGTGCAGGAGCTCCATGAGATCAAGGAGTTCCTCGAGAACCCGAAGAAGTTCCAGGCGCTCGGCGCCCGCATCCCGAAGGGCGTACTGCTCTACGGCCCCCCCGGAACCGGCAAGACGCTGCTCGCCCGCGCGGTCGCCGGTGAGGCCGGCGTCCCCTTCTTCTCGATCTCCGGCTCGGACTTCGTCGAGATGTTCGTCGGCGTGGGCGCCTCGCGCGTCCGCGACCTCTTCGAGCAGGCCAAGCAGAACTCCCCCTGCATCATCTTCATGGACGAGATCGACGCCGTCGGCCGCCACCGCGGCGCCGGCATGGGCGGCGGCCACGACGAGCGCGAGCAGACCCTCAACCAGCTGCTCGTCGAGATGGACGGCTTCGAGATGAAGGACAACATCATCCTCATCGCCGCCACCAACCGCCCGGACATCCTCGACCCGGCCCTGCTCCGGCCGGGCCGCTTCGATCGCCAGATCGTCGTCGACCGACCCGACCGCAAGGGCCGCAAGCAGATCCTCGAGGTCCATACGCGCGGCAAGCCGCTCGCCCAGAACATCGACCTCGACGCGCTCGCCGGCCAGACGCCCGGCTTCACCGGAGCAGACCTCGCCAACCTGATCAACGAGGCGGCGCTGCTCACGGCCCGCTCGAGCAAGCGTGAGATCACGATGACCGAGCTCGAGGAAGGGATCATGCGCGTGATCGCCGGCCCGGAGAAGAAGAGCCGGGTGATGTCGGAGAAGGAGCGATTGGTCACCGCCTACCACGAGCTCGGGCACGCGATCGTCGGCCACCTGCTGCCCAACTCCGACCCGGTCCACAAGGTCTCGATCATCAGCCGCGGCCAGGCGCTCGGCTACACGATCTCGCTGCCGACGGAGGACAAGTTCCTCACCACCCGCGCGGAGCTCAACGACACGATGGCGATGACGCTGGGAGGCCGGGCCGCCGAGGAGATCGTCTTCAGTGAGATCACCACCGGCGCCTCGAACGACCTAGAGAAGGTGACCGAGACCGCCAAGCAGATGGTGATGCGCTTCGGCATGTCCGAGCGCCTCGGTCCGCGCGTCTTCGGCCATGACCGTTCCATGCCCTTCCTCGGCCGTGAGTTCTCCGCCGAGCCGGATTACTCGGACGAGGTCGCCCGCGAGATCGACGACGAGGTCCGCCGGATCGTGGAGGACGCGCACCAGACCTCCAAGGACATCCTCTCCGAGCACCGCGAGCAGCTCGACACGATCTCGCGGATCCTGCTCGAGCGCGAGACGATCGAGGCGGAGGAGTTCATCGCGCTGCTCGAAGGCAAGCCCGAGGACGAGGTCTTCACCGACCAGGAGGAGGAGGCCAAGCCGCCCGAGGCTCCTGCGGTCGAGGAGAAGGGCACGGCCCGAGAGGGCCCCCGCCCGCGTCCGCGGCCCCGTCCCGGACTCGCCGGTGGCAGCGCGGAGATGCGCGCGAACGACTCGTAGCGTCTCCCCAGAGCCCCGAAAACCGGCAATGAAGGGGGCCGGGCCCGGGCGCCATTTCGCGCGAACGTCCCACAGTGCCCGCTCTGCGGGATAGCCACGGACGTTCGGCGACGGCCCCCTATGCGAACGTCCCGGAGTGGGCCGTATACGGGGTAGTGCGGGACGTCCGCTCCGCTTCATACTCCGGCGAGATGCGATCAACGCCGGTCCTGGCTTTCTTCATTGCCGTTTTTCTCGGCGCTAGCGGGGGCTGCGGCGACGGGTCGTCTGTCACCGTGAATGACAGTCAGCAGGCGGTCGCGATTGCGGAGGCGAAGGTCGCGTTCCAGAAGGCGGAGCGGTCCGGCCGGGACCTGAGCGTCGGGCCGTGCGTCTCCGAGAGCCTGCCCGGGCTGTCCGACTGGGTGGCGGACGTCGCGCACAACCCGCGACAGCCTGTCGACGATCAGCCCGTGAACCAGTGCCAGAGCTATCACGACGGGCAGACGCACCACTTCGTCGAGTTGACGCCGACGGGTCAACTGATCCGAGCGCAGTAGGGGCCGACGTGGGGAGTCCGAGGATCATGGGGATCGTCAATGTGACGCCGGATTCGTTCTCAGACGGCGGCGAGTTCCTGGACCCCGAGCGCGCGATCGAACACGGCCGGGAGCTGGCGGAGGAGGGGGCTGACATCCTCGACGTCGGCGGGGAAAGCACCCGCCCCGGGGCCAGGGCCGTCAATGCCGAGGAGGAGCTTGGCAGGGTGATGCCGGTGGTCGAAGCGCTGGCGGACGATACGCTGAAGGTCTCCGTCGACACCTCGAAAGCCGGTGTCGCCGAGGCGGCGCTGGACGCCGGTGCCTGGATGGTCAACGACGTCACGGCGCTGCGTGCCGATCCCGACCTCGCCGTCCTCTGTGCCGAACGCGATTGCGAGGTCGTGCTCATGCACATGCTGGGCGACCCGCGGACCATGCAGGAGAACCCGGTCTACGAGGACGTGGTCGACGACATCAAGGCCTTCCTGGCGGAGCGCATCGAGTTCGCGGCCGGCGCCGGCATCGGCGGTGAGCGAATCTGGATCGATCCCGGGATCGGCTTCGGCAAGACCGTCGAGCACAACCTCGAGCTTCACCGCCGGCTCGGCGAGTTCGCCGAGCTCGGCTGTCCGATCGCCTTCGGCTCCTCCCGCAAGAGCTTCATCGGCAAGCTGACCGGGGCGCCGGTCGATCGGCGCCTCGGCGGGACGATCGCATCGAACCTGATCGCCTATCGGAACGGCGCGGGCATGCTCCGGGTACACGATGTCGGGCCGATGCGCGAGGCCCTGACCGTCGCCGAGGCGATCGTGGGAGGGGACTCCTCCACGGAGTCGCCCGATTAGCTTCGGACGAACTCCCGGATCAGCGAGTTGACCTCGTCGGGGCGCTCATACGGGACCCAATGACCCGCGCCGGGGATGATCTCGAGCCGCAGCCAAGGGACCCACTCGCTCAACCCCCGGGTCAGTGACGGGAGCAGCGCCGCGTCGTTCTCCCCCCAGATCACCAGCGTGGGGACGCTGACGCTCTGCAAGGTGATCTTGGTCGCGTAGTCCTCCGGGACCCCGCCGGCCGCGACCTGGTCGCCCATGCGGGCGGCCCGGTAGTAGTTGAGGCCGCCACGCAGGGCCCCCGGCTGCGCCCAGGCCTCGTGGTAGGTCGCCCGCTCATCGTCCGAGAGCTCGGCGGCGCTGCCGCCGATGCGGCGCATGATGTCGTCGATCATCGAGAAGTCGTTGGCAGCGAGCATCTCCTCGGGCTCCGGTGACGGCTTGGAGAGCTCGATCATGTAGTTGACCGCGCTGCGCTGCTTCGGGCTCTCGCGCAGATCCCTGTTCCAGGTGAAGGGCGGCGGCGCGTCGATGATCACCAGGCGGTCGAGCATCTCCGGGTACTTGAGGGCGAACGCCCAGGAGACGATCCCGCCCCAGTCGTGGCCGACCAGCGTCAGCGGCCCGACGCCGAGCTGCTCGATCAGTCCCCTCACGTCGTTGAGCAGGTGGCGCATCCGGTAGGCCTCGGGGTCCTGAGGCTTGCAGGAGAGGTTGTAGCCGCGCAGGTCCGGTGCAAAGACCGCGTGATCGTCGCCGAGGTCAGCGAGCTGGCGTCGCCACAGGAACCAGAACTGCGGGAACCCGTGCAGGAAGAGGATCGGCTTCCCCTCGCCGCGGCTGACGTAGTGCAGCCGGCACTCCTCCAGGTCGGCGAATCGATGTTCGAGCTCGATGGTGGGGATGGCCCCGACAGCCTTACACGACCCGCTACTTTGGCGCCGTGGATGAGCACGAGGAATCCGCGCAGCCGTCCGTCGAGGTCGAGGTCCGCGGCCTCTCCATCTACACCCATCATGGGGTCACGGACGCGGAGCAGGAGGTCGGCCAGCGGCTCGACTTCGATCTGACCTTCGACGTTCCGGATTGCGACGCCGTTCTCACCGATCGCGTCGAGGACACCGTCGACTACTCAGAGGTCTGCGACATCGTCGCGCTCGCCGCCACCGAGAAGAGCTACCGCACCCTCGAGCGCCTCTGCCAGGTGGTGGCGGGCCGCCTCATGGAGCGCTTCGATTGCGAGTCGGTCCGCGTGCGGGCGGCCAAGCCTGAGCCTCCCCTGCCGTACCAGGTGCAGGAGGCCGGGGTGGAGGTGACCCTCGAGCGCTCGCTCGACCGGGAGTCGGACGACGAGGAGGGCGTTTGATCATGCGAGAGCGCCCGAGAGCGCGACCCCTGAAGTGAGGGTGGGCTATCTCGGCCTAGGCTCCAACATCGGCGATCGGGAGTCGCAGCTCGCCCGGGCGATCGAGGCTCTGCGGGTACGATCGGTCGCCGTGGAGGCGGTCTCCTCGCTCTATGAGACGGAGCCCGTCGGCGAGATCCTCGACCAGTCCGATTTCCTCAACTGTGCCGTCCGGGTCCGCACAGCGCTCGAGCCCGAGGAGCTGCTCGGCCTCTGCAAGACGATCGAGGCCGAGCACGGCCGCCTCTTCGCAGGCCCCCGTCATGGCCCACGGCCGATCGACATCGACGTTCTCCTCCTCGGCGACATCCAGATGCGCACCGAGGGGCTCACCCTCCCTCACCCCGAGGTGACCTCGAGGCGCTTCGTGCTGGCGCCACTGCTCGAGCTTGACCCCGAGCTGACGCTCCCCGACGGCACGGAGCTGCGGGCGGCGCTCGATGCGCTCGGCCCCGGGCAGCGGGTGGATCGGGTCGCGCCTCCGCCGCTCTAGGCAGGGAGCCCGGTGAGCCACTCCGCGGGGAAGACGGGGGGCGTCCTGCCCGGGAAGTCGGGCGCGATCCTCTTTGCCATCTCGCCGCAGGGCCGGGACTCGATGAATGGCCGCAGGTCATCGAAGCTCATCAGGAGGCGAAGGCTCGGAGCGAGCTGAAAGTCCGCCGCGTTCGGTTCCGGCCCGCCGATCACACTCTCCGCGATCCAGCCGTCGATCCTGTCCAGGTCGTCTCGCAGCGAGGCCAGGTCGGCCCTCACATTCTCGTCGGTTGAGCCGTTGAATCGCGCGGCGGCGGCGACGATCGGCGCGCCGGTCTTGACCGCCACGCCGACCGGGATGCCGAGACGCGCCCCCTCCGAGTAGCTCGCCATCGGCGAGCGGTCGCGCTTGAACGCCCACCAGCTCATTCGGCGGGGCTTCTCCTGGAAGGTGTCGCCCCACGCTTCGGCCTCCTCGACCTTGCCGCGCTTCTCGTGGTCGGCCGGATAGAGGGCCGGCTCCGGCTGGATGTGGTCGAGCTCCCGACCGATCTCACGCGAACCCTGGATCTTCTTGCCCTCGAGCTTCAGCGCCGGCACGGTCACGCCCTGGAACCCCTGGACCCGCAGGACCGCCTTCGAGATGACGGGCATCAGGTCGACCCGCTTGAACGGGATCCCCTTCCGCTCCATCATCAGCATCGCCGTGCGCGACGGATGCGAGCCGGGGATCACGTAGAGCTTTGCCTCCTCCATTGCGGTCCATCCTATTCGGCCGGTGATAATCCCGCCCATGCTGCTCGCGGTCGACGTCGGCAACACGCAGACTCACCTCGGCGCCTTCGACGGCGAGGAGCTGGTGCGCGACTGGCGGCTGGGCACGGTGCCGAGTGCCACAGCCGACGAGCTGGCGGGGGCCATCTCGCACCTGCTCGAGCTCGACGATCTCGCCTTCGAGAGCCTGGATGGCGCGATCGTGTCCACCGTGGTGCCGCAGCTCGGGCCCGAGTACGAGCACCTCACCGAGCGCTATCTGGGCAAGACCTGCCTGCTGGTCGGTCCGAGCCTGAAGACCGGGATCCCGATCCTGGTAGACAACCCGCACGAGCTCGGCGCGGACCGCCTGGTCAACGCGGTCGCCGCCCACGCCAAGGTCGACGGGGCCTGCGTGGCGGTCGACTTCGGCACCTCCACCAACTTCGACGTCGTCTCGGGCGCGGGCGAGTACCTCGGCGGCGTGATCGGACCCGGGGTGGAGATCTCCCTCGAGGCGCTCACCTCGCGCACGGCGAAGCTGCCGCGGATCGACCTGTCGGCCCCGGAAGGCCCGATCGGCAAGCACACGACGGCCGCGATCCAGGCCGGCTTCGCCTACGGGTTTGCGGGCCTCGTCGACGGCATCGACAGGCGTCTCGCCGAGGCACTGGGCGAGCCCGCCACGTTCATCGCGACGGGCGGTCTGGCCGCGACGATCGCCCCGAACTGCGAGACGATCGACGAGGTCGACCCGCTGCTCACGCTGCGCGGCCTCCGACTGATCTACGAGCGCAACACTTAGGTGATGCAGTCCCCGCTCACCTCACCGTTCCGCATCGGCGACGTCGAGATCGGAAACCGTGTCCTCCTGGCGCCGCTGGCCGGGATCGGAAACTGGTTCGTGCGCCTGCAGGCCCGGCGCCACGGTGCCGGTCTCGCCGTCTCCGAGATGGTCTCGAGCTTCGGGCTGCACTACCGGAACGAGCGCACCCTGCGTGACCTGCTCAGGCTCCATCCCGACGAGCATCCCGTCTCGGTCCAGCTCTTCGGGCAGGACCCCGAGGTGATGCGCTCGGCCGCGGAGATCGTCGCCGATGCGGGCGCGGACATCATCGACATCAACATGGGCTGCCCCGTGCGGAAGGTCTGCAAGACCGGGGCGGGCGCCGCCCTGCTCGCGGACCCCGATCTGGCGGTCCGCATCGCGACCGCCGCGCGAGAGGGCGGGCGCGGGCTCCCCGTCACGGTCAAGCTTCGCTCCGGGCTGGCCCGCGGCGGTCGAGAGGGATTCGACCTGGCGCTGCGGCTGGCGGACGAGGCCGGTGTCGCGGCGGTCGCGTTCCACCCGCGCTCGGCCGCGACCCAGCACAAGGGGAGCCCCGACTACGGGCTCGCTCGGGAACTGGTCGACCGCATCCCGGTGCCCCTGATCATCTCCGGCGGCCTCGACAGCGCCGAAGGGGCGCGCCACGCCTACGAGGCCTCGCGCGCGGACGCTGTGATGATCGCGCGCGGATCGCTCGGCAACCCCTGGATCTTCGAGGAGCTGACGGGCGCGCGACGCATCCCGCCGGAACGCGAGGAGGTGATCGCGGAGCTGCTCTGGGTGATGGACCGTGCCGAGGAGCACCTCGGCCGCGAGCGCGCCGCCCGATACCTGCGCAAGTTCTACCCGTGGTATCTCGAGCGACTCGAGGCGGACCGGGCCACCACCACCTCGTTCCAGGAGAGCGACGACCTCGACGAGGCGCGGGCTCTCGTCGACCGGCTCGGGCGCCCGGCCGTCCCCGCCTAGGGGTGACGGCCCCGAACTCGCCGATACAGGTACAAGTAGCCCGATTGCGATGGCGGCAGCGGATCTGACCACGAGGGTCGCGGCCTGGCGCGACCGCGGCGGCGAGGAGGAGTTCCGCGGCCGCCGCATCCACCTGTTTCGACGCGACGGCGGTAAACCGCTGCTGCTCTTCCTCCACGGGTTCCCGTCGAGCTCGTACGACTGGAAGCCGCTCCTCGAGAGGGAGACCGAGCACGGCGCCCTCGCGCCCGACTTCCTCGGCTTCGGCCTCTCCGAAAAGCCGCGCGACCACATCTACACGCTCCACTGGCAGGCGGACCTGGTCGAGGAGCTTGTCCGCCGCGATGCAGCGGGCAGGGAGATCTTCTTCGTCGCCCATGACATGGGGACCTCGGTCGCCAACGAGCTGATGGCTCGCGACCTCGATGGTGACCTGGAGATGAACCTGGTCGGGGGGCTGCTGCTCAACGGGTCGATGATCCAGGGCGCGGCCAGCCCGACTGTCGGGCAGCGGATCCTGCGGAGCCCGCTGGGGCCGCTCATGTCACGCCTCTCGAGCGAGCGCTTCTTCCGCCAGCAGTTCGGGTCGATCTTCTCCCCGGGACATCCGCTTACCGATGAGGAGGCTGAGGACCAGTGGGCCCTGATCTGCGCAGGCGGCGGCCGGACCCTCAACCACAAGACGATCCGTTACATGGACGAGCGCTTTCGTCACGCGGATCGCTGGCATGGGGCCCTGCGCGATTGGGAGAAGCCTCTGGCCATGGCGTGGGGGATGCTCGACCCAGTCGCCACCCCAGCGGTCCTCGACGCCGTGCTGGGGCTGCGGCCGAAGGCGCCGGTCGACCGCTTCGATGACCTGGGGCACTACCCGCAGATCGAGGATCCGGACCGTGTCGCGGAGGCCCTGCAGCGGCGCATTCAGCGCCTGAATGAGCCCCTCGACCACCCGGGGGACCGGCGCTATACTGGCGCGCTCCGCCCGGACCGTCGTGGATCGATTCCCGTCGGTGCGGGCTCATTTTTCGCCGTATAGCAGGGCTTTCGTGCGGCGATCAAACCACGAGACCAGAAGGAAGCGAAAGAGTTGGCGCGCGAGACACTGATCACCCCTGAGGGACTCGAGAAGCTCAAGGAAGAGCTCGAGTATCTGGAGACGGACAAGCGCCGCGAGGTGGCGGACCGCATCAAGCAGGCGCGCGAGTTCGGGGACATCGCTGAAAACTCCGAGTACGACGACGCCAAGAACGAGCAGGCGATGCTCGAGCAGCGAATCGCCTCGCTCCAGGACCGGCTACGGAGAGCGGCCGTGATCGACAACAAGCAGCTCGACACCGAGACGGTCGGCGTCGGCGCCGTCGTCCACGTCAAGGACCAGAAGTCCGGCAAGTCGCAGAAGTTCCAGATCGTCGGTTCCGCCGAGGCGAACCCGGGCGAGCACAAGCTCTCGAACGAGTCGCCGATCGGCAAGGCCCTGGTTGGGAGCAAGAAGAACGAGGTCGTGACGGTGGAGACGCCGCGCGGGCCAAAGAAGAAGTTCAAGGTCACGAAGATCGAAACCGCTTAGCGGCCACCGGGCCACTCTCCTTCGGAGGAGAGGGCGGAGCCCGGAGCGACTCGTGGTGGGTGGCCGCTTGTGGCCGCGACCCGATGGCGGCGAATAGGCTCCGCGTCGTGAACGAGGAGCCGGCGCGCGATCAGTCCGAGCTGCTCGCCGACAGGCGGGCCAAGCTCGAACGCCTGCGTGAGGCGGGGATCGAGCCGTTTCCCCCACGGATTCCCGGATCGCACCGAGATCGCCGCGGTCCGGGAATCGCATGAGGGCATCGAGGCTGGTGAGGAGACCGACCACCGCTACCGGATCGCCGCCAGGCTGACTGCACGCCGCGGGCACGGCAAGGCTTCGTTCCTGGACCTCCGGGACGGCACCGGCCAGATCCAGGTCCAGGCGAGGGTGGACGAGCTCGGCGATGACGCCTATCAGGGCCTGCTTTCGCTCGACATCGGAGACATCGTCGGGATCGAGGGGACCGTCTTCGCCTCGAAGCGCGGGGAGCTCTCGATCCGGGCGGACGCCTGGGAGCTGCTCTCGAAGAGCCTGCGTCCGCCGCCGGAGAAGTTCCACGGTCTCGAGGACGTCGAAACCCGCTACCGCCGGCGGGAGCTCGACCTGATGTCGAATGACGAGACCCGCGAGCTCTTCCTGAAGAGGGCGCGGACCATCGCCCAGGTCCGCCGCTGGTTCGACGCCCGAGGCTTCGTGGAGGTGGAGACCCCGGTGCTCCAGCCCCTCTACGGCGGAGCGCTGGCCCGGCCGTTCACGACTCATCACAACGCCCTCGACCGCGACCTCTACCTCCGGATCGCAACCGAGCTCTATCTGAAGCGACTCGTCGTCGGCGGGATCGAGAAGGTTTACGAGCTCGGCAAGGACTTCCGCAACGAGGGGATCTCGCACAAGCACAACCCGGAGTTCACGATGCTCGAGTGGTACGAGGCCTACGCGGACTACAACGACACGGCGACCGAGCTGGAGGGGCTGGTCTCGGCGGTCGCGCAGCAGGTGCTGGGGACGACCAAGGTGGAGCGGGAGGGAGAGACGATCGACCTGTCCCCACCGTGGCGCAGGGTCACGCTCCGCGAGGCGATCAAGGAGAGGACGGGCATCGACGTCCTCGAGCATCCCTCGCGCGAGCAGCTCGCGGAGGCGATGGGGAGCGAACCCGACCCGGAGGAGGGTTGGGGGAAACTCGTCGATGGCCTCCTCTCCAAGGAGGTCGAGCCGACGCTGATCCAGCCGACCTTCGTCGTCGACTATCCGGTCGAGCTCTCGCCGTTCGCCAAGCGCCACCGCAGCGACGAAGGACTGGTGGAGCGCTGGGAGGCCTTCGTCGGTGGCATCGAGATCTCCAACTCGTTCACCGAGCTCAATGATCCCGACGAGCAGCGCCGTCGCTTCGAGGCCCAGGCCGAGGAGATCGCACGGGGCGACGAGGAGACCCAGCCCTACGACGAGACCTTCATCGAGTCCCTGGAGCAGGGGATGCCGCCCACCGGGGGCGCCGGGCTCGGCATCGACCGGCTGGTGATGATCCTGACAGGCGCGAAGTCCCTGCGAGAGGTGATGCTCTTCCCGGCGATGCGGAATTAGCGGCCGGGCCGTCTACGCTTGGCGAGTGCCTCCGGGACTCGTCCGAATCCCGCGGAACGGGCCGCCCTCGAGCATGTCGTGATGGGCAACGAGATCCTCCCCACCACCTACGTCGAGCGTGAGGGGCGGGCGCCCGGATCTACGACCCGGGCGCGGTCTGCGGCTTCATCGAGCGCTACCGACGTCTGGTGGGCCGCATCCTGGAGAAACCGAATCGCCGCCTGCGGAAGCTGGATCTCTAGCTCGCCGCGCCTCCGGCTCCGCCCCTTCCTCCTGGTCCTCCTTGGCGTCCCCCTGCGCGACCTCCCCCTCCTCGGCATCCTCCCGCTCGTCCGACTCCTGCCCACCACCCGCCGAAAGGCGGCGGATCAGGCGATAGCCGCCGATGAAGGGCACCGAGATCAGCGCGAGCGCCGCGAGCATCGCGGGCCAGGCGATGAGCACACCGAGCCCGGCCCGCGCCCCGTCGTCGCTGCTCACGTGGATCGCCCAGCCGATCCAGGCCAGGATCAGGATCGCGACGCCGACGATCGCCACCAGCAGCAACGGGTTCGAGCGCACGCGACCGACAAGGCCGTCGTCCCCGCTCGCCGACCGCGGCTGGTCAGGTGCTCCCACGGGCGGCAAGGTACCGATCCGAGGCGAAGGAACCTAGTGGCCGCGGCTACCGGCTCTGCGCTTGTTCGGGTTTCGCCCCTGATGCTCGCGACGCTTCCTTTCCGCACCTTGCAGGGAGTTCCGTTGCCACGCCTGGGTCGTGCCTGGCCGGGCAAACCCCCTGGCTATACTTTGGCTTCGCCGTCCCCGACAGAACCGGAGGTCAGATCAAGGAATCGGCGCGCAGGAGCCGATACGGATTGGACCCCCGGCCAGTTTGCGTCCCCTGACCCTTTCGACTTAACCCAGATCCAACGAGGCCACCGCAACGTAGACCCAACCGGACTGATTGATAGACCAGAGAGCACAGACTGAATGTTCGAGAGATTCACAGAGAGAGCCCGCCAGGTAGTCGTCCTCGCCCAGGAGGAGGCGCGGACTCTCAAGCACAACTACATCGGCACCGAGCACATCCTGCTGGGCCTGCTCCGCGAGGAAGAAGGCCTCGCGGCCCGGGTGCTCGAGTCCCTCGACATCACGGTCGAGCGCGTCCGCTCACAGGTGGTCCGCATCGTCGGCTCCGGCGAGGAGGTCACCGCCGGCCAGATCCCGTTCACGCCTCGCGCCAAGAAGGTCCTGGAGCTGGCGCTGCGCGAGGCCCTCTCGCTGGGCCACAACTACATCGGCACCGAGCACATCCTGCTCGGGCTGGTCCGCGAGAACGAGGGCGTCGCCGCACGCATCCTGCTCGACTTCGACGCCGACTCCGAGAAGATCCGCAATGAGGTCATCCGGATGCTCTCCGGCCCCGGCGGACGCCGTCAGGGCGCCGGCGCGGGCGGTGGCGAGGGCAAGAAGTCCTCGAAGCTGCTCGATCAGTTCGGCCGCAACCTGACCAAGCTCGCCGCGGAGGGCAAGCTCGACCCAGTGATCGGCCGCGAGATCGAGATCGAGCGCATCATGCAGATCCTCTCGCGTCGCACCAAGAACAACCCCGTATTGCTGGGCGAGCCCGGCGTCGGCAAGACGGCCGTCGTCGAGGGGCTCGCCGCCCGGATCACCAACGGCGAGGTTCCCGAGCTGCTCAAGAACAAACAGATCTACACGCTCGACCTCGCCGCCCTGGTCGCCGGCTCCAAGTACCGCGGCGAGTTCGAGGAGCGCCTCAAGAAGGTGATGAAGGAGATCACCCAGCGCGGCGACATCATCCTGTTCATCGACGAGCTGCACAACCTGGTCGGCGCAGGCGCCGCCGAGGGCGCGATCGACGCCGCCTCCATCCTCAAGCCCGCGCTCGCCCGCGGCGAGCTGCAGACGATCGGCGCCACCACGCTCGACGAGTACCGCAAGTACCTGGAGCGGGACTCGGCGCTCGAGCGGCGCTTCCAGCAGATCAAGGTCGAGCAGCCCTCCACCGAGGAGACCGTGAAGATCCTCGAGGGCCTGCGGGAGCGCTACGAGCAGCACCACCGCGTCAAGATCACCGACGATGCGCTCGAGGCCGCCGCCGAGCTCGCCGACCGCTACATCTCCGATCGCTTCCTGCCAGACAAGGCCATCGACCTGGTCGACGAGGCAGCCTCGCGGATGCGCATCAAGTCGATGACGCAGCCGCCCGTGTACCGCGACCTCGAGGAGGAGATCGAGACGACGCGGCGCGAGAAGGAGGCCTCGATCGACGCCCAGGAGTTCGAGAAGGCCGCCAACCTGCGCGACCAGGAGCGCCGCCTGACCAACAAGAAGAAGGAGCTCGAGCACGAGTGGACCTCGGGCGAGGGTGGCGAGCGACCTGAGGTCGGCGAGGAGGAGATCGCCGACATCGTCGCGATGTGGACCGGCATCCCCGTCTTCAAGCTAACCGAGGCCGAGTCCAAGAAGCTCGTCCGCATGGAGGACGAGTTGCACAAGCGCGTCATCGGCCAGGAGCCGGCGATCACCGCCGTCTCCAAAGCGATTCGCCGCTCGCGTGCGGGCATAAAGGACCCGAAGCGCCCTGCGGGCTCGTTCATCTTCCTCGGCCCCTCGGGCGTCGGCAAGACCGAGCTCGCCCGCACGCTCGCGGAGTTCCTCTTCGGCGACGAGGAGGCGATGGTGCGCATCGACATGTCCGAGTACATGGAGAAGCACGCCGTCTCGCGCCTGGTCGGCTCGCCCCCCGGCTACATCGGCTACGACGAGGGCGGCCAGCTCACCGAGGCCGTGCGGCGCAAGCCGTACTCGGTGCTGCTGCTCGACGAGATCGAGAAGGCCCACCCCGACGTCTTCAACATCCTGCTGCAGATCCTCGAGGACGGAAGGCTCACCGACGCCCAGGGGCGGACGGTCGACTTCCGCAACTCGATCGTGATCATGACCTCGAACATCGGGGCGCAGGACATCGCCCGCAACACGCCGCTCGGCTTCGCGATCTCTGACGAGACCGGCGTCACCTACGAGGATATGAAGTCGCGGATCATGGGCGACCTGAAGAAGGTCTTCCGGCCGGAGTTCCTGAACCGGATCGACGAGGTGATCGTCTTCCACAAGCTGGCGAAGGACGAGATCATGGAGATCGTCGACCTGATGGTCGAGCGCGTCCGCACTCAGGTCGCCGAGCACGAGCTCCAGCTCGACCTCTCGAAGGACGCGAAGGAGCTGCTGGTCGACAAGGGCTGGGATCCGGCGATGGGCGCCAGGCCGCTGCGCCGCGCGATCCAGCGCTACATCGAGGACCCGCTCGCCGACGAGGTCCTGAAGGCCGGCCAAATGACCCCCGGGTCGACGGTCCAGGTCGAGCGGGACACGAAGGGTGACGAGGAAGACCACCCGCTGAAGCTGAAGATCGTCAAGCCGCGCAAGCGACCGGCGAAGAAGTCGGAGCCGGAGAAGGTCGGTGTCGGCGCCAAGCAGGGCGACGACGACTCGGCTGACAGCGGCGATTCCGACTCGACCTCCGAAGACAGCAAGTAACGACGCTGCAGGGGCATCCCGCGACCCTGGCGTCGCCGGGTCGCCGCTTGTTGCAAGCGATACGCAATTGCAGGCGATCCTCATTAGTCCTCTCGTTTGCAGGGATGTTCTGATCCGTCCAAAGAGGTCCGGCGTAGAGACCTCCCGTAAACCGAGGGCCGGATCGGCGGCGGCTCGCGGTTGACGCTCATGACGAGCGGCGGCCACAAAGACCGCCGCCGAATCAACCGCCGCAAGGAGGACGAAATGAGGAAGCTCGCACTGTTCGCCGCGCTCGCCGCGCTGGCGATCGCGGTGCTCGGCGCCTGGTACGCGGGCATCGGCTAACTCGGACCGCGGTCGCCGCGAGCCTGCTGCCCGCTACGGTTGGCGCGTGAGCACACCGGGCCAGAAGGCGATCGGAACGTGGAGCGGGGGGCGGTTCCTCCGCTTCGGCGAGGCGATCGAGCCCGACCGGCTCGAGGCGCTGCTGCGCCCGGGCGATGGCATCGACACCGTTCTCAGCGCCGACGTCTACGGCACGGGCGAGGCGGATTCGCTCCTCGGACGCGCTCTCCACGGCATCGCACGCGAGGACTACTCGCTGATCGGTGCCGTTGGCCACGACTTCTATGAAGGAGAGCGGGCCGGCCCCAAGGGCTTCCCGCGATTCACCGACCCCGCGCTGCGCCCGGCGGGCGAGTACGCCGGCTATCTGAGGATGGCGACCGAACGCAGCCTCGAGCGGCTGGGACAGGACCGCTTCGACCTGCTCCTGCTCCACAACCCGGACCGCACCGGGTACGAGAGCGAGAAGGTCTGGGACGGGATGGCAGCGCTCCGGGAAGCCGGCCTCGCGGACGCGATCGGTGTCGCACCGGGGCCGGCCAACGGCTTCACCCTCGACCTCGTCCGCTGCTTCGAGCGCTTCGGCGATCGAATCGACTGGGCGATGGTGATCCTCAATCCCTTCGAGCCCTGGCCGGGTGAGCTCTGCCTCGACGCGGCGGCCCGTCACGGCGTCCGGGTGATCACCCGGGTCGTCGACTACGGCGGGATCTTCTGGGACGACGTCACGCCGGAGACGGAGCTGCCGCAGGGCGACCATCGCTCCTTCCGTCCGCAGGGCTGGATCGCGGAGGGGCGGGCGAAGCTCGATCGCCTGCGGCCGGTCTCCGAGAGCGTGGGGCTCACCCCCATGCAGCTCGCCTGCCAGTGGAACCTCGCCCACCCGGCGGTCGAGTGCGTCGTCCCGACTCTGATCCAGGAGGCGGGCGAGGGCGCCCGGCCGATCGAGGAGAAGCGAACAGAGCTTGCCTCTCTCCCGGACGAGGGCAGGCTGGGCCCCGAGCAGGTGGAGGAGATTCGCTCGATCGGCGACAATACCGGCTGCATGGCTCTCAAGGGCGCCACACCGGACCACACGGGCGGGGAGCGCCCCGATCGCTGGCCGGTGAGCGCGGAGCTCGCCGCGGTGGCGAGCGAGTGGGGCATCGACCCCGAGCGGGATTTGCGGTACCTGACTGCCGAAGCCGCCCGCTAACCTCAGTTGAGGCGCGTAGCGCCGGGGATCGATCGCCAATGACCGGAGTGCTGACAGCGATCAGGAGAGTTCTGGTCGGCACGGGCTCGACCGCCTTCACCCTCGTCGGGGCCCTGCTGATCGGATTCGGCGTGCCGCTCTTCTGGATCTTCGTTGCGTCGCAGTTCTACGGGAGGACGGGCGCGGTCAACGGGCCGGTCGCCGTCTTCATCGGGACCGGCATTCTGGTCTCCTACTACGGGCTGCTGCTGATCGCCTCCTGGTTCCGGGCGCGCATCCTGAAGCGCCGGACGGGACAGGTGAGCAGGGGCCGACGCGATCCCTGGAATCGGAGCATGCGCGACACGCCGTACAAGCCCGGGGAGCACCAGAGCGATCCTGTCGAGAGGCTCTTCGTCGCCACCGCGATCGTCTCGATGATCGCGTTCCTGATCTGGTTCGCCTTCTTCGCCGGCGCGCCGTTCCCGAACAGCCCGGGCTAGGACGTCTCGAGCTGAGGCGCGGCCCGAGCTCGCGGCCGGCGGACTGGACCGGCTCGCGCCGCGGCTGGCGGGAGCGCTTCGCGTCATAGAGGGCGATGTCGGCCCTCGCGAGGCAGGTGCTGAGGTCCTCGCCGGGCTGGCGCGGGACCACGCCGGCGCTCCACGGCGTCGGTGAGGCGAAGCGCAGGCGCTCGAAGAGCCGGGCGCGCTCCTCATCGCTCGAGCCCACCACCAGCACGAGGAACTCGTCGCCGCCCAGTCGGGCGAAGATGTCGCTCGGCTCGAGCTCCCCGGCCCCAGATCCTGGTCATCTCGACGAGCAAGTGGTCGCCGGCCTGATGACCGTCGCGATCGTTCACCTGCTTGAAGTGGTCGAGGTCGATCAGGGCGACCGTCAGGGGGATGCCGGTGCGGTCGGCGAGGGCGAAGGCCTGCTCGGCGGCGGGCTTCAAGCCGTTGCGGTTGAGCAGCCCCGTCAGGGGATCCGTCTGTGCCTCGCGGCGCAGGCGCTCGTGCTGCCTGCTGATGGTCTCGGTGGCGACGACCAGTGAGGCCGTCATGAACACCCAGGCGTCGGCGGGCACGGGGTGGCTGTTGACCCAGAGCGCCGCGCCGAACGCGGCAGCGATCAGCGCCATGTGGGCGCGGGCGGCGCCCGAGGCGAGAAGAAGAACGCCGCGTACGACCGCAATCCACATGTAGTCGGAGGCGGTGACGATCATCCCCACGCCGGTGGCCGCTCGGGCGATCAGCAGCGAGACGAGAAGGGTCCCGATGGCGATCGCCACGCGCAGGAACCAGTGCGGCACGCGATCGCCGAACCACCAGAGGCCGAGCGCGCCGGCGAGCAGGATCGACCCGACGATTCGCAGGAGGGCAACAGGCGCGGCCGGGTTGGCGGGGAAGAGGGAGGCGAAGATCGCGCTCAGCCCGCCGGCCAGCGCGATCAGCACGATCGCCCGAACCGCGACTGGCGCGTGTCGATCCCAGCGCGAATGGATCCCCTCAAGCGGACGCATGCTCGAATTATCGGCCCCGGCTCGGCTGCCCTTGACCGCCACACATCACGCGTCGCCGCAAATCACGGATACAAAGTCGTATTCAGATACACTTATGTATTTCAGATGCAGAAGGCTCGCCCAAACGGACGCCGTCGGCCGCTTGATCTCGTCAAGGGGGCGGGTTGGGGGATCTCCGGCCTGTTCATTGCGTTGATCGTGGCTCTCGGCATTCCGCTCGCCTGGGTCTGGATCGCCTCACAGATCGCGGGCACCAAGCGTGATCTGACCCCGTCCCTCGCGATTCTGATCACCGTCGGGATCCTGGTCAGCTACCTGCTGGCGTTGGTGGCCGGCGGATCCCTGAGGCGCCAATGGGTCTCGGAGGACGAACAGCGCGCGAGGGTTCGGCGGATGTCCTGGAATCGGAGCTTTCGCGACGAGCCGCGTCCGCACGATGAAGAGAACGACCCGGTTGAGCGCGTCTTCGTGATCGTCGCCGTGCTGGGCATCGTCGCCTTCGAGGTCTGGTTCTTCTTCTTCGCCGGGTCGCCGCTGCCGAGCCAGCCCGCATTCTGAAATGGCGTCCCCCGCACCAACATCCCAACGGCCGCGGACGCGGCGATTGAGTCGCAAGGAGCGGCAGGCCGAGACCCGCCTGAGGCTGCTCGATGCCGCGGAACAGGTATTCCTGCGCCGGGGCCTGCAGGGATCGAGCGTCGAGGAGATCACGGCGGAGGCGGGCTTCAGCCGCGGCGCCTTCTACTCCAACTTCAAGAGCAAGGACGAGCTCTTCGTCGAGCTGCTGCAGGATCGGGTCTATCGCCAGTACGCCGAGATGGCCGAGCAGGCGCAGGAGCACCCCGGCACGCCCCGGGATCGCCTGCGCTGGGGCGCCGAGCGCCTGCGCGACGTGCAGAAGCGGGAGGAGGGCAGCTGGCTGTTCCGCCTTTGGCTCGAGTGTCTGACTCAGGCGGCGCGCGATGAGGACTTCCGGAAGCTGGCCGCGACCTTCTGGAGCGGCAATCGTGGGCTGCTCGCCGAGCAGACCAAGGAGGTCTACAAGGAACTCGGGAGCAAGCCCCCGCTGCCGCCGGAGCAGATCGCGACGGCGATGATCGCGCTGGACATAGGGCTCGCCGTTCAGCACCTGGTGGACCCGGAGGGGGCTCCGCTCGATCTCTACGTGCCCCTCTTCGACCTGTTGTTCGGCCGGCTGGTGGAAGCCGACTCGAAGTAGGTCGCGCCGTGACACACGCCGGGCGAGCAGCGTCGGGTCCCATCCCTAGCCTGGATGGATGGCTTCGAAGTCAGCCTCATACCGGTGCTCCGAGTGCGGCCACTCCGCGCTCACCTGGACCGGGCAATGCTCGGGCTGCGGCGCCTGGAACACCCTCGAGGAGGTGAGTGCGCCGGTGGCGCGCTCGGGTCGGCGCAGAGCAGCCAAACGCGGCAGCGGACCGAAGCCGGTGCCACTCCGCGACGTCAAGGCCGAGCGCTCGACGCGGGTCGGCACCGGCATCGCCGAGCTCGACCGGGTGCTGGGCGGCGGCCTGGTCCCGGGCTCGCTTGTCCTGCTGGGTGGCGCCCCCGGGATCGGGAAGAGCACGCTGGCCGGCATGGCCCTGGCCAACATCGCCGCGGCCGGCAACGAGGTTCTCTATGTCTCCGGCGAGGAGTCGGCGGCGCAGGTCCGCCGCCGTGCCGAGCGACTGGGCGAGGCGGCGCTGTCCGTGCCGATGCTGGCCGAGCCGTCGCTCGAGTCCGTGCTTGAGGCGCTCGAGTCGGAGCGACCGGCAGCGTGCGTGATCGACTCGGTCCAGACGCTGGCGATCCCCGACACGGCACCCGGGAGCGTCGGTGCGATTCGGGAAGCGACCTCCGCGCTGCTCGAGACCGCGAAGCGCCTCGACGTGACGCTGATCCTGATCGGCCACGTCACCAAAGAAGGGTCCCTGGCAGGGCCCCGGGCGCTCGAGCACCTGGTCGACTGCGTGCTCCATTTCGAGGGCGAGCGGGAGCGGACCTTCCGGACGTTGCGCGCCCTCAAGAACCGCTTCGGCGCAACCAGCGAGGTCGGCGTTTTCGAGATGCGCCAAGGCGGCCTCGTGGAGGTCACCGATCCCTCCGCCCGTTTCGTCGGCGAGTCCCGCCCGGCGGCGGGCTCGGTCGTCCTCTGCGCGATGGAGGGAACGCGGCCTCTGCTGGTCGAGGTGCAGGCCCTGGTCGCCCCGACCGAGATCGTGCCGCCTCGCCGAACCGCCACAGGGGTCGATCGGAACCGCCTCGCGCTGGTGCTCGCCGTGCTCACGCGTCACGCCGGCGTCTCTCTCTCCTCCGCCGATGTCTTCGTCAACGTCGCCGGGGGCGTGCGCATCGACGAGCCGGGCGCCGACCTCGCCATCGCCATGGCCGTCGCCTCGGCACACTCCGGTCGGGCCCTCGAGACGGAGGGCAAGCCCCTGGCCTGCTTCGGGGAGATCGGCCTGACAGGCGAGATCCGCTACGTGGCCCACGCGGACCGTCGAGTAGCCGAGGCCCGCAAATTCGGTCTGGGGAAGGTCGTGGGCCCAGCACCAGCCGACGAACCGATCAAGGGCCTCCAGTCCGTCAGCGCTCTGAAGGGTGCCCTTTCTGGGGAAAACCGCGGAAGTTTGAAGCGGGTTGCCTAGCGGAATCTCGGGCGGGTGGCGCGGAATTGGATCCGCGGTGAGATGCCTCGATCCGCGGTCCAATTCCGCGACAGGACCCGCCCGCCGATCACGCTTGACAACCCGTATTCCGATCAGTCCACACGGATTTCCCCGCAAAGCAAGCTCCTTTGCTTTCTGCTTCCATCAGCACCGATGGCGTCTTCGCTTCCCGGCGACGATCTACAGGAGTTGGAGGCGCGACAGGATCCGCGACTCCTGCGGGCTCTCGATATCGTTGCTCCCGGTACCGCACTGCGGGAGGGGATCGACAACATCGTTCACTCGCGCACCGGCGGGTTGATCGTGATCGGAGACCCGGAAGAGGTCTCCTTTCTCTTTTCGGGGGGCATCAACCTCGATATCGACTACACCCCGGCGCTGCTCTACCAGGTGGCGAAGATGGACGGGGCGATCGTCCTCAACGAACAGGCGACCAAGATCGTCTGCGCGAACGTCCAGCTGATGCCCGACCCGACGATCCTCTCGTCCGAGACCGGCACCCGGCATCGCACCGCCGAGCGCGTCTCGAAGCAGACCGACGCTCTGGTAGTGGCCATTTCGGAGCGCCGCGAGGTCGTCTCGCTCTACCTCGGCGGGATGAAGTACATCCTCCAGGACATCCCGGCCGTGCTGGCGAAGGCCAACCAGGGTCTCGCCACGCTGGACAAGTACCGCGCCAGGCTCGACTCGGTCTCGACGCGACTCACCCAGCTCGAGTTCGAGGGCGGGACGGTCCTCTACGACGTCCTCTCCGTCCTGCAGCGCGCCGAGCTCGTGACCCGCATGGCCGTCGAGGTGGAGCGCTACATCGTCGAGCTCGGCACCGAGGGCCGGCTGATCGAGATGCAGCTCGAGGAGACCATGGTCGGGGTCGCCGCCGACAAGGCCGCGCTGATCCGGGACTACTCGGTCGAGGACACCGAGGAGAACCTCGCCACGACGACCGCTGCGATAGCGCGCATGCCGCATCAGGACCTGCTCGACTTCGGCCGCCTCGCCGAGCTGCTCGGCTACGACCGCAAGGTCTCGGCCCTCGACTTCCCGGTCTCTCCCCGTGGCTATCGCGTCCTCGGGCGGATCCCGCGTCTGCCGAAGCTGGTGGTGCAGCGGATCATCCAGGAGTTCGGCGGCTTGGAGGAGGTCCTCGCCGCCAGCGACGACGACCTGGAGGCGGTCGAGGGCGTCGGTGTCGGGCGCGCCAAGGACATCCGCGAGGGACTGCGCAGGCTTCAGGAGGTCGACCCGGTCGACCGCTACTTACAGAATTGACGGCCCCGGGGCCGTCTCGACGAAAGGAGCGACCATTCCAGAGTTAACAGCAGAGGAGGTTGTGGACGAGGGTGCAGTTGCCGATCTCGAGATCGAGGCACCCATCATTCACTTCGAGGTCGGTGACAACGTCGTCTACCCGCATCACGGTGCGGGCGTGGTCCTGAAGAAGGAGACCAAGGACCTCATGGGCGAGAAGCGGGACTACCTGACCATCAACATCCTGCACAACAACATGACCGTGATGGTCCCGTGCGAGAACGCCAGCCGCGCCGGCCTTCGACGTGTGATCGACGAGGAGCAGGTCAAGAAGGTGATCGGCGTCCTCACCGACGAGGTCTCGGAGATGCCGAAGAATTGGAACCGCCGTTTCAAGCACAACCGCGAGAAGATCAAGACGGGCGACGTCTACGAGCTCGCCGAGGTCGTTCGCAACCTCGCCATCCGTGAATGGGAGAAGGGACTCTCGACCGGCGAGAAGCAGATGTACACGCGGGCCAAGAAGATCCTCGCGTCTGAGTTCATGTACGCGCTGGACAAGGACGAGGACGGCGCGGAGAACTATCTGGACGAGCTCCTGGAGGAGCGCTTCGGCGCCGCAAAGGCGACCGCCTAGCCCCTCCGCATCAGCCGTGATCGCGGCCGCCGGCTCCGGGGAGCGACTCGGAGCCGGTGGCCCGAAGGCCTACGTGGAGGTGGCCGGGAGGCCGATGCTCGAGTGGTCGCTCGACGCCTTCCGCGTCGCATCCGCGATCGAAGAGATCGTGGTCGCCGCTCCTGCCGGCCGGGACGAGGTCGCGGCCGAACAGGGGGTCGTCAGCGTCTCCGGCGGTGAGCACCGCTCGGAGTCCGTCGCCAACGCGCTGGCGCTGTGCGCGGCTGAGATCGTCGTCGTCCATGACGCCGCCCGGCCCCTGGTCACGCCGGGGTTGATCGACGCAGTCGTCGCGGAGCTCGCTGCGCAGGGCGATGCGGCCGGGGTGATCGCCGCGACCCCGGTAACCGACACGATCAAGCAGGTGAGCGGCAGCGGACAGATCGAGCGAACGCTCGACCGCTCGGGGCTCTGGGCGGTGCAGACGCCTCAGGCGTTCCGAGCCGAGGCATTGCGGGAGGCCCTTTCCGATCCCGACTCACTGCCGGAGGCGAGCGACGACGCGATGCTGGTCGAGCGCCGCGGCGGGCGGGTCCTGATCCACCCGACGTCGCCGGACAACATCAAGGTGACGACGCCGTTCGACCTGCGGGTCGCCGAGCTGCTGCTACGCGAGCGCACATAGGGCTGATGGACGCCGGGGCGGAGCGAAAGCGCGCACTGGGAGGAGCGGCGTTGACCATCGCCGCGCTGGGCGTCGTCTTCGGCGACATCGGGACGAGCCCGATCTACACGATCCAGACCGCCTTCAGCCCGAACGACCCGCACCCGATCCAGGCGACCACCGATCACGTCTACGGAATGGCGTCGCTGATCTTCTGGGCCGTGACGATCATCGTCACGGTCAAGTACGTCGGCTTCGTGATGAGCGCGGACAACGACGGCGAGGGCGGGATCATGGCTCTGATCTCGCAGGTCCGGCAGCTCGGCGACCATGTCACGGGCAGGACGAAGTTCGTGTTGGCGGGCCTCGGCGTCTTCGGGGCGGCTCTCTTCTTCAGCGACAGCATGATCACCCCCGCGATCTCGGTCCTCTCGGCGGTCGAGGGCACGAAGACGATCTCCTCCTCGATGGACAGCCTCGTGATCCCGATCACGGTGACGATCATCGTCGGCCTGTTCCTCCTGCAGAGGCTGGGCAGCGGAGCCGTCGGCCGGGTGTTCGGCCCGATCATGCTCGTCTGGTTCGCGACCATCGCGGTGCTCGGCATCCGGGGCATCACGATGCATCCCAAGGTGCTCCAGGCGCTCTCCCCGAGCTACGCCTTCGACCTCCTCTTCCACAGCGGGTCGACCGGCTTCTTCGTTCTCACCTCCGTCGTCCTGGCGTTCACCGGCGTCGAGGCGCTCTACGCCGACATGGGCCACTTCGGGCGTCCCGCGATCACGAAGGCGTGGCTGCTGCTCGTCTTCCCCGCCTGCATACTCAGCTACCTCGGCCAGGGCGGTCTGATCCTCCATGACCCGAGTGCGATCGGAGCCCCGTTCTTCAGGCTGATGCCGCATGGCGGCCTGATCCCGCTGGTGATCCTCGCCACCATGGCTACCGTGATCGCCTCGCAGGCGGTGATCTCCGGAGCCTTCTCGATCGCGCACCAGGCGGCGCAGCTTGGCTACCTCCCCCGCCTGCGTGTTGTCCACACCTCGACCCGCGCCTACGGCCAGGTCTATGTGCCGATCATCAACCGGCTGCTGCTCGTCGCCGTACTGGCTCTGGTGCTCGCCTTCCAGTCGTCGGCCAAGCTCGCCTTCGCATACGGGACGGCGGTGACCGGAACCATCCTGGTGACGACGGTGCTGTTCTTCTTCATCGTGCGACACCGCTGGAGACGCCCGCTCTGGCTGGTGCTGCTGGGCGCCGGATTCTTCCTGACGATCGAGCTTGGCTTCTTCGCGTCCAACCTCACCAAGATCGGGCACGGGGCATGGCTGACCCTCACGATCGGCTTCGTGCTCTTCTTCGTGATGGTCAACTGGTACCGGGGCCGCCAGCTCGTCACCGCCGAGCGATTCAAGGTCGAGGGACCTCTCCAGGATTTCGTCAAGAAGCTGCGCACCCACGATCCGCCCGTCCAACGCGTGCCCGGCACGGGCGTCTTCTTGAACCGGGGGAAGGAGACGGCGCCGCTCTCGATGCGCGCCTGCGTCGACCACCTGCACTCGCTGCCGGAGAACGTGGTGATCCTGTCGCTGGAGACCATGCCGGTCCCGCGGATCAGGCCGCGAGATCGTCTTGAGATCGATCCTCTCGGCTACCAGGACGACCGCATCACGTTCGTGCGTGCCAAACACGGCTACGCGGAGGAGTACGACGTGCCGAAGCTGGTCAGGCAGATCGCGAAGTCCGGCGTCGAGTGCCCGGTTGACGTGCGCCATGCGTCCTTCTACCTCTCCAGGGTGGAGCTCACCGCGGGCGACAGACCCGGGATGAGTCATTGGCGCAAGCGACTCTTCCTTCTCACCGCTCTGATCGCCGCCGAGCCGGCCGACTACTTCAGGCTGCCGCGCCAGCGGACGGTCTCGCTCGGCTCCGAGATCGAGTTCTGAGAGGCGCTACCGCCTGACCACCAGCACGTAGGCGAGCGCGATCACGAAAGTGAGCTGGCCGACCCCGAAGGCGGTGCCCAGGTTCTTGGCGCCGAAGATCTCCGCGAGTCCGACGCCAACGCCGAAGCCGACGAGCACGATGGCGATCCTGGCCGGCACGGGCCGGGACTCTAGAGGTGCCGATGGAGGCGCACCCGGGTAGCTTTGGTCCCGATGCTCACCGACTACCACCTGCACCTGCGGCCGGATGAGATCGGCGCCCCGGACGAGTACTTCACCGCGGAGAACGTCGACCGCTACCTCGCCGCGGCCGAGGAGCACGGCATCGACGAGCTCGGGGTCTCGGAGCACGTCTACCGATTCACCCAGGCGCTCGAGGTCTGGACGCACCCCTACTGGGAGGGACAGGCGCGCGACGACCTGGACGCCTACTGCGAGTTCGTTCGCACCACGCCGCTGCGACTTGGAATCGAGTGCGACTTCGTCCCCGGACAGCGAGGACCGGATCGCCAACCTGCTCGAACGGGACTTCGACTACGTGGTTGGATCCGTTCACTACCTGGGCGCGGACGGCGCCCTCGACGACCAGCGTTACGACGTCTGGGAGAAGATCGGCGACGCCGATGAGTCTGTGGAGCACCTACTTCCGCTGGCAGGCGGAACTCGCCCGCTCCGGCCTCTTCGACATCGTCTCCCATCCGGACCTCGTCAAGATGTGGGGCTCGGACCGCCCGACGCCGCAGCGGGACCCGCGCTTTCACTACGAACCGCTCGTGGAGGCGATCGGCGAGTCCGGCGTCGCGGTCGAGGTCTCGACCGCAGGGCTGCGCAAGCCCGTCGGCGAGATCTACCCGTCGCACGCCTTCGCCGAGATGTGCGTCGAGGCCGGCGCCGAGTTCGCCCTCTCGTCGGATGCGCACTCGCCGGACCAGGTCGGATACGCCTACGACGACGCCATCGAGTTCCTGAGGTCCCTCGGCGTGGAGCGCATCTGTGTGTTCGAAGGACGAGAGCGCCGGCTCGAGCCGCTCGGGCGGCCCGGAGAGGACTCCGTCGAGGTCCCGGACCCGGGCGAGGCGAGGACCTGATGGGGCTGCGGGTCGGAATCGGATACGACAGCCACCGGCTGGTGGAGGGGGAGCGCCTGGTGATGGGCGGGGTCGAGTTCGAGCACGAGCGCGGCCTCACCGGCCATTCGGATGCGGATGTCCTCACCCACGCCGTGATCGAGGCGCTGCTCGGCGCCAGCGGCCTTGGCGATCTCGGCGAGCTCTTCCCGGACGATGACGAGGAATGGCGTGACGCCAACTCGATCGACCTCCTGCGGGTGGTGGTGGGACGCATGTCGGGGAGGGCCACCAGCGTCGACGTCTCGGTGATCTGTGAGGAGCCGAAGCTCGCCCCGCACAAGGCGGAGATCTCCTCCCTGCTCAGCGGCGTCCTCTCGGCCCCGGTGAACGTGAAGGCGTCCACCAATGAAGGGATGGGCGCGATCGGCAGGGGAGAGGGAATCGCCTGCATCGCCGTCGCTCTGGTCGATACCGGAGAGGCATAAGCTTGTCCCGGATGGCGCAGGAGCGGCTCAGAGAGGGCCTCACGGGCATCGCATCACGGGTGCCGGCGGCGCTCGGTGACCTCGCCTTCGAGCTCAAGACGTTCAACGACGTCGGCCTGATCCGACCGATCCGGCCCGACAAGCTCGGCAGGGTGGCGGAGCGCTACTTCCGGCTCGGCGCCTCGCCGGCGCTCGGCGCCGCCGCGAACGCGATCACCGTGCCGGACCACGTCGCGATCATCGACGAGGCCGGTTCCCTCACCTGGGAGCGGACACACGGACGCTCCAACGCGCTGGCGCGCGCCCTGCGGGACGAGGGCGTCGAGATGGGGGACGGCGTGGCGATCATGTGCCGCAACCATCGCTACTTCGTCGAGGCGACGATGGCATGTGCCAAGCTCGGCGCGGTCGCGCTCTACCTCAACACCGCCTTCGCGGGACCGCAGCTGGCAGACGTGCTCGAGCGGGAGAGGCCCGCCGCGCTGATCTACGACCAGGAGTTCGACGACCTGCTCTCCGGCGCCGGCTCGGTGCGCCGCTTCGTCGGCTGGGAGGGAAAGGAGGGAACCGACGAGACCACGCTCGAGCAGCTGATCTCGAATTCGCATGGGGAGGACCTCGAGCCTCCCTCCGAGCACGGCCGCTACATCATCCTCACCTCCGGCACGACCGGCACTCCCAAGGGGGCGCAGCGCAGCGAGCCGGAGGGCCTCGGCTCCCTGGCGGCGCTGTTCTCGAAGATTCCTAGGCGCTACGGGGAGACGGCGATGATCGCCGCGCCCCTCTTCCACTCCTGGGGGTTCCTGCACTTCATGCTCAGCTTGCCCACCGCAGCGACGATGGTGCTGCGGCCGAAGTTCGATCCCGAGGACACGCTGCAGGCGATCGCCGAGCACCGAGCGCGGGTCCTCGCTGTGGTCCCGGTGATGATGCAGCGCATCCTTGCCCTCCCGGACGAGGTCAAGCGCCGCTACGACCTCTCGTCGCTCGAGGTGACGGCCGCGAGCGGCTCCGCCCTCCCCGGTGAGCTCGCCACGAAGTGGATGGACGAGTTCGGCGACAACCTCTTCAACCTCTATGGCTCGACCGAGGTGGCCTGGGCGACGATCGCGACCCCAGAGGACATGAGAGCCGCCCCCGGGACCGCCGGCAGGCCGCCGCGCGGGACGGTCATCCGGATCGTCGACGAGGACGGCAACGACGTCCCGAAGGGCGAGACCGGCCGGATCTTCATCGGCAATCAGCTCGCCTTCGAGGGCTACACGGGGGGAGGCGGCAAGGAGCACCTCGGAGACCTGCTCTCCTCCGGCGACGTCGGCCACTTCGATGAGGACGGCCGCCTCTTCATCGACGGGAGAGACGATGAGATGATCGTCTCCGGCGGGGAGAACGTCTTCCCGAGGGAGGTCGAGGACCTGCTCGCCGACCACGATGCCGTTGCCGACGCGGCGGCCATCGGGGTGGACGACGAGCAGTTCGGACAGCGGCTGCGGGCCTTCGTCGTCAAGGCGGATGGCATCGATACGAGCGAGGACGAGCTCAAGGACTACGTCAAGGCCAATCTTGCGCGCTACAAGGTTCCACGCGAGATCGTCTTCGTCGACGAGCTTCCACGCAATGCGACGGGTAAGGTCCTGAAGCGCGAGCTCGCCGAGCGCCAACCCGCCGACTGAAGGGCCAAGCGATTGTCCGATACTGAGAGCCTCGAGCCGATCGGTGAAGCAGAGCGTGACGATGTCGCGCCTCCGGCCGCTGCTGATGAGATCGGCGCCGAGATCGACCAGGCCCGCGCCGCGACGGACCGGTTCCGCAGCAAGGCGACCGAGCTGATCAACGAGCTGCGCGAAAGCGAGGTCCGCGCCCGCGAGGAGGCGGAGCTCGCCGAGTCGCGCGCGGACGAGGCGCGGGAGCAGGCCCGCGAGGCCATCGAGCATGCCAAGCGCGTGGAGGCGGAGTCGACTGCCCGGGCGCGGGCCACGATCCAGAAGGCCGCGAAGCGGGCGGGTCAGGCGGAGATGCGCTCGAAGGCGCTCGAGCAGGCACTGGGGGATGCGAGGCAGGCAGGCCAGAAGGTCGAGCGCTCCGCCGCCGAGCTGCAGAAGCATGCGGCCGCGACCGAGCAGCGCATCCAGGGCCAGCTCGGAAAGCTCGAGTTGTCCGTGAAGCAGGCCGAGACCAGGGCTGCCCAGGCCGAGAGGGAGCGCGATGCCATCCGACGGCGTGCCCAGGAGGCGATCAGGGGGGTCAAGCAGCAGGCACGGGAGCGCGTGTCGGAGGCCGAGAGTCGTCTGCAGGCTCTGACGAAGCGCCTGAACGAGGCCGAGCAGAGAGCGATCGCCGCCGAGGAGCGCGCTGAGGCGGCGGCCGAGGGAACGAAGGGAGAGGCGGATCGGCTGCGCCGTGAGATGGAGCGCCGGGTCCGCGAGGCCGCGGACGATGGCCGCCGCGAGTCCGAGGAAAGGGTTCGCCGGCTTGCGGACCGGGTGGGGCGTGAGGCCGAGGCACGGGCGCGCGCCGAGGCCGAGGCAAATCTGAGTCGGGAGACCGTCAAGCTGCAGCGGGAGGCCGACGAGCGGGTCGAGGCGGCTCGCCGCCGAGCCGAGCGGGAGGTTCAGGAGAAGGTCGAGCGCGCTCGCAGCGAAGCGCTCAGCGGAGCGGTCTCGGATGAGACCGGGGAGTCACCGGACGAGCAGAGCGACGCCGCTCCTCCGCGGATCCCCCAAGCCGAGCCTCCCGGCGAGCCGGCCGGCACGCGCTACGTGGGCGGCCGCAGGCTGCGGACGTTCTAGACGGTCGCCTTCGCTCTCGACTCGACGGCTCGCTTCACGTTGAGGAGCGAGTCCCGGAAGCGATGGCTCAGTGGCCGGGCGGCGACGCGCTCGGCGATCAGGCCAGTGAGGCCGCCACCGGCGACGCCGTAGGCGAACCGGAAGGTGACGCGGGTCCGGCCATCGCCGAGGACGCGAAGCCGCCAGCGCCCGCGCTGGTCGACGCCGGTCACCGAGCTCCATGCCATGTCGCTCTCAGGCTGCCACTCGACGAACTCGATCAGCCCGCCGACGTCGGCGGCCCCGACGCGGAACAGCACGCGGTAGCGGGCCCCGAGCCCGGTGTGACGGTCCCCGGCGATTTCCCACCGGGTCAGGCCCTCCATGAAGACCGGGTAGTTCGCAGGCTCGGCGACGTACTCCCAGACGAGGTGACGCGGGGCGTCAATCGTCACCTTCTGCTCGATCCTCACGTCGTCACCCGATCACGGGAAGCTGCCGCTCGGAGGCGAGCTCTGTGAGCTGCTCCTGCATCGCCGAGGTGACGTCCTCATAGATCCGGTCGCGGTCAGGATCGCGCCCATAGCGCTCGCGCAGGTCGATCGGGTCCATCACCTGCACGGTGATCTTGGCCGGGAGCGGCAGGTGGCCGAGGAAGTCCCCGATGTTGACGATCCAGGGGAGCGAGAGATTGACCGGCAGGGTCTTGAGGCGGAAGAGCCTGTCCAGCCGCAGCAGCTTGGCGAGCCGCTCGCCGTGGGTGAGGAAGAACGCGGTCTCCTGGCCTCCGACCGAGACGACCGGGACGATCGGCACGCCGGTGTCGAGGGCCAGCCTGATGAAGCCGCGCCGCCCCGCGAAGTCGATGCGATTGGCCTCCCAGGTCGGCCGGTTGACCTCCCAGTCGCCGCCCGGATAGACCAGCACCGCGGCGCCGGCGTCGAGCGCCTTGCGCGCGTTCTCATGCGAAGCCGCGACCGTGCCGAAGCGCCGCAGGTAGGGTCCCACCGGCGAGGTCAGCACCAGGTTGTGGGCGAGCTGGTAGAAGGGCCGCTCGACGCCGAAGTAGGTGTTGAAGGCAAGGGTGAAGACGATGGTGTCGGGCGTGATGGTGCCGCCGGAATGGTTCCCGACGAGGAGCACGGGTCCCTCCTCCGGGATCTTCTCCATGCCGCGGACCTCGCCGCGGAACCAGACGCTCGCGATCAGCCAGGAGAGGGAGAGGTTCTCGCGGATGAAGTCCGGGTCGCGGTCGTCGAGATCGGCCGTCAGCCGGTTCTGGATCTCGTCGAAGAGGCGGCGCAGCAGGGAGGGCCGGCCGAACCCGCCGGCGCGCGACGCGCGCGGATCAGACCCGTTGCTGCTCTGGCCTTCCTTGGCGCGGGCAACGGTCTCTGTGCCGCTCTCTGCCATACCGCACCGATTCTAGGTCGAATCGGCGGGCCGCTACGCAGCGTCGGCGGTGAGCTCGGGATCCGCCCCGTTGCGGTGCGCGCCGCCATTGCCGTTGATCCGCACCTGCAGGCGGCGGGCGGCCCTGCCCAGCCGTTTTGCGGCGCGCTCGGCCGCCGAGGCCTGGGCGCGACCGATGAAGTCGTGGACGAGCGCGTTCGCGTCGACGGGGTGCTCGACCTGGGGAACGTGCCCGCACTGTTCGAGGACGACCTGACGCGCCGTCGGCAAGGCGTCGCGGACGGCGCGGGAGAAGGCCAGCGGGACGATGGGATCCTCGTCCCCCCAGACGAACATCGCCGGCGGCTCGAGGTCCCGAAGCCGGGTCCAGAAGCCCTTCGGGCCCTTGGGCTCCTCCAGGTAGATGTGCCGGGCAGCCGAGTGGAACGCCACCCTCGCGTTCACCGAGCGGTAGGTGCGAAGGAACTCCTCGACGGCGACGTCGGCCGCCGATGGGTGGATCCGCTCCGGCCGCGAGAACATGCTCCAAAAGTGCTGGCGGACGAGCGCATCGCCGAAGGTGTGCGGGATCGCCGCCAGCTCGGGCCGCAGCAGCTTCACGAGCGGGACGAAGTGGCGGCGCTTCCGCCACGCCATGGACGGACAGAGCAGGCTGAGGCTGCGCACGCGGTCGGGCTCGCGCAGGCCCACCTCGATCGCCACACGGCCGCCTAACGAGTTCCCCACCAGGTGGGCCTGCTGGATCCCCTCGGTGTCCATGAACCGCGTCACGGCGCGGGCGAACCAGGCTGCATCGTATGGCGCCCGCAGCGGCTTGGAGGAGGACCCAAAGCCGGGCAGGTCGATCGCGTGAACCGTGTACTGAGGCGTGAGGGCCGAGATGGTTTCGAAGAAGCTGGTCTTATTGCTGCCCAGGCCGTGAATCAGAATCACGTTCTCGACGTCGTCCCCGGCGGTCAGGGTCGAGATCTCGGCCTTGCCGGCCCTGACCTCGTGGATGCGAAGCAGCGGGGGCCGGCCGTTCGGGAGCTTGAAGAACCCCTCGAAGGCGACTGCCAGGTCGAGGTTTCCTCGCGCCCAGAGCCGGCGCGAGCGGAAGGCGTCCAGGCCCGAGAGCTGGCCGTCGCGCAGCTCGAGCCAGGTCGCGGCGTCGCTCCCGATCACGACGTCCGGGTCGCTCTTCGGCGAGACGGTCACCTCGCAGCGCGACTCGTCGAGCTCGACCGCCCAGCTCAGCCCCAGGTCGTCGAGCTCGATTCGATAGCTCGCGCCGAAGCCCGGGTCCGCTCCCAGGTAGCGCTCGGGGAGGGAGGCGAAGGCGGCCTCCACAGCTCCCAGTCGCTGCTGCTCAAGCGGTGCCTGAGTCAAAGCCGCTGCAGCGTATCGCCCCGAACGGTTGTTCCCACTCAGCAGTTCTAAGGTCCTTACCGATTTGCGCACGGAATATGCGGGTTTCTGAGCGCCAATAGCATCCGCGACGTGCCGGACGTGCGGATCCAGGACACCCTGAGCGGCCAGGCGCGCCAGCTCGAGCCGCGCGAGCCCGATCAGGTCGGGATCTACGCCTGCGGGCCGACCGTCTACGGGCGCATCCACATCGGCAACGCCCGGCCCTTCGTCATCTTCACGCTGCTCAAGCGCTTCCTCGAGCACGAGGGCCTCGACGCGAGGCTGGTCATCAACGTCACCGACATCAACGACAAGATCTACGACGCCGCTCGTCAGGCGGGCAAGCCGTCGGCCGAGTACGCGGAGGAGATGACCCGCGCCTACATCGCGGACACCGACGCCCTCGGCCTGGGCCGTCCCGACGCGGAGCCGCTCGCCTCGGAGACGATCCCGGAGATCGTCTCCCTGATCGAATCCTTGATCGATAAGGGTCACGCCTACCAGGCGAACGGCGACGTCTACTTCCGGGTGCGGAGCTTCGACGGCTACGGGAAGCTCTCCAACCGCGACCCGGCCGAGATGGACCAGGGCGAGGAGGCGGGGACGGCCTCGCTCAAGGATGATCCGCTCGACTTCGCGCTCTGGAAGGGGCACAAGGAGGGGGAGGACACTTCCTGGCCGTCGCCCTGGGGCGACGGCCGCCCCGGTTGGCACATCGAGTGCTCCGCGATGTCGGAGAAGGAACTCGGCGCCGACTTCGCGGTCCACGGCGGCGGCATCGACCTGGTCTTCCCGCACCACGAGAACGAGATCGCCCAGACCGAGGCCGCCCGGGGCGTCCCACTCGCCGAGATCTGGATGCACAACGGGATGGTCCAACTCGACGAGGAGAAGATGTCGAAGTCGATCGGCAACATCTTCCAGCTCTCGGAGGCGATCGAGCGATACGGCGGGCAGGCCGTGGTCGCCTACCTCGCCTCGGGGCACTATCGCCAGCCGCTGGCGTTCTCGGACGAGCAGCTCCAGGAGGCGGGTCGGCGGCTGGAGCGGATCCGCAACTACCTCCGCGACGCGCCGCCAGGCGAACCGGACCTCTTCCTGGCCGAGAAGCGCCAGGCCTTCCTCGACGCGCTGGACGACGACTTCAACACGCCCCAGGCATTTGCCGTCCTCTTCGAGATCATCGCCGAGGGGAACAGGCGCGAGCTCACAGGTGCACGGCCGGTCTTGGAGGAGCTGCTCCACCTGCTCGGGCTCGAGTCACTGGTGGCCGAGGAGGACGCTCCTCCTCCGGAGGCCCAGAAGCTGCTGGCCGACCGCGAGGAGGCACGTCGGGCCAAGGACTTCGACCGGGCCGACGCCCTGCGCGACGAATTGAGCGGAAGGGGCTGGGAAGTCCGCGACGAGGCGGGAGGCGCCCGGCTCGTGCGCCGACGCTGAGGTGGCGAAGCGGGAGCGAATCTATGGGCGGCGCCCGGTGGAGGAGGCGGAGCGCGGGCGTCGGCATGTGCACACGGTCTGGCGAGCACCGGAGACGTCGCTCGAGCAGCTGGAGCGCCTCTGCGGTTCGGCCGACCATCAGGGCGTGGTGGCGGAGGTGGACCCGTTCCCATACGCCGACCCCGAGCGTCTGCTCGACGCCGATCAGGCGTTGGTCGTCGCGCTCGACCAGATCCAGGACCCGCACAACCTCGGTGCGATCTCGCGAGCCGCGGAGGTTGCGGGAGCGGCGGGGGTAGTGATTCCCGAGCGGCGCGCTGCCTCGGTGACCGCCGCGGCATGCAAGGCATCCGCGGGCGCCCTCGAGCATCTGCCGGTGGCCAGGGTCAGGAATCTGGCCGATTGGCTGGAGGACGCGAAGCGCCGAGGGTCATGGGTCTACGGCGCCGCAGTGGGCGCGGAGCGCGATTACACGGAGGTGGACTGGTCGGGGCGCGCGGTACTGGTCCTTGGCTCCGAGGGCTCAGGGCTTCGCACGCGGGTCGCAGGGGCCTGCGACGAGCTGATCTCAATCCCCGTCGCCGGCGCGGTCGGGTCGCTCAATGCTTCGGTGGCGGCGGCGGTGATCCTGTTCGAAGCCCGCAGGCAGAGAGCGGCCTAGGCCGCACCGCCCAGGGCGTCCGTATCGATCGCGTCCATCGCCCTCAGCTCGGAGCGGACGAGCGCCTCGGTGCGCAGGTGCTCGATCGCCTGGTACTCGGGCGAGGAGACCATGTCGAGGAAGGCCTGCCTGGTCGGGTAGGAGACCAGGACCATCAGGTCCCACGAGCCCTCACCGATCAGCGACTCGGCGGGCCTGCCGGCGAAGATCGGCTTGCCGCCCGCTTCCGCGAACAGCGGAGCCACGGCCTCCCCGTACTCGCCGTAGCGCTCGGCGCCGCCGTCTGGCTGGAACTCGAGCAGGTTGAGCATGAAGACCGGGCCATCCCCGGCGCGCTTCGCGAAGGCCATCATGGCCTGCTCGTTCGGCAGGTCGATTCCCTCGCGGCGGTCCATCGGCCCGCAACCCTATGTGACGAGGCGGCGGGCCGGCCGCGGCCTCGCTGAGGTCATGCAGCTATCTGCTGCGGCTCGCCGGTCTGCTCGGCGAGGGCGATCAGCTCATCGAGGATCTCGACGTAACGATCGCGAAGCTCCACGTCCCCGAGGCGGCCGTCCTCGGTGAAGGCCTCATGGGCGTGGCCGATGGGCAGATCCTGCTCGATCACGCGCGCCCCGCTCGCGCCGAGCGTCTTGCGTAACTCGGCCTGGGCCCAGACGGCGCCGAAGGTACCGGTGCTGGCGCCGACGACCGCGACGGGCTTGCCCCAGAGGGCGTTGGTGCCCAGGGGCCGAGAGGCCCAGTCGATGGCGTTCTTGAGCTGGCCGGGGACCGAGGAGTTGTATTCGGGGGTGGCGATCAGGACGGCGTCGGCGGACGCGATCGCCTCGCGCAGGCGCCGCGCGCCGGCAGGGCCCGCGCCCTTGTCGTCGTCCTCGTCATAGGGCTCGACGGCCTTCAGCCCATCGAAGATCTCGAGCTCGACGGGCGGCGGCAGCAGCTCGGCCGCCGCCCGCAGGAGGGTCCTGTTGTGCGAATCGCGGCGCAGGCCTCCTGAGATCGCGAGCACCTTCACCATCTTCATGAAACGGGTTCCTCCTCGGCTTCGCCTGCGGATGACCCTCGCGTCTCCTTGACGAGCTCGAGGTGCACGGTCAGCGTGACCTCGTCGCCGAGGATCTTCGATCCGTCCGGCAAGTCCATGTTCCAATCGAGGCCGTAGTCGTGACGATCGACCGTGGTCTCCAGGTCAATGCCGATGCGGTCGTTCCCGTCGGGCCCGGGGATCGGGCCCGAGAGCTTGCCGCGCGCGACGACGGGCTTGCTCGTGCCCTTCACGGACAGTTCGCCGTCGACCACGATCTCATCGACGTCCTGAGCAACCTTGGTCGACTCGAAGCTGATCTCGGGCGCCTGGTCCTTGTCGAAGAACTCGGGCGAGAGGAGGTGGGCCTCGAGGTTCTCGTCCTTCACCTCCACGCTCTCGACCGGGACACGACCGGTCAGTTGCGGCTCACCGGATCCGTCGCTGAGGGTTGCCTCGAACAGGCCGAAGCTGCCTCGGAAGGTCCCGACGGCGTGGCGCACTGCGAACCCGACGGTGGAATGAACGGGGTCGGATTGCCAGGTGCCGGTGGGGATGGTTGACTCTGCTGTGGTGGTCATTTGAGCGACTCCTTTGTCTGAGCTAAACTTGTTGCGCTGTCAAACATCTTAGCAGGAACACTTGAGTACACAACAGTTGACAACTAAAACACTTCCGTCGACCGACGCCTTCGCCAAGCTGCTCGGCGCCCACGCGACGCTCACCCGCGAGCTCAGCGGCACGCTGCTCGCCAGCCACGGGCTGACGATCAACGACTACGGATGCCTGCTGCTCCTCTCCAGGGCCGACGAGAACGGGATGCGCCGGATCGACCTGGCGAACGACCTGCAGCTCTCGCCGTCTGGGATCACCCGGCTGCTCGATCGGCTCGAGGACCAGGGCCTGGTCCGCAAGGGTGTCTGCGAGTCAGACGCCCGCGTGAGCTATGCGATTCTCACGGACACCGGCCTGGCCAAGCTGAGGGAAGCCGCCCCCGGCCACGTCGAGGACATCGATCGCCGGATGGGCGCCGTGCTCAGCGATCAGGAGATTCAGACGCTCGACGAGCTGCTCGGCAAGCTCTCCGACAGCTCGCGCGAGTGCACCCCCGATTGACCGGCTAGGCCGCCGGCGCGGGCGGCTCGGCGGCCGAGGCCGGAGGTACGGACGCAGCGGGCGCCCCGCTGCCACCGCCGAGATCGAAGAAGAGGATGCCCGAAACGAGCGCCGCGACGGGCGCGGTCGCCACGTTCGCGGCGGTTTGCAGGATGACCTGGCCGACGTCGCCGATCGCCGCCCCGACGATCGAGGCGACCAAACCGACGACGAACACGATCAGGAAGGCCAGCACGATCGCGCCGAAGACCTGCCAGCCGTGGCCCCGAACCAATTCCCTGCTTCGACCGAAGGCCTCGAAGACGCCCCTGTCCTCGACCACGATCGACGGCGCGATCACCGCCCAGATCGTCAGCAGGATCAGCCCCGGGACGATGATCAGGACGAAGCCGATGGCGATCGCGATTCCCGCGAGGATCCCGTTCAGGACCAGCGTGCCCACGTACGGCGCCGCGTGTGAGAAGAGCTCTCCGACGGTGAAGTCGCGCCTTCCGTCGCGGACGTCCTGCACCAGCTTCACCACGTAGCCGGTGTAGAGGAAGCTCGCCGCCAGGCCGATCAGGACTCCGAGCGTGACGAGGATGAGGCTCCCCGTGATCGCCAGGATCCCCTCGATCACCCCCGCGATCCCGATCACGATCAGCGCGCCGCCGAGCAGCGGCCCCACCTGGTTCTGGTAGGTCTCGAACGCCTCGCCGATCACCCTGCCGGGCTCGATTCGATTTCCGGTCGCCTCCATCTCTCCTCCTCCGGTCATCTGAGGGTGCTCCGAGCAGGCGAGGAGCAACCCGTTTCTGGCGAAGCCGTGTCCGACGACGGTTGATATCGATACGGCCGCACGCCGAGCGCGCCACCGATTACCAGCGCCCGCGGACGGACGACCGGATCGGTGCCGCTCCAGGCACGGATCCTGCAACGCGAATTGCATCGGCTCCGAACTGTGGTTGACATTCGCGGGCCGCCGAGTAGGCTGCTCCGCGACAAAGGGTGAACCTCAGGTCGAGCCTGATGGAGATCGCCCGAATCGGCGCCTCAGGGGAGGAACTGGGCGCCACAGAAGACCCCTGAAGAGGAGGTTGCTGTGGCTGTTCCTACCCCGAGCACTGAAGACCACGCGGTTGTCCCCGCCCGAGCCATTCCCGAGGGCGCCCGCAATACCGGCCCCGGCCCGGACGACGAGTTCCTCGTCGCCCTGGCGAAAAACGGCCGGACCGACGCATACGACCAGCTGGTGCGCCGCTACCGGCGCTTCGTGCGCGTCAAGTCCTCGTCCTACTTCCTGCTTGGCGGCGATGCCGACGATTTGATGCAGGAGGGATTGCTGGGCCTGTTCAAGGCGATCCGCGACTACCGCCCCGAGCGAGAGTCGAGCTTCCGCGGCTTCGCCGAGCTCTGCATCACCCGACAGATCATCACCGCGGTCAAGACGGCGACCCGCAACAAGCACACGCCGCTCAACCAGTACGTCTCCTTCAGCCAGACGCCGGCGGCGGCGGGGCCCGACTCGGAGACGACGCTGGAGGAGGTCCTGCCTGGGCCGGCCGTCCGCGATCCCGCCAACCAGGTGATTGCGGGCGAGGAGCTCGAGAGCCTGGTCGCCTGCCTGACCAGCGTCCTCTCGGAGCTCGAGAGCCGCGTGCTCGCGCTCTACCTCGACGGCCACTCCTACGAGGTGATCGGCGAGCGGCTCGACTGCGACACGAAGACCGTCGACAACGCGCTGCAGCGCGTCAAGCGCAAGGTGGGCATCCACCTCGACTCACGCACGGTGAAGGTGTGAGCTTGGTAGGCACGGCAGCCACCATCAGGCGCAGCCGCCGGCGCCGCAGGCATCAGGCGCGGCGGCTGCGCCGCCGCTTCAAATAGAGCGGCTTGCGACTGCTGGCCGCTCCGGGCAACCGGGGCGGCCGCTCTCTTTCTACTTGCGGCGCATGCCCTTCGCGAAACGGCTGGCGAAGCCCGAGGTCGCCACCTTCTTGGCCAGCTCGCGAGGCTCCACCTTGTCGAGCAGGGAGCGGAGCTCCTTGCGCTCGCGGTTGGAGAGGTTCGAGGGGCGGCCCTTGGAGGAGCGGACGATTTCGACCATCCGCTTGCGCTCCTTCTCGTTGAGGCGACCGGTGAGGTGGTTGCGGACGGCGATGACGACCTCTCCCGCGGCGAGCAACCAAGCGCCGCGCGCCAGCCAGCGCCCGCGAGCCGCGGCGGCGCCGGGGTCGCTGATGGCCTCGCGGAGGTTCCGGGACGGCGGCACGCGCGGGAGTGTAGGCCGGAAGACCGCCACCCAACCTTCAGGGTTCCGCCCGACCGTGGCCGTGCCGATGTCAGGGGTGAGACCAGGTACGCCATCGGAGGGAACGCCGCTGCGGCGCTCATCGCGCTGAGCGCGGGCCTACCCTGTCCGAGCTGCCCGGATAGCTCAACTGGTGGAGCAGCGCATTTGTAATGCGCAGGTTGTGGGTTCGAGTCCCACTCCGGGCTCTTGTCATTCGACGAGCTGCAGCCGCCAGGCGAGGGGAACTGGGTCGAGTACGCCGACGATCGGCGCAAGGTCCTCCTCTACGGAGGCCCGGTCATCGATCTTGTCGGGACTCTCTCCGGCGAGGGCTGGGATCGCTTCGACCTGGTCTCCACCTCGCGCGCTCTCTCGGACGCTCCTGGCATCGGCGAGGGCGCCCAGAGGACCCACCTGGTACCGGACGGCAGGGTGCCCGAGGCTTCCGCGGTGATCGTCGACGAGATCGGCTCGGATCGGCTGGCGGCACTGGGTGGCGGCCGGGTGATCGACTCGGCGAAGGCCGTCGCGGCGGTCCGCGGAGCGGCGGTCGCAGCAATCCCGACCACCCTGTCGGGGGCACCGATCACCGCGATCCACCGGCTGCCGGTGGGCCGCGACGCGGCCGCGGGCGTGCGCCCCGGGCTGGTCATCGGATACACGGACGCGATGACGAGTGCGCCCGAGCCGCAGCTGCGCGCGACGGCGATGAACGCCCTCGCCCATGGCGCCGACTCGCTCTCCACGCCACTGGCGGACGAGACCTCGCGCGCGGCCGGCCTGCGCGGCGCCGCGATGATTGCGGCAGCCCTCGACCAGGCACCGGCCAGGCGCGATCGCGCTGCGCTCGCCACCGGCGCGCTGCTCTGCGCGATCGCCGTCGACCGCGCTGGGATCGCCCTCCATCACGTGCTGGGCCAGACAGCCGTCTGGGTGCTGGGCACGCCGCACGCCGAGACCTACGCCGCGCTGCTGCCCGAGACGATGAACGCGATGCGCGACCGAGCCCCCGAGCGGATGGAGGAGCTGGCGGCGGCACTCGGCACGGACTCCCCGCATCTCCGGGAGCGGATCTCCGATCTAGCCGGACGCCGGCGGCTCGGGGAGCTGGGTGCCGACAGGGATCGCTTCGACCAGGTGGTCGACACCGCTTTCGCGCGTCCCGAGCTCGAGCACATGACTCCGGGCCAGGTCACGCGCCAGGACCTAGCCGTCGTCCTCGAGGCCGCCTGGTAGGGAACCGGGAGGAATGGCCCGCCTGTAACTGGTCGTTGCGGTGGGGTTTCGATCTAGTGCCCCAGAGGGCGTCGGCATGGACGAGGAGAGACTGCTCAGTTATCACCGCTTCACGCGGGAGCACGGCGTCAATCGCCCGCTCTACTTCCTCGCCCGCCTGCTCCTCGCACCCTTCTTCCTCGTCTACTTCCGGCTGTCGAGGATCGGACGCGAGCACGGCAAGGTCGAGGGGCCGCTGATCGTCGTCGCCAACCACCGCAGCTTTCTCGACCCCTTTGTGATCGGTGCCTCCTTGCCCCTCCGGCGGCCCCTCCACTATGTGGCGAAGGTCGAGCTCTTCGAGAAGCGCTGGCAGGGGTGGATCCTCAACAGGCTCGGCGCCTATCCCGTGCGCCGCGGCCAATCGGACGAGCAGACCCTGATCACCTCGCGGGCGGTGCTCGAGCGCGGCGGCGCCGTCTGCATCTTCCCGGAGGGGACGCGGCACCGGACCGGCTCGGTCGCACGCCCGAAGCGCGGCTTCGGCCGCCTCGCGCTCGAGACGGGCGCGGCCGTCCTGCCGGTAGCCGTCCACGGCACGGAGCGGGTCAGACGAGGCTGGAAGATCCGCCCCAAGAAGGTCAAGGTGCGGCTCGGGCGCGCTCTCACATTCCCCCGCACCGAGAACCCCTCGCCGGCTCTCGCCAACTCGGTCGGCGCCCGCATCTGGCCGGTGATCGAGCTGCAATGGGAGTGGCTCGGGGGGCTGCCCCCCTTGCGGAAGGCGGCCGTGATCGGCGCGGGGAGCTGGGGCACCGCCGTGGCGGTGCTCCTCGCCCGAGGTGGGCTCGACGTTCAGCTCGGTACGCGGACGCCGGAGCGGGCGGAGGAGATGAACGAAACCCGCACCAATGAGGAGTACCTGCCCGGGGTCCAGCTCCCCGACCCCCTCACCGTCAAGCGGGCGTCGGACATCGAGCTGGCCGGCATCGACCTCGTCTGCCTCGCGGTCCCGTCGGCTGCTCTGCCTCAGGCGGTCGGCGCGATCGGGGATCGCGTCGGCCAGCGCGCCTCGGTGCTGCTGCTCAGCAAGGGAATGGTCGCGCCGATGGCGGCGCTGCCCTCCGAGTACGTCTCGGAGCGCATCCGGGCTCGCGCGATCGCGTCGCTCGGAGGACCGGCGCACGCGAAGGAGGCGGTCTCCGGGACGGCCGCGCTGGTGCTTGGCAGCCGCGATGCCGACCTGCGCGACCAGCTCGGCAGCGTCTTCGACGAGGCCGGTCTGGTTTGCGAGCGCTCCGAGGACATGATCGGCGTGGAGGTCGCGGGCGCCGCCAAGAACGCCGCCGCCCTGGCCGGCGCGGCGGCCCAGGAGCAGGGCATGAATGCCGCGGGAATCGCCACCGCCCAGGTCTGGCGGGAGTGCGTCGCCTACGCGCGCGCCCGCGGGGCCGAGCATGAGACCTTCGCGGGCATCGCCGGGGTCGGCGACCTGACCGCGACCATCCTCGCCGAGGGAAGTCGCAACCGCCGCGCCGGCGAGCTGCTCGGCCAGGGCACGCCGGCCGACCAGATCCCGGGAATCATCGGCCAGGCCTCCGAGGCGCTCGACTCGGTCCCGTTGATGGCCGAGGCTGTCGGCAAGTCGGGTATGGATGCCTCCTCGCTCGAGGGCCTCGCGGGCCTGGTCTCGGGAGAGATCTCCGCGGCCGAGTGGATGTCCCGCGTCAGGCAGGCCGAGCGCGCGCACCGGGAACCGGCGGCGGGAGGGCAGGCAGCGTGAGCGCGGCCGAGAGTACGCTAGCCATGTGTCCGACCCGGATCAGGGCTCGGCTCAGGCGAGTGAGTCGAAGGCCGAGCTCGACCGAGCCTTCGAGCAGCTCTATCGCGATCACCTCCGCGACGTCTACTCCTACTCGTACTACCGCGTCGGCAACCACCACGATGCCGAGGACGTCACCGAGCAGGCCTTCCTGCAGGCCTACCGCCACTTCGAGCGAGCCCGCCGCGAGTCCAACGGGCGCCCGCTGCGCCCCTGGCTCATTCGCATCGCCCACAACCTGGCTTCCAACTACCACCGCGACCGAGCCCGGCGCCCGCAGAGGGTGCTGGACGAGACGGAGCCGATCGCTGCTCCGCACGGCACGGAGCGAATCGTCGAGGGCCGGGAGGAGCTGAAGAGCGTCATGGACAACCTCCAGCATCTACCGGACGACCGGCGCGACGCCCTGATCATGCGATTCGCGCTCGGCATGGACAACCGCGAGATCGCCAGGTCGCTGGGCCGGTCCGATGGGGCGACCAAGGTCCTGATCCACCGGGCGATCAAGCAGCTCGAAGAGGAGATGAGCGTCGATGGCGGCTGAGCAACCCGGCGACGTCGAGAGCCTGCTGCGTTCGGCACTGCGGCCGATCGAGCCGCCGGAGAAGCTCTCCGGCCGGCTGGAGGAGACCCTGAGCGCCGTCACCGAAGCCGCTGCCACCGAGCTCTCGGCGTGGGCCGAGGAGCTCTCGGAGTCGGAGCTCCGATCTCTGCGGGATCCCCGTAACTGGGTCCGCCCTGCAGCTGCGATCGCCGCGGGCGGCGTGGCGGCTGGGGGTCTCGTGCTGGTCGAGCTGCGACGCCGGAAGCGGCCCAGCCGCTTCTCGGGGCTCACGGACCAGGTCTCGGAGATCGCCGACCAGGTCCGAAACCGCCTCGACTAGGCGGCTACGCCGGGGCGGTTCGGCCAAGCGGGCGCGACGCGAAGTAGGCGATCACCCCGGTGATTCCGAGGATGAGATGCAGGACGTTGTCCTCGTTGTTCACGGGCACGAGCTTGATGAGCACGTCGTCCTTCGCGACGAATTCGATCCCGCTGCCACCGGTGGCGATGAAGCCCAGCACACGGAGGGCGATGTAGAGGACACCCACGAAGAGTGCCGCGCCCCGGGCGGCCGAGCCGGCGCAGACGAGGAGCAGCGCGCCGATCCCGATGTGGACCACGTTGTGCCAGCCGTTCACGGAGAGGACCCCGAAGACGTTTTCGGTTCTGATCGAATCCCCGCTGGCGAAGCTCGCCTCGTAGAAGAAGCCGATGATCCCGGCGATGACCAGGACTCCACCCACCAGCAGGCAATACAGCCTCGCGGGACTAGCCTCGTCGATCGCTATTTCCTCCTCCTTGCAGCCATGATCCGATTCGTGAAAGCGCTCGTAGCCATGTGCGTGGGAGGCAGTCAAGTAGATCACCGAGGGGTGACGAAGTGACCAAGGCCGAGCTCCAGCTCCTCGGGGACGAGGACCTGATGCCCCTGGTCGCCCGTGAGGACCCCCTGGCCTTCGACGTCTTCTACGACCGTCACGCGGGGGCTGCCTACTCGCTGGCCTATCGCATCGTCGGTGGCCGCACCGCGGCCGAAGACGTCACGCAGGAGGCGCTCCTTTCCATCTGGCGAAGCGGCGCCCGGTACGACCGCGCCAGGGGGAGCGTTCGTGCCTGGACCCTCGGCATCGTCCGCAATCGCGCGATCGACCTGCTCCGCAAGGAATCCGGCCGGTCGCCCAAGCTCGCCGCCGGGGGCGAGGAGCTCCTCGACCGCACCCCGGCCGAGGAGCTCACCGACTCCGAGGCCCTGCGGCGGGAGACTGCCCGGGAGGTGCGGGGCGCCATCAAGGAACTTCCCAACGACCAGTCCCGCGTCATCCAGCTCGCCTACTTCGGCGGCTTCAGCCACTCGGAGATCGCGGAGATGCTGAACGAGCCACTAGGGACGATCAAGGGAAGGATGCGGCTCGCCATGGACAAGATCAGAGCGACTCTCGCGGAGGGCTGGTGACCGGCGACCACATCGACAGGGACGACCTGGTCGCCTACTCGCTCGAGGCGCTCGAGCCGCGCGAGGCCGCGGCTGTCGAGGCCCACGTGCCGACTTGCGCGCGCTGCAGCCGGGAGCTCGAGTCTCTGGTTCCGGCGGTGGCGGTCCTCGGCGAGTCGGTCGAACAGCTCGAGCCGCCGCCCGCGCTGCGCCAGCGAGTGCTGGCGGTCGTCCACGAGGAGGCCGCCGCGAAGCAGGACCAGCGAAGCGGAGCCCGGCACGAGGCGACGAGACGGCGCCAGGGCGGTGGCCGGTGGGGGCTGCTCCTACGGCCGGCGCTGGGGTTCGTCACGCTCGCGGTGCTCGCCGCAGGGGTTGGCGGCTATCTGATCGCCAAGGACAACACCGGTGGGGGCGGGAACGAAGGGTCCACGGTTGCGGTGGTACCGACGTCGCCGAGCGTCGGCGGCACGCTGGCCGTCGGCGACATCTCCTCGATGCTCGATCTGCACGGCCTCAAGCAGCTCAGCGGCCGGCAGGTCTACCAGGTGTGGGTCGCCCAGGGGGCCCAGGTCCGGCCGTCCTCCAACTTCAAGCCCGACAGCTCGGGCAATGCCAGCACAGCGGTCGATGGCCCCCTCGTCAAGGGGACGACGGTGATGGTCACGAGGGAGCCCCACCCGGGCCGGACGAAGCCGACGCCGCCCGTGCTGCTCACGGCGACGGTTCAATAGAGCCGCCTCAGCCGGCGGCCCGAACCGGGCCCTCAACTACCCTGGCGGAACCCGTGGAGGCCTCCACCCAGACCCGCCAGACCTGCTACCGCCATCCCAATCGCGAGACGGGCGTCTCCTGCTCCAACTGCGGCCGCCCGATCTGCCCCGAGTGCATGACCTCGACCCCCGTCGGCATGCGCTGCCCCGAATGTGCCCGCCAAACGACCAAGGTCCGGGTCGGCCAGGGCGCCTTCAGCCCCACCACCGGCAAGATGCCCGCGACGATCGGCCTGATCGCGATCAATGTGATCGTCTTCGTGATCGAGCTGGCTGGTGGCGGCGCCGGCTCGCTGAGCGGCGGCGGCACGGTGATCCACGACGCGGGGTTGCGCGGACCAGACGTCGCCAACGGCGACTGGTGGCGGGTGATCAGCAGCGGATTCCTGCACGCCGGGTTCCTCCACCTGCTGCTCAACATGTACGTGCTCTACATCGCCGGCAGCATCCTCGAGCCGGGGATCGGCACTCCACGCTTTCTCGGCATCTACTTCGTCTCCCTGATCGCCGGGTCGCTTGGAGCGCTGGTCGTCGATCCCAACTCGCTGACGGTGGGCGCGTCGGGAGCGATCTTCGGGCTGATGGCGGCGGTGGTCGTGATCGCGCGAGGTCGTGGGGTCGAGCAGCTCGCCTCCCAGTTCGGGCTGTTCATCGTGCTCAACCTGGTGCTCACCTTCTCGATCTCGGGGATCTCGGTGGGGGGGCACATCGGCGGGCTGATCGGGGGCACGGTCGCCGCGCTGCTGGTGCTCTTCGTCGAGCGCCAGCTCAGGGGGCAGCGCATCGGCTTCGGCCTCGAGCTCGCCGGGATCGTGCTGATGATCGCGGCGACGTTCGCCGGCGCCTTAGCGGTCGCGGGCTAGCCTAAACCATGGACGAGTCGAGCGAGCTGCTCGAGCGTTCCGATCAGCTGTCTGAGCTCGAGGAGGTCCTCCGCGGTGCCCTCACGGGTCACGGACGTCTCGTCTTCATTGGCGGTGAAGCCGGGGCCGGCAAGACAGCACTCCTGCGGCGTTTCTGCGACCAGCGTGCTGGTTCGGCGCGGGTCCTCTGGGGCGCCTGCGACGGACTGCTGACGCCGGGCCCGCTCGGCCCCCTGTTCGAGATCGCGGACGCGACGGGTGGCGAGCTCGATGAGCTCGTTCGCGGCGGCTCCCGGCCGCATCAGATCGCCTCGGTGCTCGCCGACGAGCTCAGTCGTCGGCCGACGGTCCTCGTGCTCGAGGACATGCACTGGGCCGATGAGGCGACGCTCGATGTCGTCCGGCTGCTCGGTCGCCGGGTCCACGCGCTTCCGGCCGTGGTCGCAGCCAGCTATCGCAGCGATGAGCTCGCCAGGACCCACCCGCTGCGGATGCTCTTCGGGGAGCTCGCCTCCGAGCGGGCGATCGCCCGCCTGGAGGTCCCGCCGCTCTCAGTGGGCGCCGTGACGAAGCTCGCCGAGGGTCATGGGATCGACGGGGAGGACCTCTTCCGGAAGACGAACGGCAACCCCTTCTTCGTCAGCGAGGTCCTGGCCGGCGGAGCCGGTCAGGCTCCCGAAACCGTCCGAGATGCGGTGATCGCCCGATCGGCGCGGCTGTCGGACTCCGCGCGCCGGCTGACGGAAGCGGTGTCCATCCTGCAGCCCTGGGCTGAGATCCGGTTGCTCGAGGCGATCGCTGCGGACACCGCCGACCGGATCGAGGAATGCCTGGCCTCCGGAATGCTGGTCCCGCTGCCGGACGGGGTGGGGTTCCGGCACGAGCTGGCCCGTGTGATCGTTGAGCAGGCGATCCCCCCGGACCGGCGGATCGAGCTCCATCTCGAAGCGGTCAAGGCCCTCGCAGCTTCACCCGGGCCTCCCGACCTCGCGCGGCTCGCCCACCATGCGGAGGGGGCCGCCGACACCGAAAGCGTGCTTCGCTTCGCCCCCACGGCAGCCTCAGCAGCTTCATCTCTCAGTGCCCACCGGGAGGCGGCCGCGCAGTGGGAGCGGACCCTTCGCTTCGCGGGCGATCTGCCCGCGGAGGAGCAAGCCGCCATTCGCGACGCGCAGCCGGTCGGTGACCGCACCGGCCACCTCGAGACCCACGCCGGCGACGCGCCGCGCCACCCCGAACCCGAGGCCGGCCGCGCGGCCGGCGATCTTGACCGGCAGCTCGGTGATCGAGTCCTGCCCGGATGGCTCTGTGGCGTCCATGGTCTGAGCCGTCGGGGGCGGCGCCGGCCGGCGCGGCGGCGGCTTGATCCCGGCCTTCTCGGCCAGCTCGGCATCGCGCGCGCTGGAGCGATCGCCGTCACTCGCCTTCGCCTGAGCCGACTCGGCAGCGCGCCGCTCGGCCTCCCTCCGCTCGGCCTCCCTCTTCAGGTCCTCGACGGATCCCTTCAGAGTCGAGCGGTGGGCCCGCCGGGCGACCGGGCCGGGCAGCGGGATGCCGACCTCGAGGCCGAGCTTGTAGGTCGCTCGGGTCCGGTCGTCCCCGAGGTCCTCGAAGAGATAGTGGCCGTCCGCGTCGTTGATGCCGTTTCCCTCGACGAACTCCCATTCGATCCGAGTCGGCTGGTCGTAGCTGTAGTCGAGCGTGTAGTCGACCTTGCGAACCTTGGCGTCGACGAAGAGGCGGACGCGCTTGCCACGGCCCCCCTCGTCCCAGTCGAGCACCTCCGTGTCCACCACGGCGGCCTGCCAGGACGGAAAGGTCTCGTAGTCGATGATCGCCGCGTAACAGGTTTCGATTGGCGCCTCGATCTCGACGGTGTGCTCAGCCCAGTTCAAGCCCATTTGCTTCCTGTCAGCTCGGCCGTCGGCACCTGCTCGAACGGCACGCCGGCGGGGGCGTCAACCCTATCCGGGTGGAGCAGGTGCGCGAGCAGCTCCGTGCCCTCGACCAGTCGCGGCCCGGGCCGGGAGAAGGAGGCCGCGGCGTCGACGGCCCAGATGCGGTCCGCGCCGATCTCCGCCAGCTCACGGGCATGTCCCTCAATCTCCGACCGCGCCTGCCTCGCGTCCCAGCCACAGGGCATCGCCACGACCACGTCGGGGTTCGACGCATCGATCTCCTCCCAGCTCGCGGTTCTGGACTTCTCGCTAGCTACACCGAGGACGTCGGTCCCACCCGCGATCTCGATCATCTCAGGCACCCAGTGTCCGCCGAGGAAGGGCGGGTCGAGCCATTCGAGGGCCAGCACCCTCGGCGGGTCGGCGCCTCGCACGGCCGCGCGAACGGCAGCGAGCCGCCGCTCGAGCTCGCCGCGCAGCGCCGCCGCCTGAGTGGCTGCGCCGGCGGCCTCGCCCAGGCGCGGGACGTCCGCGAGCACCTCGGCCAGGTTCGACGGATCGAGCGAGATCACCCGCGGCCGGCTGGGAAGGCGGGCCGCGACTGCGATGACGTCCTCGTAAGAGACCGCGCAGACCTCGCAGACGGCCTGGGTGACGATCAGGTCGACCTCGAGCTCCGCCAGGGCAGCCTCGTCAAGCTCGTAGAGGTGGCGGCCCTCGCCGGTCAGTCGCCTGACTTGCGCGTCGATCTCCCCGGCCGAAAGCCCCGCGGGGACCAGGCTGCGCGTCAGATGAGGCTTGCCGGCGGCCTCGGGCGGGTAGTCGCACTCGTGGGTGACGGCGACGACTTGATCGCCCAGGCCGAGGGCGAATAGCATCTCGGTGGCGGACGGGACCAGGCTCGCGATTCGCACCCGACGAATATGGCACTTCTGAGCGACGAGGAGATCAAGGAGGGGCTCAAGTCCCTCGACGGCTGGCGCCAGCGCGGCGAGTACATCGTCAAGAGCTTCGATCGCGGTGACTTCGTCGGCTCGGTGAAGTTCGTCGACTCGCTCGTCGGCCCGGCCGAGGATATGAACCACCACCCCGACATCGCGATCTCCTGGAGCCAGGTCGAGGTGGCTCTCTCGACCCACTCCCAGGGCGGCGTCACCAAGAACGACCTGGAGCTCGCCAAGAAGGTCGAGGAGCTCGCCTGAGCGTCCGGTAGCCTTGGCCCGTCGCCAGTGACCGACGACGATCCCCCTCGAAGTACGCGCGCCCGACCGGGCGCCAGCGACCGGCCTGAGCCGGGGCAGAGACGATGAGCGCTGTCCTACTCGTGCTGCTGCTGCTCCTGATCGCGGTCAACGCGGTCTTCGTCGCCGCGGAGTTCGCGCTGGTCCGCTCGCGGCGGACGAAGCTCGAGACGCTCGCCAGTGAGGGGGCGCGCGGGGCCTCGACAGTGCTCGAGGAGCTCGACCAGATCGACGAGTACCTCTCGGCCTGCCAGCTCGGGATCACCATGGCCTCCATCGGCATCGGGTTCCTCGGTGAGCCGGCCGTCGCGAAGTTGATCGAGCCGATCTTCGGCGGGCTCTCTCACGGCGCCGCGGTCGCGATCTCCGTGGCGATCGCCTACACGCTGGTCACCACGCTCCACGTCACCGTCGGCGAGCAGGCGCCCAAGCTGTATGCGATCTCGAAGCCCGAGAGCAGCGCCCGGTTCCTCGCCCGCCCTCTCCACTGGTTCCGGCGGATCAGCGCCCCGTTCACGGTCGCCCTCACCTGGTTGTCCAACGGGGTCGCGCGCCTCTTCGGCGTGCACGCGGACGCGCTCGACGAGGAGCAGCCCTCATCCGAGGACCTCCAGGTCCTGATCTCGCAGTCGGCCACCCGGGGCAAGCTCGATCCCGGTGAGGCCACGATGCTCGGTGGTGTCTTCCACCTGCACGAGCAGGAGGCGCGCGAGATCATGACCCCGATCCCCGCGGTCGTCACCGTCGACTACTCCGCCAACGTCGCCGACGCCCTCGACCTCTGCACCTCCTCCGGCCACAACCGCCTGGTGGTGGTCGAGGACGGGAACCAGGACCGCGTCCGCGGCATCGTCCACGCCCTCCGTCTCGTGCGGCTGATGATGGCCGAGGGGCCCGAGGCGAAGATCGAGTCAGCGGTGCGCGATGCCCTGATCGTCCCGGAGACGAAGCCGCTCGATGACCTGCTCACCGAGCTGCAGCGCCAGCGGTCGTCGATGGGGGTCGTGGTCGACGAGTACGGGCGGACGGTGGGGATCGTCACCGTCGAGGACATCCTCGAGGAGGTGGTGGGGGAGATCGAGGACGAGACCGACCCGCTGGCCGGGTCCCTGCGCCAGCTGGCCAACGGCGACTGGTACGTGCGCGGCCACGTCTCACTCGGCGACCTCACCGATCGCGGCATCGAACTTCCAGTGGACACCGATGCCTACAACTCGGTCGGCGGCTACGTCTTCGGCGAGCTCGGCCGGCTTCCCAAGCGCGGCGATCTGATCACCGCGGACGGCTACGAGATCCGGGTCGAATCGGTCCGCGAGAATCGCATCGAAGCGGTTCGGATACACCCGGTCGCTGCGTAGCACCCCGCTTGCAGGAGTTTTCCCTTCCGTCCGTTTAGGGCTCTAGCTTGGCCGCAATCCAGAGGGTCTGAGGAGGCCACATGTGGGTCGCCCGTTTCAGCGATAAGCAGCTTGAGGTGGTGAGGGCGGTGCTCCGCTCCGAAGAGCACCGGGGGCCGGCTCTGGAGGGCGCACTCGAGGCGCTCGACCTGGCTCGATGGGATGAGCTTCCGGAGGCCCAGCTTCCCTGGGCGGAGGTGGAGGCCGAGGCGTGCAAGCAGGGGGTATCGGAGGCCGACGTGATCTGGGATCGTTCCGGCCGCCATGACGAGCCGGCGGTGCCTCCGATCGGGTCGAAGTCGCGCGTCAAGCGCAAGGGCAAGCAGGCCGCCTAGCCTCCTCGCCCTGCTGATCGCCGGCCTGCTCCTGACCGGTTGCGGATCGGGCTCCCCTCAGCAGCAGACCAGCTTCGACGCGGCGCGTGCCATGTCGCTGGTCCGGAGCCAGCTCGCGGTCGGCCCGCGTCCGGCCGGATCGCCACAACTCCGCCGGCTGGCGACGAAGCTTCGGACCATGCTGCCCAACGGCACCTTCGAGCCGTTCCCGACCAGCGGGCCCCAGCAGGGACTTCGCAACATCATCGGCGTGCTGCCGGGGCGGGCCCCGGCGATCCTGATCGGAGCCCACTACGACACCCAATACCGGCCGAAGGGCTTCGTCGGGGCGAACGACAGCGCCGCGGGGACGGCCGCCCTGATCGAGCTCGCCCGCGGCCTGAGATCGGATCTTCCGGCGGACCATCGTGAGATCCGCTTCGTTCTCTTTGACGGGGAGGAGGCCCCGCCGGGCTGTGCGGACCGCGACTTCCAGTACTGCGCGCTGCGAGGCTCTCGCGCCTACGCCGCCGCGCACCCGGGCCAGGTCGCCGACATGATCCTGCTCGACTACATCGCCAACCGCGGGGCGCACTTTCCGCGGGAGACGAACTCGACACCGGAGCTCTGGGCGCAGCTGCGCCGGGCGGCCGCACAGGTCGGGACTGAGGACCTCTTCCCGGACACGCTTCAGACGCCGATCATCGACGACCACATTCCGTTCCTCGACCAGCGGGTTCCGTCGATCGACCTGATCGACTGGTCCTACCCATACAAGAACACCGACCAGGACACGCTCGACAAGCTGGACCCGGCGGTGCTGGGCAAGGTCGGCGAGACGGTCGAGCGCCTCGTCATCGACCTCAACGCTCAGTAGTCGTAGAAGCCTGCGCCCGACTTTCGCCCGAGCTTCCCTTGGTCCACCAGGGCGATCAGGCGGCCGGGCGGGCGGTGGTGCTCCTCCTGGCTGTCGGCGTACAGCGCCTCGCCGATCGCGACCGCCACGTCCACGCCGATCAGATCGATCAGGGCGAGGGGGCCCATCGGGTAATTGGCGCCGAGCGTCATGCAGCGGTCGACGTCTTCCGCCGTCATCCCCGTCTGCTCCATGAGGCGGACGGCGTCAAACAGATACGGGAAGAGGAGCCGGTTGACGACGAACCCGGGCTCGTTCGGAACCTCCACGACCGTCTTGCCGATCGACTCGCACCAGGCGCGGGCGCGGGCCCCGATCTCGTCGCTCGCCTCGGAGGGGATGCAGAGCTCGACCAGCTCCATCCGCGCGACGGGGTTGAAGGGATGGAGGCCGAAGGTGCGCTGCGGGTAGCCGCTTTGGGACCCGAGCTCGTCGAGCGAAAGGGAGGAGGTGGTGCTCGCCAGGTCGGCATCGGGCGCCGCGTCCCCCATCGTCCTGAGCAGCTCGATCTTCGGCCCGAGCTCCTCGACCACGGCCTCGATGATGACGTCGGATGCGGCGAGATCCATCGGTCGCATCGTGACCTTGACCCGCTTGGCGTCGGCCCCCTCGACCTTCGCGCAGAGGGAGTGAGCCTGCTCCTCGGCCTTCCAGGCGGAGGCGTCGGAACGGGCCAGCAGCACCACCTTGGAGGCGACGCTGGCGCACGCGGCGAGGCCGCAGGCGATCGTGCCGCTGCCGGCGATCGCCGGTCGCTCGTATCTGTCGCCGCCCGCCACGAGCGGTGTCTATCACGCCCGCAGTCGGCGTAGAGTCGCCTCGTGGCGCAGCGCGGGATCGCATGGGCGGAGCACATGGCCGAGCTCTGGAACTCCGGTGAGATCGAGCGGTGGCTCGATGAGCTCGGACCGGACTTCGAGTTCACGCCGGATCCCAGCTTCCCGGACTGGGGCGTCTACACCGGCGACGAGCTCCGGGAATGGATGCGCGCCTGGGTCCGGACGTGGAAGGACAACCGCTTCGAGATGCTGGGCTTCGACGATCTCGGCGACGTCGGCCTGATCCGCTCCCGCTGGCACCTCGCCGCACCGGAGTCGGGCGGAGAGGTGCCCGTCGCGGACTTCACTCTGGTCGTCTGGTGGGACGGCCCCGAGGCCCGCAAACCGCACCGGATGGCATCCTTCTTCGACCCCGAGCAGGCTCGAGAGGCCGCCGCGAGAGGGACTGGCTGACTCGCCAGTCAAGGGGTGTATGCTCACTCTTACGAGGCTTGGTTGCTTGAAGAAACCGACTGAGGAGGACCGTGGTGGCTGAGAACGGAAAGTTCACTGGACGCGAGGTAGTGATCGTGGAGGCCGCCCGCCTGCCGGTCGGCCGCGGGCACGAGGAGAAGGGCTACTACAAGGACGTCCACGCCTCCAGCCTGCTCGCCAAGACCTACGACGAGGTCATCAAGCGGGCGGGAATCGACGCCTCCGAGGTCGAGGACGTCGTCGCCGGCTGCGTTCAGCAGTTCGGCGAGCAGGGCATCAACATCGCCCGCAACGCCTGGCTCGAGGCCGGGCTCCCGATCGAGACGCCCGCCACCACCGTCGATCGCCAGTGCGGCTCGGCGCAGCAGGCCGTCAACTTCGCCGCCGCGCTGATCGCCTCCGGTGTCCACGACGTAGCCGTCGGCGGCGGCGTCGAGCACATGGGCCACATCTCCTTCGCGGACTCTGCCGAGGTGATGAAGGAGCACGGCTTCGCCTTCTCGCCCGCCCTGATGGAGCGCTACAACCTCGTCCCGCAGGGGATCTCGGCCGAGATGATCGCCGACAAGTGGGAGATCCCCCGCTCCGAGATGGATGAGATCGGATTGCGCTCCCACACGCTCGCCCACCAGGCGACCGAGGAGGGCCGCTTCGAGCGGGAGATGATCCCCTGGAAGAACAACGGCGACACGTACGTCACCGACCAGGGCATCCGTCCGCCGGCCGAGGACAGCGCGGAGAAGCTCGCTTCGCTGAAGCCCGCCTTCAAGGAGGACGGCAAGATCACCGCCGGCAACTCCTCGCAGGTCTCGGACGGCGCCGCCGCGGTGCTGCTCATGACTCGCGAGAAGGCCGACCAGCTCGGTCTCACTCCGCGCGCCAGGATCGTCGACCAGACGACCGTCGGCGTCGACCCGGTGATGATGCTCACCGGTCCCATTCCCGCCACGCGGCTGATCCTGAAGCGCAACGGGATGAAGATGGACGACATCGACCTGGTCGAGATCAACGAGGCTTTCGCCTCAGTCGTGGCAGCCTGGCGTCGCGAGCTCGAGCCCGACATGGACCGCGTCAACGTCAACGGCGGCGCAATCGCGATCGGTCACCCGCTCGGATCGACCGGCGCGCGCCTGATCACCACGCTGCTCCACGAGCTGGAGCGCTCCGACAAGGAGACCGGCCTGGTGACCATGTGCTGCGGCGGCGGCCTCGGCACTGGCACGCTGATCCAGCGGGTTTAGCGGCCACCAGCCGGCCCGCTTTCGAAGCGGCGCGAAGCGCCGCGCCTGATGGTGGGCCGGCGCTTATGGCCGCGATCTAATGGCGAAGCCGTCAACCACCCCCTGGACTCCCCACGACCGCGAGCTGATGCGCGCCGACAAGGTGCTGCGGCGGCTGATGGAGGAGCGCGGGCCCATCGACCCGGAGATCGACCGGCGCGGCTCGAGGCCGAATCCATACGAGGCGATCGCCCGCGCGATCGTCGGCCAGCAGCTCTCGACCAAGGCGGCGCGCTCGATCTGGGAGAAGTTGCTCGGGCTCTTCGGCGGGGAGATGCCGGAGCCGCAGGCGCTGCTTCGCAGGCGCCCGCAGACGCTCCGCAAGGCGGGCCTCTCGAATGCCAAGGTCGAGTTCCTGCGTGACCTGGCCCAGCGGATCACCGACGGGCGGCTCGATCTGGCCCGCCTGCGGGAGCTCTCGGACGAGGATGTTGTCGCCGAACTGATCGAGGTCAAGGGCATCGGCCGCTGGACCGCCGAGATGTTCCTGATCTTCCATCTCGCCCGCCCTGACGTGGTCTCGGCGGGGGACCTCGGCATCCGGCGCGCCATTCAGATCGCCTACGGCATGGACGAGCTGCCGGGCCCGGAGGAGATGGAGCGGATCTCGGATGAATGGCGGCCCCACCGCACGCTGGCCTGCCTGTATCTCTGGCGCTCGCTGGACAACACTCCGACGTAGCGGATAGCTTCTCTTCGAAGGCGCGGCTCGAGGGGTCCGCGGGAATCCCCGAACAGAAAAGGGAGATATGAGGATCAAGGCAACGATGCTGCTCGCGGCAGCCGTCGCGGTCGCGGGCATCGCCGCAGGCTGCGGCGGGGGCGACGACAACGGTGACACCACGACCGCCAGCCTCACCAAGGCGGCATGGATCGCGAAGGCGGACGCAATCTGCAAGGCCGGAAACGATCAGATCAATGCGACGGCCAAGCAGCAGTTCGGCAACAAGAAGCCGACCGCCGCACAGATCCAGCAGTTCACCGAGAACACCGTGATCCCGAACACCGCGGATCAGATCGACAAGATCAAGTCCCTGGGAACGCCGACCGAGCAGGGCGGCCAGGCCGATGCTGTCATCAACTCGGCCGAGGCGACGATCAACCGGGTCAAGGCCGATCCCAGCCTGCTCACCGGGAAGAGCGACCCATTCGCCCAGACCGACCAGCTGGCGAAGGCGTACGGCATGAAGGTCTGCGGCCAGGGCTGAGCCGATGGCGGCGCTGGAGCGCATCTCGATAGCCGCGATCGGGAACACCCCGGCGGAGCTCGCCGAGCAGGCGAGCTCCGCCGAGGCCGCCGGCATCGACTGCGTCTGGACCCCGGAGCTCTTCCGCAGCTCGGTGACCCAGGCGACCTGGCTGGCCGCGAAGACCGAGAGCGTGGACATCGGGACCGGAATCGCCTGGGCATTCACCCGCAGCGCCTTCATCCTCGCCGTCAGCGCCCTCGACATCGACGAGATGGCGGGCGGCCGCTTCCGGCTCGGATTGGGCGCAGGGGTGAAGCGCCTGAACGAGACCTGGCACTCCGTCGACTACGGCAAGCCGGCCCCGCATCTCCGCGAGACCATCGAGGCGACCAGGCTGATCATGGAGAAGGCCTCGAGCGGCGAGCCGATCCGGTACGAGGGCGAATACCAGGACATAGACATCAGGGGCTGGATCCGCCCCCACACGCCGGTTCGCGACCGCGTCCCCATCTACGCGGCGGCGATGCGCGAGGGCATGTGCCGGATGGCCGGAGACGTCGCCGACGGCCTGATCGGGCATCCAATGTGTCCGGTGCGCTGGCTCGACGAGGTCGTCGTCCCGAGTTTCGAGACCGGGCTCCAGCGCTCCGGGCGGCAGCGGTCCGACCTCGACTTCATCCCCACCATCACCACGGTGATCGACGACGACGAGGCCCGCGCCCTGGATGCGGCGCGTCGCACGATCGCCTTCTACTCGACCGTTCGCACCTACAAGCCGCTCTGGGAGATGCACGGCTTCGCTGACGCCGCCGAGGCGGCGGGCGATGCCTTCCGCAGGGGCGACCTGGCGGCCGTCCCGGAGCAGATCCCCGACGAGATGGTCGAGGCCTTCACCGCCGCCGGGCCCCTGGACAAGGTGCGGGCCCGGGTCGCCGAGGTTGCTGAGCGCGGCGACGGCGTCTTCCTCACCCCGGCGACCTACTTCATCCCGCCGGAGCAGATCGGCGAGTATCAGCAGCGGATCATCGAGGCGTTCGGACCCGCCTGAATCAAACGGGTCGCGCTGACGCGCGCCCTTGCGTCACAGGCCGGCGACGAAGTCCGCCAGCTTCCGCGGGTCGCGGAGCGGGGCGCCGTGACCGAAGCAGGCGAGCTCGGGCTCGAGCGCGGCGAGCCGGCGGGCCGACTCCCTGTTCCTCTCTGGGTCGGGCGTCAGGGCCGGCCTGGGCTCGTGCAGTCCCGGGATGCCCGTGTACTGGTCCAGGTTGGCGAGCACGTCGCCGAGGATCAGCACCCGGTCCGACTCGCGCCAGAAGGCGACGTGCCCGGCGGAATGGCCGGGGACGTCGAGCACCGCGAACCCGGCGACTTCGTCCCCCTCCTTGATCGAGCGGTCGACCCTGCGCCCGGGCCCGTGGAAGATCCGCCAGAAGAAGTGCGCCATGAACTTGTCGGGCTGGCGCTCGCCGATCAGCTTGGGGTCCTCGGCCGCGGGCACGTCCAGCTCCGGGCACCAGAACGGAATCCCGAGCTGCTCGCAGACGTCCCGGCTCGCACCCTGATGGTCGGGATGGGCGTGCGTCAGGGCATGGACCTTCACTTCGTGTCCGTCGAGCTGCTTCAGGATGCGGCCGGTCGACTGCCTGCAGCCCGCGTCGATCAGGACGTCCCCGGCCAGATAGGCGTTGACAGCCCAGGGCAGCCCGGGGAGGCACTTGAGATGCCAAACACCCTCGGCGAGCTCCTTCAGTGAACCACCCCGGTCCCCCCGCGGGGATCGCCGCTGTGCTGGGCCAGCTGCTCCAGCTGAGCGATCTGGATCTCGCCCTCTCGTCTCACGGGATCGCCGTCCGGCAGGCGCTCGATCAGCTTCTCGATGCGATTTCGGATCTGAAGGGCGAAGTGCGGAGTGGCGGGGCCTGCCAGGGCCCTGATGTCCTCCACCGTCACCGGCCTGGTGAGCCGATCGGGTCGCTCCGCTTCGCTCATTTCTTCTTCCCCTTCTGCGGCGTCGGATTGGGCTCGCCCTCGGCGCCGCCCGGCTGCGCCACCCCGCCCCCGGCGGTTCCCTGCGTTCCGGCGGCGCCACCGACCTGGGCAAGCTCCGCCAGCTCGTCAACCTCCGCCTGCGCCTGTCCGCCGATCGCGGTCGCGTCACCCATCAGCCAGATGTGGTTGTACACCGCCCGGGTCGGGTCCGCCTCGTAGCCGGGCTTGATGTCGAGCAGGAAGCTTCTCAGCTCGGGGGGCAGGGCGTCCGCGGTGTCGGTGAGCAGCAGCGGCCCCCACTTGCCACTGGACGCGAGCGATGCCGCGGCCGCGGCGTCCAGAGGCCGATCGACGTTGGCGAGCTCCATCCCATGGCCGGGGTCGTTGATGTTCCAGCCGAAGGAACCGTCGGAGTAGCGCGCGAAGAAGAGCGCGTTCTGCACCACGCCGGTGGCGCCGACCCGCTGAAAGCTCGCCGACACCCGGCCGACCTGCTGCACGGCGCTCTTCGAGATCACGGACTCGGGTCCCAGGATGTAGACCGTCGCTGCCGCATGTCGGCGCAACGCCGCCAGGGTCGCCGCCGGGACCTGGTTGCGGCCGGTGAAGAGGACCGGATCCCCGGAGCGGGCGGCCCACGCCGCCGCCGGCATCGCGTACCCGGCCTGATCGGAGCCGACGAGAAGGATGTGCTGCGGCTCCTGCTTCAGCAGCCGCTGGCGGAGCTGGTCGATCGCGTTCGCGATCTGGGCGGGAGAATCGCCGGGGATCTCGCGGGACTTCAGTCCCGACGGGACCGAGGCGCCGCCGGCCGAGTAGACCGCCACGCCGCCGGAGGCGCCGCCGCCCTTCGGGTCGAGCTGCGCCAGCGCCTGAGTGGTGGAGTCGGGCACCGCGCCGTGTTGGCTGATCAGCACGGGGAGCCGCAAGGGGGGTCCGGCGAGCACCGATGCGGCGATGCCCGCCTGCCAGTCGTCGTCGGGTACCAGGGTCACCGCGTCGAGCGGTGCGGCCTCCGGCGCCGGGGGGTGGGTGGCGAGAGCGGCGGCTGCGGCGTCGTCGATCGGGTCCGGGCCGCTGATCCTGGTCGTGTTGCGAGTAGCCACCAACGGGAAGCCGAGGACACCGACCGGCGCCCGCTGGGCGTTGTCCGTGGCGACGGCGATGGTCACCACCTTCGTCCCCCCGTTGCCGCCTCCCGAGAACGGGTTCGTCGCGATCGCCCAGATCACCAGGACGGCTGCCAGCACGCCCCCTCCCGCGATGGCGAGGGCGCGCGGGTCGCCCTTTCCGATTAGCTCGGAGCGAACCCAGTCGATCGCGTTCTGCAGCGGGCGGGGGAGGCGCACGGCGCCGAACGCTACTCAGATCGCCTCGACCTTCCTGCGTGAGCGGTCGCCAGACCCCCGCAGATCAGGAAGGTTGCGGACCCTGGAGCGGTAAGTGGCAGGTTCCACTTCCGGTTTCAGTAAACTGGCTGACTGACCAGTCAATCAACTCGAGTCCCACCGCGAGGAGGCCGCCGGAAATGGACTTCGCCCTCACCGATCAGCAGCGCGAGCACAAGGATCACGTCCGCAAGTTCGCGCGCGAGGTCATTCGCCCCGTCGCCCGCAAGCACGACGAGGAGGAGAGCACTCCCTGGGAGGTGATCAAGGAGGCCCGCAAGTGGGGGTTGCAGGGTCTCGAGCACATGCAGCTGATGGGATCGGATCCCGGCGGGCAGCTCGGAGTGATCACGGCCGAGGAGCTCCACTGGGGCTGCGCCGGCATCGCTCTTGCGATTCAGGGATCTGGCCTGGCTGCGGCCGGCATCGCCGCCTCGGGCACTCCGGAGCAGATCGCCGAGTGGGTCCCGCAGTGCTTCGGCACCGATGACGAGATCCAGCTGGGTGCCTATGCGGTCACGGAGCCACAGGCGGGCTCCGACGTGAAGAGCCTGAAGAGCACAGCCAAGCTCGACGGTGACGAGTGGATTCTGAACGGCACCAAGGTCTTCATCACCAATGGGGGGATCGCCGACGTCCATGTCGTCGTCGCCACCGTCGACCCGGAGCTCGGTCACCGCGGCCAGGCCTCCTTCGTCGTCGGCAAGGGAACGCCGGGCCTGCGTCAGGGGAAGAAGGAATCGAAGATCGGCATCCGCGCCTCCCACACTGCGGAGGTGATCCTCGAGGAGTGCCGAATCCCGGTGGAGAACCTGCTCGGCGGGATGGACAAGCTCAACCGCAAGCTCGAGCGCGCCCGCTCGGGCCAGAAGGGTGGGTCATCGAACGCGCTCGCGACCTTCGAGATGACGCGGCCGATCGTCGGCGCCTCCGCGCTCGGCATCGCCCAGGCCGCCTACGAGTGGACGGTGGAGTACCTGAGCGGCCAGACCGTGGACGGGGGCCGGCCGGCACTCGAGGAGCAGCGCATCCAGCAGGTCCTCGCCGACGTCGCGACCGAGATCGACGCGTCCCGCCTACTGGTGCAGCGCGCGTCGTGGATGGGGCGCAATGGCATCCCGATGACCGGGGGCCAGGGCTCCATGTCAAAGCTCAAGGCCGGCGACGTGACGATGTGGGCGACCACGACTCTGATGGAGCTCGTCGGGCCGTACGCGCAGACCACGGACTGCCCGCTCGAGAAGTGGTTCCGCGACGCGAAGATCTACCAGCTCTTCGAGGGCACGGCCCAGGTGCAGCGTCTGGTGATCTCACGGATGCAGGCCCGCACCTACCAGGAGCGCCTGGAGCGGGCCGCCGAGGTCGCGCAGGCCGCCACGAACGGCACGGCGCAGAACGCCGCGAACGCCGAGCAGGAGCCCGTCCGGGCCACCGCCTAGGTAGCTGCAACCCCCTTTTCAGAGCCCGGGGCTGCGGGCGTTCAACCTTCGCTGGATGACGCGATCCAAGCGCGTGATGCTGGCGCTCCTGAGCGCAGCGGCGATCTGCGCAGTCGGCCTGATGGCCGGTGGCGCCTCCGGCCACAGCCTCCAACAGAAGCTCGACTCGACCCAGAAGCGGCTCTCGCACGCGCGAACGCACGCCGGCGTCCTGACCGGGAAGATCACCCATGAGTCCGCCCAGCTTCAGCGTCTGACGAGCCAGGTGGCGGCCCTGCGCAACCGGGAGGCGGCGGTCGCCGCCGAGCTCTCCCAGAAGCAGGCCGAGCTCGACCAGGCGCAAGCGCGACTCGACTACCTGAAGAAGCGGCTGCACCTGGCGATCAAAATCCTCGAGCGGCGGCTGGTCGCGATCTACGAGTCGAACCAGCCAGACCTGATCACCGTCCTGCTCCAGGCGCACGGGTTCGACGACCTGCTCGCGCGGACCCAGTACCTGGAGACGCTCCAGCATCAGGACAGCGACATCGTCGCCCGGGTGCGCGACCTGCGCAACGAGATGCAGGTGACCGTCAACGCCGTCCGCGCGGCCCGCGATGAGATCGCGGCCAGGAAGGCGGAGCTCGACGCCACACGGGCTGCTCTGAAGGAGCGGACGGCCGAGCTGGCCACTGCCCGCCGCAAGCAGCACGCCACGCTGATGAAGGTGCGAAAGCAGCAGGACGACCTCGAGGGCGACCTCAGCGACATCTCGCAGAAGATCGCCGAGCAGCTCGGCGCCGGAACGGGGGCGCTCCTGGCCGGCCCGATCAGGGCTGGTGGCCATGGATTGATCTGGCCGGTCAACGGGCCGATCACCTCCGGCTACGGCCCCCGGAACATCGGTCACGGGTATGAATTCCACCCAGGAGTCGACATCGGCGTGCCCACCGGCACGCCCATCCGGGCTGCCGCCGCCGGGACGGTCACAATTGCTGGTCCCGAGGGCGGCTATGGGAACTACACGTGCATCGACCATGGGGGCGGCCTCTCCACGTGCTACGGGCACCAGGAGCGATTTCTCGTGTCCTCAGGTCAACAGGTCGCGCAGGGCCAGATCATCGGCCTCAGCGACTGCACGGGTTACTGCTTCGGGCCGCACGTCCACTTCGAGGTCCGCATCAACGGGCAGACGACGGACCCCCTCGGGTATCTGTAGCACTGGAGGCTCACTCGGCTCGTCGGTACTTGGTAGACGCCGCATTCCGCGTGTAAAACAAACGGCTACCTCAATTGTGCGGTGGCTAAAGGGAGCCAAATGAACGACGATGACCGGAACGTGAGTGCGCGCGAATGGCGTGCCGTGCGAGAGGGGGATGCTCACGCGGCACCAAAGACATCACAGAACAACACGCCCGAGAGCTTCATCGTCGGGGTCGGTGCGTCTGGCGCTCTGCTGGCCGGAGCCGCGATCGTCTTCGTCACCCTGGTCGGCCTGGTCTCGTTCAACGTCTGGCCCACGGCCCAGGACGCCAGCACCGACGGCAATGTTGAGCTCAGCGCCGCGACCCCGAGGGCGCCGGCCAACAACAACAACAGCAACACCGTCGTTCCGGTGAGCGCTGCGGCCGGCCAGCTTGCCGCGACCAACGTAGGCACGTCCGGCGGCAGCGGTGGTGCGGGCAACGGACGCAACAACCAGGGCGGCAACGGCAAGCCGAAGCCCGCCCCGGCACCCGCTCCGCCGGGCACCACTCCCACTCCGCCGGGCATCACTCCCACTCCGCCGGGCGGCCCGACCGGAACTGGCGATGGCTCGACCGGCTCCGGCGGCCCGGTCACCGCGACCAAGGACCCGTCGCACGTCGTCACGCCGACCCATCCTTCGGATCCTCACCAGAACACTCCCGAGGGCGATAAGGGCGAGGCTCCCGGCGACGTCGGTGACGGCGTCGACATCGGAATCATCGGCAAGCCCCCGGTCGACAGGCCGCCTTCGATCCTGCCGCCCGGCGACGAACCGCCTTCGATCCTGCCGCCCGGCGACGAACCGCCGTCGGATCAGGGCGGGTCCTCCGGTGACGAACCCTCTTCGGATCAGGGCGAGTCCTCCGGTGACTCGGGGTCGTCCGGTTCCTCGGATGTCGATTCCTCCACGAGTGACGGGAGCCACGGCTGCTCGCACTCGGATCACCAAGACTGAGAGGAAGCCACGAACGGGCGGGATCTCCGGTCGCCCGGCGGCAGCTAGCCGGCGCGTTCGTCCTCGAGCCGGCGCTCCAGCCAGCGCAGCGCAGAGCCCTGGAGCTCGGGGTCGTGCTGGACCGTGGTATGGGCCCCGCCCGGCGCAATGATCAGCTTGCGAGGCTCTCGCGCCCTCTCGTAGAGCATCTGGGAGTGGTCGCTGGGGATCTGGGTGTCGCCCTCGGCGTGCATCAGGATCAGCGGCCGTCCCGCGATCCGCTCGACTGATTCCCGGACGTCCTGGGTCAGAAGCCAGGCCTCGAGGCCGAGCGGGTCGCCGACCCGCATCTCGAAGCGCCCCCGGCGGACGCCCCGGGCGAGGTGGTCCTCCCCGGCGGGACAGATCGCGATCACGCCGGCGACGTCCGGCCCGTCCGCCGCCGCCGTGATGGCGAGAAAGCCGCCCAGGCTCGAGCCCCTGAGCGCAACCCGCCGGGGGTCCACGCTCTCCTCGGCCGCGAGCAGCCGGACCATCGCCAGGACGTCGTCAACCGCGCCGCCCGACATCTCACCCTCCGAGTCGCCGTGGCCCGGGAGGTCGAAGGTGAGCGCGGCCCATCCGCTCGCGGTCGCCAACCGCGCAAAGTCCGCGTGGTTCTCCTTGCGCGAGCTCGCCCCGTGCACGACGACGACTCCCGGCGAAGGTGGCGGCCCGTCGGGCAGCCAGAGTCCGTAGGCCAGGCCGTCGTGGCGCCCCTCGCGGATAGGTCTGCCGGGCGGAGAGCGCTCCATTGCGAGGGATTCTGCTGCTTCCCGTCAGAATGGCGTTCCCATGAACGCCGAGCCCGACAACTCTGGCTCCGTCGCAGCGGCGGACCCGATCGCCGGATCGCCGGTCTATCCGGCGTGGTCGCGTGTGAACGAGCGTGGCCACCTGGAGATCGCCGGCTGCGACGTGGTCGAGCTGGCGGAGCGGTTCGGGACGCCCGCCTACATCTACGCGGAGGAGGACATCCGAGGGCGGGCGCGAGAGTACGTGAGCGCCTTCGCGGGGCGGACGGACGCCTTCGAGGTGATCTACGCCAGCAAGGCACTTCCCTGCACGGCGGCCTACCGGGTGATGAGGGAGGAGGGCCTGTCCGTGGACGTCGCCTCGGGCGGAGAGCTACGCATGGCCCTGGCGGCCGGCTTCGAGCCGGCACGGATCCACATGCACGGCAACAACAAGAGCGAGGATGAGCTCCGCTACGCGTTCGACAGCGGTGTCGGGCACCTGATCCTTGACTCCTTCGACGAGATCGAGCTGGTGGATCGTCTCCTGGACCGTCCCCAGAAGGTCCTGATCCGCGTCACGCCGGGGATCAAGCCGTCGACCCACGACTACGTGCAGACAGGCCAGCTCGACTCCAAGTTCGGCTTCGGGCTCGCCGACGAGCTCGCCGCGCAAGCGGTGGAGCGGGTCCGGCGGTCGCCGAACCTTGAGCTGGTCGGGCTGCATGCCCACATCGGCTCCCAGATCTTCGAGCTCGAGCCGTACGTGAAGGCGATCGAGGTGATCGCCGACTTCTGCAACTCGGTGGACCTCGCCCCCGAGCTTCTCAACGTCGGCGGCGGTCTCGGCATCGCCTACCTCGACACCGACGAGCCGCCCTCGATCGAGGACTACGTCGAGGTCAAGGTTCGCGGGGTGGAGCGCGTCTTCGATCCGGCGCCGAAGATCCTGGTCGAGCCTGGCCGCTCCCTGGTCGGCAACGCCGGCGTCACCGCGTACCGGGTCGGGACCGTGAAGGTGATCCCGGGCGTGCGCACTTACGTCGCCGTCGACGGGGGGATGTCGGACAACCTGCGGCCGATGCTCTACGGCGCCCGCTACGAGGCGGTGATCGCCGATCGCGCCGCGGATACCCCGGAAAACCTGGCCACGATCGCCGGCAAGCACTGCGAGTCCGGCGACGTGCTGATCCGCGACACGGAGCTGGCGGCTCCTCGGGTCGGGGATGTGCTGGTCACTCCGGCGACGGGTGCCTACGGCTACGCGATGGCCAACAACTACAACGGAGTCCCCCGGCCTCCGGTGATCTTCTGCCGGGGCGGGGAGGCGAGGGTGGTCGTCCGTCGCGAGACCTGGGACGACCTCCTGGCGCGGGACGATTGATGGCGGAGGTCGTGAACGTCGGGATCCTCGGGAAGGGGACGGTGGGCGGCGCCTTCCGTCGGCTGCTGAACGACCGGGCGGACATGGTGGAGGAGGTCTCAGGCCGCCGCCCTCGCGTGAGCGGCGTGCTGAGCCGCCAGCAGGGCGACTTCGACCGGATCCTCTCCCGCAGCGACATCATCGTCGAGCTGATCGGCGGCACCGACCCGGCGCGCGACTACGTGAACCGGGCGCTGAGGGAGGGCCGCCACGTGGTCACCGCCAACAAGCAGCTGCTCGCGCAGCACGGCGAGGAGTTGGTGGCGGCCGCCCGGGCGGGCCGCGCCCAGCTTCGCTTCGAAGCAGCGGTGGCCGGTGCGATCCCCGTCATCCGGGTGGTGCAGGAGAGCCTCGGGGCGATCCCGATCGAGAAGGTCTTCGGGATCGTCAACGGGACGACCAACTACATCCTCACCGAGATGGCCCGGAGCGGCCTTTCCTACGAAGAGGCGCTGAAGCAGGCGCAGGACCTGGGCTACGCAGAGGCGGACCCGACGGATGACGTCGGCGGCGCCGACGCCGCCGCGAAGATGGCGATCCTGGCGCGGCTCGCCTTCGGCGCTCCGGTCGGCCTCGACGATGTCCCCTATGAGGGCATCGAGCGGATCAAGCCCGACGACCTCGCCTACGCGAAGGAGCTCGGGCTCTCGCTGAAGCTGCTCGGGGTCGCGGAGCGGGTCGGCGAGGGGGAGATCAGCGTCCGGGTCTTCCCCTGCTTCCTCTACCCGGGTCATCCGCTCTCGCCGATCGAAGGACCGTTCAACGCGGTGATGGTGGAGTCCCCGGCGATCACGGAGATCACCATGTCCGGGCCGGGCGCGGGCGGCCCCGAGACGGCCGCGGCGGTGTTGGGGGACGTCGTCTCGGTGATCTCGGGCGGCTCGCCGCTCTTCGAGGAGAACGCGAAGCTCAAGGTCGCCAGGGACGTGGAGATGGCCTTCTATCTTCATCTCGAGGTCGAGGACCGGCCCGGAGTCCTGGCCCAGGTCGCCGACATTCTCGGTGACAACGAGGTCTCGGTGCGGAGCGTCGTCCAGCGCGGCCGCGGTGGGGAGGCGCAGCTGATCATGGTCATGCACCCGGTGAGCGAGAGGCGCTTCACGGCGGCGCTCCGGCGGATCGCAAAGCTCAAGTTCCTGCGCTCGCCGCCCCGCTCGATCCGCGTGATCGAGGAAGAGTTCGGCTAGGCCCGGGCGATGCCGACGCCGCTGATCGAGCGTTTCCGCGACCGCCTCCCTCTCGAGGAGGGGGACCCGGTGGTGACGCTTAATGAGGGCTCGACGCCGCTGATCCACTCGCCGCGCCTCTCCGAGCGGGTCGAGGCCGACGTCTATCTCAAGTTCGAGGGCGCCAACCCGACGGGCAGCTTCAAGGACCGCGGCATGACCGTTGCGGTCTCACGGGCCAAGGGCGCCGGCGCGGAGGCGATCATCTGCGCCTCGACCGGGAACACGGCCGCGAGCTGCGCCGCCTATGCGGCCCGGGCGGGGATGCGCGGCGCGGTGATCGTCCCGGAGGGCAAGATCGCCATCGGCAAGCTCGCCCAGGCCCTGATGCACGGGGCCAGGGTGATCGCGCTGGAGGGCAACTTCGACCAGGCACTGGAGATCGTTCGCGAGATCGCCAAGAGGCACCCGGTCGAGCTCGTCAACTCGGTCAACCCGTACCGGATCGAGGGGCAGAAGACCGCGGCATTCGAGACCTGCGATGAGCTGGGGCAAGCGCCCGCTGCCCTCGCCATCCCGGTCGGAAACGCGGGCAACGTCACCTCCTGGTGGGCGGGCTTCCAGGAGTACGGGGCCTCGCCGATCCTCTATGGCTACCAGGCCGAGGGCGCGGCGCCTTTGGTAGTGGGGCATCCGATCGAGAACCCCGAGACCGTGGCCTCCGCGATCCGGATCGGCAACCCGGCGCGCTGGGAGGAGGCGATGAACGCCTTCACAGCGTCCCGAGGCCGAGTGGCGGCGGTCAGCGACGAGCAGATCCTCGAGGCATACCACTGGGTGGCCTCGAGGGAGGGAGTCTTCTGCGAGCCGGCCTCCGCCGCCTCGGTCGCCGGGCTGCTGGCGCACGGCCTGCCGGTCGCGGACGGCCTGGAGCGGCCTGCATCCGTCGTCTGCGTGCTCACCGGCCACGGACTCAAGGACCCCGACAGCGCGATCGGCAAGGCTCCCGCCGTGACCGGCTGCAAGGCGGAGCTCGGGGCGGTCGAGAAGGCCGTCTTCGACTAGTGACCGGCGACGATCACGAGCAGGGCGATCGCTCTTAGGCCGCCGCCACCCGGGCGGATAGCCTCCGCTCCATGACCGCGCGGCGACGGCTGGTCAACGTGCCGGCCTCATCGGCCAACCTCGGGCCCGGCTACGACGTGCTGGCGGCCGCGCTCGCGCTCCATCTCGAGCTCGAGGTTGAGGAGGCGGGCGACTTCTCCGTCCAGGCGGACGGGCTGGACGTCCCTCTGGATCGCACCAATCTCTGCGTGCGGGCGTTCGAGTCCCTGCGTCCGGCGGACGGGATCGCCTTCCGGATCCGCAGCGAGATCCCGCTGGCGGCGGGACTGGGCTCGAGTGCCGCCGCGATCGTCGCCGGGCTGCTGGCCGCGGACCATCTCTACGAGCTCGCTCAGGAGCACGAGGACGTGCTCGCCAGGGCCGCCGAGATCGAGGGCCACCCCGACAACGTCGCCGCGGCGCTGCTCGGCGGCTTCGTCCTCTGCGCGATGCAGGACGGCGCGATCGCGTCCACCCGGCTCGATCCGCCACAGGGGGTCGAGGCGGTGGTCGTCATCCCGCCCGAACAGGTGCCGACCGAGGAGGCGCGCCGGGCGATTCCCAGCGAGGTGCCGCTCAGCGACGCTGTCGCCAACATCTCGGCCGCCTCGGAGCTCGTGCTGGGCATCGAGCGCTCCGATCTCACCCTGATCGGCCGTGGGCTCTCCGACAGGCTCCATCAACCGCACCGTGCCCACCTCTATCCGCGTTCCATGGAGATCGTCGAGGAGGCGCCGCGGATGGGCGCGATCGGGGCATCGATCTCCGGCGCGGGACCGACGGTGCTCGTCTGGACCTTCTGGCAGAGCACCGGTGAGGTGATGAAGGCGCTCAACGAGAGGATCGGGGATTGGGCCGAGGTGCGCCGGGTACCGTTCTCGCCCATGGGCGCGGACGTGCCGGAGCTGTGAGCTCAGACGACGGCAGCTCGCTTTCCCTCTGGTCGGAGGACTCGTTCCTTTCGATTGCTTCGAAGGGCTCTGCCCTATCGATTGGGTCGGTCGGTTCGTTCGCCTCGATCGGGTCAATCGGCTCGGCGGGCTCGGCCTTCTCGGTCGCATCGGCCGCCTCGGCCGGCTCGGTCATGTCCTGGGCGTCCGCCGGGTCGGTCCTCTCGGCACAGGCTCGGGACGCGGTCCTCGGGGATCCGGAGCGGAGCGACGCGGGGCTGCTGTCCGCTGGGATCCTGCTCGCCTGCGGGGCCGCGATCGCGAGCTGGGCGATCTACCGCCGCAGGAACTAGGAAACCGGACTGGACGACCACGCGGCGTCCGGTAAGCCGCGAGGCCGCCCGCCCGGATTGCCCTGCTTCAGGAGGTGGTGGTGGCCTCCGTACCCGTGGTGGTCGTCGACGGGGTCGTGGTAGTCGTGCTCTCGTTGAAGCCGCACTTCTTGCCCTTGTTGTTGGTCTTCGGCTTCTTGTGGTGGTGCTTCTTCACCGGACACGGCTTCTGGCTGTGCGGAACCCCGCCCTTGTCAGCGGAGCTCAGGACGGGAAATGCCGCGGCCAGGCCGAGGCAGGTCACCAAGACCGCCAACTTTCGCGTTCTCAACTTCACGTCGGTTCACTTCCGTGGCTGTTTTGCCTCCCCACACACGGGAAAGCGCCGGAGGCTGCTCCGGGGTTACGCCCTGGACGAGGGTCAGTCGAGCAGGCCGACCTGGCGGAGGATGGAGACCGAGTCCGAGTAGACGTCCTTGCGCTTGATCAAACCGTCCTCGTAGGGGATGACGTCGACCCCGCGCCACTCGATCCTCGCGCCGGTCGGCTCCGCGACCAGGTCGCCGCGGCGCATCGTCTTTGAATGCGTGGCGCTGGCCGTCCATTCCTGGGTGACCACGCCGTCGCGGACGTAGAGCCGGCGAGTCTCGAAGTGAAGGTCGGGCCAGCTCTCGAAGATCGCCCCGATGTGCCCTCGCACGTCCTCGGCCTCCGCGGACTCACCGGCCGTGTGGTTCTCGAAGACCATGTCTGGGGCGTGCATCGACATGATCGCGTCCAGGTCGTGGGCGTTCCACGCCTCGTTGTAACGACCGATCGCATCCTCGAGACTCCGGGCCGAGTCCTCTCCCACGCGGAGAGGATATGTTCGCCTGGCGTTGTCGACAAGGGGAGCGAGAGGAGAAGCCATGGCCGACGGCTACACGATCAAGCGCATCGACGAGTTCGAGGAAATGGAGGGGAGCGGCGGAGCGACCTGGCGACTGGCGCGAAAGACGCTCGGAGCCGAAGCGTTCGGCTTCAACGTCGTCGACATCGAGGCCGGCGGCCAGATCCCCGCTCACGACCACAGCGGCGACAACCAGGAGGAGGTCTTCATCATCCTGGACGGCGAGGGGACGATCGTCACCGACGACGAGGAGCACGACGCTCCCGCCGGCACGTTCTGCCGCTTCGCCCCTGAGGTCAACCGCACGATTCAGAACAAATCGGACTCGACCGTCCGCGCCCTCCTGATCGGAGTGCCCATCGACAGCGGCTACACGCAGATGCCCTGGGGCTAGCTCGAGAGCCAGCTTCCAGGCATCGCCCCTGGTGCCCGGAGTCCTCAGGCCCCCGTTCGTCGACCAGCTTGCCGAGCTGGCCCGACTCCGGGCCGAGGTATCCAGCGCCCGAGGCGAACGAGAGCAATCGGCGCGGCACCTACCCTCGGGCGCGGTCGGCTCCGGCTCAGGAGAACTCTTCGAGCGAGCGCATCTGGCGGCGCAGCTCGTGGTCCCGCTGGTTGGCGGGGACACCGGACTCGCCGGTCACCGCCTCGTTGTGCCGCACGTCCACGACCGCCTGGAAACGCTCGGTCTCCGAGCCCGGGCTGGACGGTTCCCCGACTGCCTGCTCTTCCCGGTCCTGCTTGTCTGCTTAGTCATGCTTCTCCATCAATCCCCGGCTTGTTGCTCCCCTTGGTGTAGTTGTAGCACGGTTTGTGAGCGTTCGCTAAACACTTTGTAGAACCGCTCAACGGACTGAAAGTAGCGCTGCGGCAGGCGGGAAGCGCTTGTGGGAGAAAGCGAAGGGGGTCGCGTCACGCTGCGGGGCCGAGTGGTGCCCTGCCTATAATCCTCGACTCCGTCGGTCCCCCCGTCGCGCGCCCTCTCGAAGAAGGCGCGGAACCGGAGCCAAATTGAGGAACTCGTCCCCAGAGCCGCAGCGCTTCTCCCCCGAGCGCGCGTATCGGCCTCTCGTCTCTCCCCCGAGCGTCGAGGACAAGGACGCGTGCGCGATCTATGCGTCGGTCCGTCGCGATGCGACACCGAGCCACGAGCCCATCACGCTCGCGCTCACCTCGCTCCAGAAGATGCTCCATCGCGCCGGCAATGTCGACGGCGAGGGTGACGGCTGCGGCCTGCTGGTCGACATCCCGACCAAGATCTGGGCCGAGGAGGTCCGGCAGGGCGGCCACAACCCGTCGCTGGCCCTCGACGATGCCTTCGCGGTCGCACACGTCTTCGTCGAACGCTCGCAGAACCTGGAGAAGGTCCGCCATGGCGCCCGCGAACTGCTCGGCAAGGCCGGCTTCCGGATCCTGGCCGAGCGGGTCGGCGCGGTCGACTCGGCCGCCCTCGGCCCGACGGCTCGCGAGGAGGAGCCGCAGTTCTGGCAGTTCGCGGGCCTGGTCCCCGAGGCCACCGACGCCGACCGCGCCCTCTTCAACCTGAAGGTCGCCCTCGAGGAGAAGCTCGGGGTCCACGTGGCCTCGTTCTCGGGCGGGACCGCCGTCTACAAGGTGATGGGCAACCCGAAGGTGCTCGGCTCCTATTACGCCGATCTCTCCGACGAGCGGATGGAGACGATCGGTGCCTTCGGCCATAACCGCTACTCGACCAACACCTGGCCCTCGTTCACCCGGGTCCAGCCGTTCGGCGTCCTCGGCCACAACGGCGAGATCAACACGATCGAGCAGCTCCGCCAGGAGGCCCGGATGCTGAACGTGCCGATCGGCGAGGGCAACTCGGACTCGCAGGACCTGAACCGGACGATCGAGACGCTGGTGCGGCGTCACGGCCTCACGCTCGCCGAGGCGATGGAGATGGTGGTGCCGCCGATCGTCGCCGAGATCGCCGCGCTGCCGGAGGAGCTCCACTCCTTCTACATGTATCTGCGCCAGACGATGGGTCCGTACGCGCAGGGCCCGGTCGCCTTGATCGCGCGCCACCAGGACGAGTGCGTGTTCTCGGCCGACGCGATGGGCCTGCGCCCGCTCTGGCAGCTCGAGACGGGCCGCGACTTCGTCTTCAGCTCGGAGCCCGGTGTCGTCTCGGTGGACGAGATGGTCTCGGAGCCGAAGCCGATGGCCCCGGGCGAGAAGTTCCTCGTCCTGATCGATCGTGACCGCAAGCGCTCGACCCTCCACCCGCACGCGGAGATGTTGCGGCGGGTTCGCGAGAGATGGCTGAAGCGCACGGACTCGGAGCAGGTCGCGCCATATGACCGCGCGCTCGAGACCGGCGGCCCGCTCGAGGGCCCCGAGATCCCGGGTTACACCGACGCCGGCCCCGAGGATCCCGTGCAGGTCGAGGATCGAGTGCTCGCCGGCTTCGGCTGGCAGCGCGACGACGTGAAGCTCGTCCAGCAGATGGCCGACAACGGGGCGGAGCCGATCGGTTCTCTGGGCTATGACGGCCCGCTGGCAGCGCTTTCACCGGAGCGCCAGAACCTGGCGGACTACTTCAAGGAGACGGTCGCCGTGGTCACAAACCCCGCGATCGACCGCGAGCGGGAGATCGAGCATTTCTCGACTCGCGCCGTCTTCGGCCGGCGCCCGGCACTGACGGACCCGTCGGACGACAGCCTGACGATCGAGACCGATTTCCCGGTGATCCTCGGCGGGCACCACGACCTGGCGCCTCTCCCGCACAGCTCCTACCGGCGGATCGCCAACGAGCAGGGGACCTACGTGCTCGAGGACCTCTGGGAGGCATTCGGCAGCCGTGCCAAGGCGATCGACATCGCCCTGCTCGAGTCGGAGACCACGCAGGGCGCGATCGAGCGCCTGCGTCAGGAGGCCGTCAAGGCGGTCACCGAGGGCGCCGAGCTGCTCGTCCTCACCGACCGGACGGTCTGCGACGGCGAGCGGCGCTACGTCGATCCGCATCTGGCCACGTCGGCGATCGATCAGGCTCTCAAGCAGTTCCAGGTCGGGCCCGGTGAGGAGAACCTCCGCCGCCGCTGCTCCCTGGTCCTCCGCTCGGCCGCGATCCGCAACGTCCACGACGTGATGCTCGCCCTGGGGCTGGGGGCCAACGGCGTCTGCCCGTACGTGATGGTCGAGGTGATCTGCGTCGATGACTACGAGAACGACGTCGCCAACCTCTGCGCCGCTCTCCGCAAGGGCATCGAGAAGGTGATCTCCACCATCGGTATCCACGAGGTCCGCGGCTATGCACGCCAGTTCTCCTCGATCGGCATCAAGCCCGAGCTCGCGGAGATCTTCCAGACCGAGGCGTTCGCCGCGTCGGAGCAGGGCGGCACCGGGTTCGCCCAGCTCGACCGCGACACCGACGAGCGCCACAAGATCCTCACCGGCGACGAGGAGGCAAAGCCGGCGAAGACCTTCCGCTTCTACCCCAAGGTCTACAAGGCCGCGATCGCCACGGCCAACGGGTCCGACACCTTCGACGAGTACTCGCAGAAGGTCCGCGAGCTCGAGGCGCAGAGCCCGATCTCGATGCGCCACATCATGGGCCTCCGGAAGGAGCCCGACCGCGAGCCGGTCGATCCCTCTCAGGTCGACGCGTCGGTCGGCCACCACGACTACCCGGTCGTGATCAGCTCGATGAGCTTCGGCTCCCAGTCCGAGCCGGCCTTCCGCGCCTACGCCGAGGCGGCCAAGGCGATCAACATCCTCTGCATCAACGGGGAGGGTGGGGAGATCCAGGACATGTACGGCCGCTTCCGCAAATGGCGCGGCCAACAGGTCGCTTCGGGCCGGTTCGGCGTCTCGGCCGAGATGCTCAACTCCTCCTACGTCGCCGAGATCAAGATCGGTCAGGGCGCCAAGCCCGGCGAGGGCGGGCACCTGCCCGGCAAGAAGGTCTCCGAGAAGGTCGCATCGGCGCGGAATGCCACGCCCGGCACGGACCTGATCTCGCCCTCGAACAACCACGACCTCTACTCGATCGAGGACCTGGCGGAGCTGATCGACGAGCTCAAGACCGTCAACCCCGACCTGCGCGTCTCGGTCAAGGTCCCGGTGGTCCCCAATGTCGGCACGATCGGCCTCGGTATCGCCAAGGCCGGCGCGGACATCATCACGCTGTCCGGCTTCGAGGGCGGCACCGGCGCGGCGCGGCAGCACGCCCTGCGGCACGTGGGGTTGCCCTCTGACATCGGCACCCGTGCCGTGCACCGCGCGCTGATGGAGGCCGGGATCCGCAACCGGGTCGAGATCTGGGCCGACGGGGGCTACCGCCACGCCCACGACATCGTGAAGCTCCACTGCATGGGGGCGAACCGGGTGGCCTTCGGCACCCTGGCGATGGTCTCGCTCGGCTGCACGATCTGCCGCGGCTGCCAGCTCGACACCTGCCACGTCGGGATCGCCACGCAGATCGAGACGACGGAGCAGGCCCAGGAGCACGGCCTGAAGAAGTTCACCCCGCCCGGCGCCGACGCCGCCGAGAGCTGCGCCCGCTTCTTCCAGGCTATGGGCGAGGAGGTCAAGGCCGTCGTCGGCTCGCTCGGCTACGACCGGGCCCAGGACCTGGTCGGGCGCTATGACCTGCTCGAGCAGATCTCCCACCAGGAGAAGATCGACCTGGCGCCGCTGATCACGCCGCTCGAGGAGTTCCTCGACCTCGAGCCGCTCGACCTCCCGGTCGAGGAGGAGGAGGCCCTGGTGGAAGCCCGCGCCGAGGCCGGGCTGGTGCGCGCCAAGCCGATCCGGATGGAGCCGAAGCAGGCCTCCTCCGAGATCGCCGGTGTCGCCGACAAGGTCTTCGACGGATCCTGCGTGAGCGTCGAGTTCCCGCGCCGCACCGACGCGCACGACCGCGTGCTCGGTGCCGAGCTCTCGGGCGCGATCGCACGGGCCCGGATCTACGACGGCGCCCCGGAGGGGACCGAGAACGACCGGCTCGCCGAGCTCATCTTCAACGGAGGCTCCGTCGCCGGACAGGGCTTCGGCGCCTTCAACGAGTGGGGCGTGACCTGCCGGGTCGAAGGTGGCGCCCAGGACGGTGTCGGCAAGGCGATGCTGGGCGGCACCGTCTCGATCCTGAAGGGTTGCAACGCCGATGGCAAGCGAGTCAACGGCTCGGTCGGCAAGTCCTTCGCCTACGGTGCGCAGCGCGGCCGACTCTTCGTGCAGGGCTCGGCCGACTCCCGCTTTTGCATCCGCCTCTCCGGCGCCGACGTCGTACTCGCCGGCGAGCCCGAGCAGCCCCTGGATGACTCGCAGGGCTGCGTCGTGGACCGCGCCAATGCCAAGGGCTTCGCCTTCGAGTACATGACCTCCGGCCGCGCGGTCGTCCTCGGGGACATCGGCCCATGGGCCTGCGCCGGCATGACGGGCGGCCGCGTCTACGTCAGGATCGGCGACGGGCTCGGCCTCGATCGCGAGGCGATCCAGCGCCGCCTCGGCGAGGGCGCGAAGGTGACGCTCGAGGACCTCGACGCAGAGGGCCAGCTCGACATCGAGGACCTGCTCGGTCACTACGCGGCCGAGCTGCGGACAACCGACCAGGCCGAGGAGGCCGATCGCGTCCAGGACCTTGCCTCGAACGCGCGCCAGAACTTCCTGATGATCATCCCGGAGAAGGTTCAGGCGGACCCGAGCATCTCGACCGAGTAATAGGCAACCTGCGAATCTAGGCGTCCCGTGGCTGCGGACGAGGCGACGACCAGGCTCGAGGACGTCCAGCGCGTCACCGAGGCGGCTCTCGCCTACCTCGACCTCGACGATCTGCTCGACGAGCTTCTGCAGCGCCTCAGGGAGATCCTGCGCGCCGATACAGCGGCCGTCCTGCTCGTCGAGGACGATGGCCGGACGCTCACCGCCAGGGCGGCCAAGGGCCTCGAGGAGGAGGTGGAGCGTGGGTTCCATCTGCCGATCGGACGCGGATTCGCCGGCCGCGTCGCGGCCACGCGGCAGCCGGTGATCATCGCGGACCTGGACAACTCACCCGTGGAGGTGGTGAACCCCCTGATGCGGGAGAAAGGTGTTCGCTCCCTCCTCGGGGTGCCGCTGATCGTCGAGGGAAGGGTGGTCGGGGTCCTACACGTCGGGACCCTGACGCCTCGCGATTTCCAAAAGGGGGATGTTGAGCTCCTCCAACTGGTCGCCGACCGGGTCGCGCTCTCGATCGAGCGCTCTCGCCTGGTGGTTCAAGGACAGATTGCCCAGACGCTTCAGCGAAGCTTCCTGCCGCGCAGCCTCCCGCAGCTTCCCGGCCTCAGCATGGCCGCCTGGTATGAGCCGGCGGCCGCGGGGACGGTCGTCGGGGGCGACTGGTACGACGTGATCGAGCTCGGGCATCGCCGGCTCGGGCTGACGATCGGCGACGTCGCCGGCCACGGCCTGGCGGCGGCCACCCACATGGGACAGCTCCGGAGCGCAATGCGAGCGTACGCCCTGGAGGTCGAGAGTCCGGCGGCGATGCTCGCCAAGCTGTCGCGCTTTTCCGACCAGGAGCGGCTTCGCATGGCGACGATGGTTTACGCGACCATCAACCTGGACACCTGGGTCGTGGACTTCGCACGGGCCGGGCATCCCTACCCGCTCCTGATCCGCACCGATGGAAACACGATGTTCCTCTCCGACGCGGGCGGCCCTCCCCTCGGCACCGGCACGGTCGAGACGTACGACGAGCAGCGGGTCACGCTGGCGGCGGGGGAGACTCTGCTCCTCTACACCGACGGCCTGATCGAGCGCCGCGGCAGGACCCTGACGCAGGGCGAATCGGCGTTGGTGGATGCCGCCACCGCGGCTCCGGACGAGCCCGAGCTCAAATGCCGCTCGATCATCCAGCGGCTTACGGAGGGCATCGATATTCCGGACGACGTCGCCATTCTCGCGGTGCGGTCGGTCGGTCTGAACGAGCAGATGGACGTCGACGTACCCGCTCGGGCGGAGCAGCTCGCGATCGTTCGGCATCTGATCCGGCGCTGGGTGTCAGCGCATGGGGGCACCGATGACGACTGCGCCGCGTTCGCCATCGCCGTGACGGAGGCGTGCGGCAACGCCGTGGAACACGCCTACGGACCGGGCGATGCGAACATCCGACTGGGAGCCGCTCTCGAGGAGGGCGAGGCCATCGTAACCGTTAGTGACAGCGGGGCCTGGCGGGAACCCAGGGGTCAGAATCGGGGTCGCGGTATCCCGGTGATGAAGGAGTTCATGGATGATGTCTCCATCGACGCGGGAGACGATGGGACCACCGTGGAGCTGCGCAGACGCATTGGTGGCGCGTGAGGATGCCCGCGCTGGCCAGGCTGTCCGTCGAATCCGACGGTGACATCGATCTCGCCCGGGTGGCCGGAGAGGTCGATGCCTCCAACGTCGCGGACCTGAGCCAGCGGCTCCTTGACGCCGTTTCGAACAAGTCCCGCGCGCTGGTCCTGGATCTGACGAAGACGAGCTACATAGACAGCTCCGGGATCAGCCTGATTTTCGACGCCGCGGCCCGCATGCGGAATCGCCGTCAGCTGCTGCGCCTGGTGGTCGAGCCTCGCTCGTTCGTCGCCGAGGTGCTCGCCGCCGTCTCGATGCAGGACTCGGTCCCGATCGATCCGGCCCTCGGCGATGCGCTGCGGGCTGTCGGGGCCCCGGACTAGGTGCTTCTCGCGCTCTCAACGACGCTCAGCGTGTAGCGGCCGATCTGGAGCTCGTCGCCGTCCGCGAGCGGGCTCCAGTCGACGGGCTCCCCGTTCACCAGGATGCCGTTCATCGAGCGATCGTCGAGCACGCGCAGCTCGCCCTCGGGCGTCCGCACGATCACCGCGTGGCGGCGGGAGACGGTGGGGTCGTCAAGCCGGATGTCGGCCGAGCGGCTCCGTCCGATTCGCGACCACCCGTCCGAGAGCTCGATCACGCGCGTCCGGCCGTCGGCGAACATCGCCAGGTACTTGCCCGGTTCGTCGATCGTCTCCCGCACCTCGTCGAGCCACTCCGCCGGCTTCGCGGCGGGCCGGGTGATCGCGATGCTCTTCAGCGTGGGCTGCTCGAACATCGAGGACCGGCGGAAGTCGGTGCCGCCGCAGTTGGGACATCTTGGAATCGACTCTGCCGGCTCGAAGGAGACCGGGAAGGAGCACCCCTGACAGATGAAGGAACCGACGCCACCAGTCGGCTCTCCTGCGTGGTGGACGTCGTCCTGACTCTGTCTGAGCACAGTCATCGGGGGTGCGTTCGATCTTACTGCTGGTACTACGGATTGGCCAGTCATCCCGCTGACGTGGTACGGAAAGTCCAGGATTTCCAGGGTTCCTTTCCCGTCGGTCGGGGTCTCCAGCCACGTCCTCAATAGAATCGCCCGGCCGTGGGGCCGATCTCCCTCACCACCTCGATCGACGCCTCGCGAGAGCGGGTCTTCGACTTCATCGGCGATCTCGCGATCAGGCCGAGCTGGACCGACCACTTCGCCAGCGAGTATCGGCTCGAGCGAATCGCGGCGAGCGGCCGGGGCGCCGCCGCCCGCTTCCGTGTCGACGCCCCAGCGGGGGTGCAGTACATGGAGACCGTGATCGCGGAGCTCGAGCGGCCTCACCGGATCGTCGAGCATGGCCGGGGCGGTCGGCTCGATCGCCTGCCCATCCGCGCCGTCTGGGAGCTGGAGGGCGGACCCACCACCAATCTGACGCTCACCTTCTGGACTTCGCCGGTCTCGATGTTCGATCGACTCCGGGAGCTCGGGCGGACCCGCTGGTGGCGCCGGCGTTGGAAGAAGGCCCTCGTGCGGCTGCGCGAGCAGATCGAATCGGGAGCGATTCCCGTGCGCACAGAGGTCGCGGGCGGCGATCGGATCCCCACGACCGCCTGACCCGCTGCGAGGCGGAGCCGTCGTGCCTGCGGATAGACTGCGCGCCCTCATGCGCCCCGGCCGCAAGGGAGCCCTGGCAGTCGCCCTCGTCCTTCTCCCTGCCCTGGCGGGCGTGGCCGGCTGCGGCAACAGCCTCAGCAAGGAGGCGGACGAGGGCGTCCCGATCGAGCTGGGCGACCTGAAGATCACCGTGCAGGAGACGCGCTTCCTCAACCCGGCGCAGCCGGACGACAAGACCTACCTGCAGGGTCAGCCGGCGCCGCCGCCGAGCAAGGCCTACCTGGGCGTCTTTCTGACCATGCACAACGAGGGTGACAAAGCGGCCAGCGTGCCCCTGCCGGGTCAGCTCAGCGTCGTCGACACCACCGGCGCCGCATACCCGGCCGTCCCGAGCAACACGCCATTCGCGGCGCCGCTCGGCACCATCCTGGCTCCCGGGGGCGACGTCCCTGCGCCCAACACCCCCGCGGCCAACGGTCCGACGCAGGGGGCCCTCGTCCTCTTCCTGATGAACCTGGGCGTCACCGAGAACCGGCCGCTGAAGCTGGAAATCGACTACGCCGGCGAGACGGGCGAGATCACTCTCGACATCTAGGGCGGGCGACGCCGACTTCCCGTTGTGACGTTCTGAGCCCAGCCGGTAGTCCGCCTGGTGCGGCACGCGAGACTCTTTCACCCATGAGGAAGACCCAGCTTCAGGCCCTGCTCGTCATCGGCGGCATCGGAGCCGCACTCGTCCTGATCCAGCTGCTCGGACTCGCCGGCGGCCTGGTCGGAGTAGGCCTGCTGATCTTCTGCACCATCCTCACCGCCCCGGCCGCCCCCGAGTCCGGCGCCGACGGCGTCAACTGGTGGGCCCTGATCGCGGGGGGAACCGCGCTAGTCCTGATCGGTGTGCCCCTCGGCCTCGCGCTGGAGGGAGTCGGCGGAGTGATCGCGGCGATCGGCGGGGGCATGGCCCTGGTGGGCGTGGCGTTCGGGATGCCGTAGCGGCCACCAGGCCGCTCGCTCCAGGAGCGAAGGCCGAAGGCCGGAGCGACTTATGTTGGGCGGCCGCTTGTGGCCGCGATCTGATGGCGAAGCCGTGTAGCTACGAGACGCAACCGCGAGCTGCTGGCGAAGCCGTGTAGCTACAAGACGGACCCGAGAATCTCCCGCGCGATCGGCGCGGCGGTGGTGCCGCCGTCTCCTGATGCATCGATCAGCATGACCGCGATCGCCAGCTTCGGCTTGTTGGCCGGCGCGAAGGCGATGAACCAGCCGTCGATCAGCTGCTTCGCCGTGTCCTCCTGGCCCGGGGGCGGAGCCGGCTCACCGGGCTTGGGGCCCAGCTCGGCGGTGCCGGTCTTGCCCGCGACCTGGACCCCGGGGAGGTTCGCGGCCACGCCCGTGCCCTCGGTGACGACCGCACGCATCAGCCCGGTGAGCACCCGCGCATTGGCCTTCGAAGTGACCTGGACGGGCTTGGCGGAGCTCCGCAGCGCCGGGTCCTTGACGATGGGAGTGGGGTCGCGCACGCCGTCGTTCGCGACGGTCTGTGCGACGGACGCCATCCCCAGCGGCGTGGCGAGCACCTTGCCCTGGCCGAAGGCGGTGACGGAAAGATCGGTGTGCGTCGGTTCGGCCTTCAGCTCGCGGGCGCTCGGGATCGTCATCTTGTTCGGCTGGGCGGCCGCCGTGGCGGAGGCGTCGTAGAGGGTGACCGGCTGGTTGAAGCCGTAGTCCTCGGCCGTGTTGACAAGGTTCTCGGCGCCGACCTTGACGCCCAGCGGAGCGAAGACGCTGTTGCAGGACTTCGCAAACGCGATCGTGAAGGTCCCGCCGCAGGCTTCGTCGTGGGCGTTGTGGACGACGCGCGCGCCGGCCTCCGGGTCCGGGTTGATCTCGGTGACGACCGGGAAGGTGTCGCTGAGCTTCACGTCGTGGTGCTCGAGCGCGGCGGTCGTCGTGATCACCTTGAAGGTCGACCCGGGCGGCTGCGGGGCGGAGTAGGCGGACCCCGCCATGGCGAGCACCTTCCCGTTCCGGGCGTTGAGGACGACAACCCCGCCGGACTGGCCGCCCAGCGCGTTCACGGTGGTCGACTGGAGGTGGGGGTCGATGGTGGTCCTCACCTCCTGGCCGGGTGCTCCGTGCGCCGTGGCCAGCACGCGCCCTGGCGTGTGGGCCGGGACGTCCGGGAGCGGGGTCCCGTCCTTGACCGCCAGCAGCTGCCCGCTCGGCTTGCCGGCGAGCCGATCGTTGAACGCGAGCTCGAGCCCACTCACGCCGGTGTCCTGGTTGCTCGGATAGCCGGCACCCTGGAGATTCGCCTGCTCCTCGGCGTCGGGAGCTCCAGTCTCGCCGGCGACATCGATCGCGTCGGACCCCAGGGGCGAGCTTCGGCTATCGGTCGGTCCCTGCGCGAGCGCCGTGCCGTTCTTGGCGAGGATCGAGGCGCGCCGCCCGAGCGTCAGGCGGCGCCCCACGCGTTCACCGGTGTTGAGGCCGGGGAAGGTGAGGCTCGGGTTCCAGGCGACTTTGCCGCCGTCCAGCGGCAGGCGCAGGGTTCCGTCGACCTTGCCGAACAGCTTGGTGCGCACGCCCACGGCGACGTCGACCACATCCGTCCCGTTGACGCTCTTGGGCCCGTCGGCGCCGCCGGGATCGATCGCGGTGGCGGTGGAGGCATCCTGTGCATCGGCGTAGGCGCTCCGCAGGTCGGCCGCCGAGTACTGGGCCTGCGCCGAGTCCGAGAGTTCGTCGTGCATCGCGTTGTAGTCCTGATGCGCCCAGTCGTTCACGAATCGCTCTGCCATGTCCTGCTCGGGGCTGCCGGCTGCGCTGATTGCGCCGAAGATGAAGGCGATCAACGCGACGACCGCAAGCGGCAGAGCGCGCTGCCGGAGGCGCCGCTGGCGCTCGCTGAGCGGTCCGCGCTGGGCGCGGGGCGGCCGCGTCGGGCGACGTCTGGGCCGTGGTGCCTCCCCTTCTCGGGTCCGTGACCGTGTCACGGGCGGATTCACGTCGGCAAAGGTAATGGCTCGTGCGCTTGTATTCGGGAAACCGTGACCGGCCTCGATTGGGTGATCGTCGCCTTCGCCGTGGCGATGGCATTTTGGGGGTACCAGCAGGGCCTGATCGTGGGGGTCCTCAGCCTCGGAGGGTTCGCAGTCGGCGCCTTCCTCGGCAGCCGCCTCGGCCCGGCGCTCCTGCCGGACGGCTCGCACTCCCCCTACGCGCCGGCCACCGCCCTCGCGGGCGCGTTGCTGATCGGCGGGATCGTCGCCGTATCGCTGGAGGGACTGGCGATCGCCATGCGTCGCCGGCTCCTCGGGCCAGCTGGGCGCCGGCGCGGGATCGCGATCGCCGAGTCATCGGGAGGCGCGGTCCTCCTGGTCGCGCTGGCGCTCGGCCTCGCCTGGCTCTTCGGGGCGGCGGCGCTGAACGCGCCCGGCGCCAAGAGCCTGCGGACGGCGGTCCAGCGCTCCGCGATCCTGCGAGCGCTCAACAATGCATTTCCCCCTTCGAGCTCCCTGATCAATGTGCTGCACCGGATCGATCCGCGCGTCGCGGTCCAGGGGCCGAGCCCGGACGTCGCCGCACCCGATTCGAAGATCGCCCATAACCCCGACGTCCGGGCCGCCGGGGATGGCGTCGTCCGTGTGCTCGGAACCGCCTGCGGCCTCGGTGTCGAGGGATCGGGCTGGATCTTGGCTCCGGGCCTGGTGGTCACCAACGCGCATGTCGTTGCGGGAGAGAGCGACACCACCGTGACTCCGGCCGGCGCGAACAGCTCTCTCGACGCCACCCCGGTCCACTACGACCCCGCGAACGACCTTGCGCTGCTTCGCGTCAACGGCCTGTCAGGCAGGACGCTGTCGCTCGCTCCGGACGTCCGGAGCGGCACGCCGGGCGCCGTCCTCGGCTATCCGGAGAACGGGCCGTTCACGATCACACCGGCACGTGTCGGCACCACCGGTCCGGTGGTCACACAGGACTCCTACGGCAGCGGCCCTATCACCCGCGAGCTGACCGCGCTCCGCGGGGAGGTGCACAGCGGCAACTCGGGAGGGCCGATCATCGACGCGAGCGGCAAGGTGATGGGGACGGTGTTCGCCGCCACCACGCAGGGCAAGCCGGGCGGCTACGCGGTCCCGAACGACGTCGTGCAGCGCGCGCTGAGCGATTCCAATGGAGCCGTGGGCACGGGTCCGTGCACGGGCTGAAGGTGGCCGAGGGGCGCCCACGCCGCCACTCGATCGGGTTTGGCCGTTCCTTACGATCGGTAAGCTTGAAACGAGGTGAGAACGCAGTCCGGCGTCGGCCCATCCAGGGGGGCGGCCAAGCCAAAACAAGTGTGTCGGCACTACCACGGTGCCGTCGAGCTGATCGGGCGTCGCTGGGCGGGGGCGATCCTCTACGCGCTCACCGACGGGCCCCTTCACTTCGCCGAGCTCAAGGCGGCTGTGCCGGGGATGTCCGACCGCCTGCTCTCCTGCCGGCTCAAGGAGCTCGAGAATGCGGGTCTCGTCCAGCGTGAGGTCCAGCCGGGCAATCGGGTGCGGGTGAGCTACGAGCTCACCGCCAAGGGACACTCCCTCGAGCCGGTGATGGGCGAGCTCAGGGACTGGGCCCGCCGCTGGCACCGGGCCTGACCGACGATTGTCAGCTCCTACCAGTCCCTGGGATTGCCTACGGGGATCCGGTCGACGACGAGCTTGGCCTCGACCCGCTCGACGGGATACGGAGTCGTCGCCAGATAATGGTCCAGCTCCACTTTCCCCAGCCCAAGGAATCCCCGCTCGACCCCAGCCGCGTAGGTCGCGAGGATGATCGAGTCCTCGGGAGGCTCCGGCGCGAAGTGGAAGGGCTTTGCCGTGTAAGTGACGATTCGGTCCGGCAGGTCCTCACCCTCGACGGAGCCGGTGACGTCGACCCGGTCGTAGCGGATCTCCCGAATGTCGAGCCGTTCGAGCTCGGCCTCGCTGAGCTCGATCACCACCCCATTCACGGGTCCGGCGGCGTCCTCGCCGGACTCGACGTTGAGGCCGAGCACCCACTCCGGACGCCAACCCCCGGTGCACTCGAAGGTCTTCTCGCAGGTGAGGTTGTCGCGCCGCTGGGAAAAGCGCCGCTTCCAGTCGTGCAGGCGTGCAAGTCGCAGCTCACCCGCGGGGCGGCCGAGGGTCATCGAGGCGCTCTCGCCTAGCACCAGTGAGCCGTATCCGAAGAGCCCCAGCCGGCCTTCGCTCATGAGCCCTCCAGCAGGCTGAGCTGTGGCTCCCCTGTCTGGACCGCCTGTCCGCGACCGGCCGGCTCGATGGGCGGATCCGGGTCCTCGCGCATCTGAGCGGCGGCCGCGTGACTGCAGAGCCGCTCTCGCGCCGGGCAGTCTGCGCAAAGCGCTCGGTGCGGGCGCCTGGTGACCTCGAAGCGGCCGACGGCGATGCCCTCGAGCAGCTCGATCAAGTGATCGCGCGCCCGCTCGAGGTCGGGGGCCCGGAACTCCATCTCCACCGGTTGGAGCGGCCGCTCGAGGAAGACGTAGGCAGTCCGCACCGGCCCGCCTCCCGATGCGGCGAGCGCGTAGATGTCGCGCTGGACCGCGTAGCGATCGATCAATTCTGCGGGGTCCCGATCCAGGCGGTCGGTCTTGTAGTCGATGACCAGCGCAGGTCGATCCGGATCACGTGCCAGCAGGTCGATGGAGCCGCGGATCACCGCACCCTCGACCTGCAGCAGAAAGGGCTCCTCGGGACGCAGCTCGACACCGCTCGCCCCAAGCTCCTGGCAGAGCGGCGACTCCAGCCATCCCGAGACGACGGTCTCCGCACGCTCGAGCTCCTCGTCGCTCCCCGGCAGCCCGCTGTTCCGCAGATGCCGGCGGATGCGCTCGGCCTCCGGGCGACGCCAGCCGTTGCGCGCGCTCCACTCCAGCAGGCTGTGGATCCCGTTTCCGAACCCGAACCGGGCCTCCCGCGCCGGCACGTCGCCGGAGTCGTCGTTGCCCTCATCGAGCGATGCCGCCGCGGGCAGTCCCGCACCGGGCTGTTGAGCGGCGAGTCCAAGCTCGCGCTCGACCAGGAAGCGGTAGCCGCAAGCCGCGTACGCCGCCAGCGCGGAGTAGGAGAGCCTGGCGCTCGAGACCGGCTCGACGGCGAGATCGAGCAGAGGAGGCTTGATCGGCTCGGCGGGCGCCGGAGGCCTTGCCTCAGCGCCCGCTGTCGGTGCCAGCGCCGCGCCCGCTCCCTCGCTCGGGAAGGTGGTGGAGACCGCGATTCGCGCCGGCTCGAAGCTCGCGTCGAGGCCCGGCCGCGGCTCCGGCGGTGGCAGCTCGAACTCGTCCTCGCTGGTCTCCTCCAGGGCGAGCAGTGTGCCAAGCGGCCCCTCGCGGAACCCATGGATCAGGCGCTCGGTAACGGACGAGCCGGGCAGGAGGCCCCTGGCGGGGTCCTTGCCGGGGTTGTACGTGCCGCTCAGGATCAGCCTGCATTTGGCGCGGGTGAAGGCGACATGGGCGAGACGGAGCTCCTCCGCTGACTCCTCGACCTTGGCGCGTTCCTCCAGCGCGTCGAGGTCGTAGAGCCGTTCGGACGCTCGGCCGAGACGAGCGAGTCGCAGGCCGACACGGAGCGGGGAGGGTGCGTCGTCCTCGGGCTCCTCGGCTGGCTCGGTCGTCCCGATCCGGATCGCCGGTGGGAATCCGCCGAGGATCCGGCGCCCCAGCTCGGGCACGGCGACCGCCTCGAACTCGAGTCCCTTGGCGCCATGCACGGTCATGATCCGCACGCCATCGTGCTCCTCGGCCGCCGTCGGCGCCTCACCCTCGCCCGCCCGGGCGGTCTCCTCGGCCGCATACTCGAGGAACCCGCGGAGGTCGGCGCCGTCGTTCAATTCGTATTCGCGTGCCAGCCGCATGAGTTTGCGTACGTTCGCCCAGCGGGCCTCGCCGCCGGGGCGCATCAGCGTGGCGAGGTCGTAGCCCAGGCGCTCGCACGCCGCCTGGATGGTGCCCTCCAGGCCAAGCAGCGCAGCGTCCTTGCGAATCCCCTCGATCCTCTCAGCGAATTCCCGCAGCCTCTCCGTTTCGTCACCGCCGATCGCCTCGGCCCAGCCGCCGCCCTCCGCCTCGGCCGGGACCTCGCCGCCGGCGACCTCCCTGAGCGCGGGCCAGAGCCGAGTCGAAAAGCCGCGCTCGCGCCGGTCCAGGGCGACGCGGCGCAGCAGCCAGAGGGTGTCGGGCGTGACGGCGCACGCCGGAGAGGCGAGCGCCCCGAGCAACACTTCATCGTCGAGTGGGTTCGCGATTACGGCGAGCAGGGTCAGCACGTCCTCGACCTGCTGCTGGGACCAGTAGCCGCGGCCGCCGATCACGTACGGCTCGAGCCCGGCGTCCGCCAGAGCCCGCTCGTAGGTGTCGACCCACGTGTAGGAGCGGAGCAGCACCACCATCTCACTCCGGGGGACGCCCTCTCCTTGCAGCTCCGCCAGCCGTGAGGCGAGCAGCCGCGCCTCGGCGATCCGGTACGCGGGCGCGGGCTCGTCCTCGTCGAGCTCCAGGCCTACCTCGTCCGCCGACCAGTCGTTCTCCTTGTTGTCGCTGGCGACGAGCATCAGCTCGACCGCCGGGGCGGTCGGATGGCCGGCGTCCGGATTCGGCTCCGTACCGACGGTGAGCGGCTCGAAGTGCTCGATCAGGGCCTCGCCGATCGCGTTGACCGCTCCCACGATCCCGGGGAGTGCGCGGAAGTTGCCGGTCAGCGGCATGACCTGGCCCGAGTCGTCATCCAGCTTCCCGAAGCGCTTTCGCTCGCGCCGGAAGACGTCCAGGTCGGCATGCCGGAAGCCGTAGATGGACTGGAGCTCGTCGCCCACGCAGAAGAGCCGGGTATCCGGACCCTGGAGGAGCCGGATCAGCTCGAGCTGGACCTTGTTTGTGTCCTGGAACTCGTCCACGAGCAGATGCCGGAAGCGCTCGCGGTAGCGGGCGCGGACGGCCTCGTTATCGCGGAGCAGGTCGCGGGCGCGGAGCTGGAGGTCCTCGAAGTCGAGCCCCGAGCGGATGGACTTGAGCCGCTCGTACTCGGCGTCATAGGCGGCCAGGAGCTCGCGAATCAGCTCGTAGGAATCGGCCATCTCAGCATGGGCAAGCGCCTTGCGGGCCGCGGACCACGCAGCCCGGTAGCGCTCGCAGCAGGGCCCGGAGAACGGCTTCGCGCCGGACTTGAGCTCCAGCGGGATCACGTCGTCGAGCTCCGGCGGCTCGTCGGCCGCGGCCCGGCCGGCGATCTCCCGGGCCCGCCCCAAGCGCTCCAGCATCTCCGGCGCCGCCTTGCCTGTCGCGCCGTCGCACTCGCTGAGCGCCTCTATGGCCGCCTCGCCCAGCTCGACCACCGCCGCGGCGGGGTCGACGACGGGCGGCTCCGGCAGCCGTGCGTCCTCGCCGCGACTGCGCAGCTCGTCATGGGCGCTGATCACGATCGAGCGCAGGCCCCTCGGGGTGAGCGCCGCCACGATCCGGCTTGTGGCATCGGGATCTCCCCCGGAGAGCAGCCCGTCGAGCGCCACCCAGAAGGCGCGGCTGCGCAGACGAGAGGACTCGCCCTCGTCGAGGACCCGGAAGCGGGGATCGATTCCAGCCGCGACTGGATGCGCCGCCAGCAGGCGCCGGCAGAAGCCGTGGATCGTGGAGATCCATGCGGCCTCCGTATCCCGAGCGAGGCGCTCGAGCTCCAGGCGCCCCCTCTCGTCGCCCTCCGCACCGGCCTCCCGCGCCCGCGCTCGCAGCGCTCCCCGGACCCGCCCACGGAGCTGATCGGCGGCCCGCTCGGTGAAGGTGAAGGCGAGGATGTCGCCCATCCCGACCTCGTCCTCGCAGACGGCCGCCACGAAGCGGTCGACCAGGACGCTCGTCTTGCCGGTCCCGGCGCCGGCCTCGCAGAAGACGTCGATGTCGCGTCGGCCGACCGCCCGGGCCTGCTCAGGGGTCAGCGCGCTCACCGCTCCTCGTCCTCTTCCTCGGTCTCCTCGGGATCGCCCATGGCGCGCTCCTTGCGGCAAATCGTCTGCCAGCGGCAGAAGGGCGGGCACTCGCCGCCTGTCGGGTCGCGACGGACCCGCCCTTCGGTGATCTGGCGGGCGATCTCCGAGGCGCGGGCGGCCGCCCGCTCGAGAGTCGCCTCGAACTCCATGCCCTCCAGGCCGTCCTCGCCGACGATTTCGACGCCAGCCAGGGCATCGCCGGCGTCCTTGTTGAGGAAGCCGCGCGGTCGGCGGCCGCTCTCCGTGGTGCCGCGAAGCGGGACGTAGACCCCTCCGACGGGCTCGATCCCCCAGAGCTTCCTCAGCGCCAGCGCGTAGAGCTGAAGCTGCAGCTTGCCGTCGTCCTCGAGATCCGCGCCCTTGGTGACCTCCCGCGAGAGCTTGTAGTCGTTGACCAGCCCGACGCGGCCGTTCGGGCCGTCCGCGACGTCGACCCGGTCGATCGAGCCATGCAGCCTGAAGCCGTCGAGCTCGAGAGCCGGTCGCGTCCCGGTCTCGTCGTCGAAGTGGGCCTCGATCAGCTCGGGGTCGGGAAGCAGCACCCGCTCGCTCGCCGCCTCGTCGGCGAGGAACGCAGAGATGAGGCCCTCCACACGCCGGATCTGCGCCAGCGCCACCGGATTCGCAGTCGGCAGGCCGGAGTCCTCGGCGTGCTGCTCGACGAGCTCGCGGGCCCGGCGCCTCCAGGCGGCGAGCGTCGTGGGGGTCGGCCGTGCCGTGCCGCCGGGCCGCTCCTTGTAGAGGTCCTCGAGGGCGCGGTGCGCAAGGCCGCCGAGGACCAGGGGCTCGTCGGCGGGGTCGAGCCGCTGCGGCTTGAGCTCGTGGCCGATCAGCCAGCGGTAGGAACAGAGTGCGTATTCCTCGAGCGTCGTACCGCCGAAGGCCTCGATCGCGCGGATCTTCGAGAGCACCGTGTCGGACCGGAGATCGCGGGGGCGGATCCGGCGGAGCTCGGTGACAGCGGTCGCTGCCTCGAGGCGTTTCCCGATCTCGTCCTTGACCTGCTCGGGCAGCTCGATGGCCGCCATCGCCTCCTGCCATCGCTCGCGTCCGCGGGCAGCGATGGTGCGGGCGAGCTCGGCCGGGGTGGAGGCCAGGGTCGGCGCCATCACCACGTCGCCCGGCCCGCGTTCCCGGCCGATCGCCTCCATCAGGGGATCGGGCTCATCCGGGTCGTCCGGCTGCTCGGGCTCGAGCAGGTCGCGGACCTCGTCAACGAACGGTGAGCGCGATGCCGGGTGGCCCTCGTCGTCCGTCTCTCTCCACGAGAGGGCGAGGCCGAGCTCGGGACGCGAAAGGCAGATCGCGAAGAGGTAGCGCTCCTCGTCCTCGGGCTCGGACCGAACCGGCAGCCCGAGCTCGCCACGGCGGTTCTCCGGCACCAGGGGAGAGGCCGGATCGTGTCGCGGGAACTCACCGTCCTGGAGAGAGCAGACGAACAGGTGCTCCACTCGCCGCGCGCGCAACCGGTACGGGCTCAGCACACGAACCCTGCCGCTCGCGGTGCCCTGGTGCTGACGGACAGCGACGGTGGCGAGGATCTCCTCCAGCTCGGTGGGGCCCAGGCCGTCCGGCTCGAGCTCGGCCACCTCGAGCAGCGCCTGCTCGGCGGCCGCGGCGGCGCGGAGCTCGAGTGTTCGGACCGCGCCCGGGATGTCCGCCTCCCTCTCGACCGGGAACTCGGCGATCATCCGCGCGAGCCCGGCGGTTACTCGAAGCAGGCCGGCGCCGCTCCCCGCCTCGCGGATGTCGCTGAGCTCGAAGAGGCCGCGGTTTCGATCCCGCTGCGCCCAGGCGGCCTCGGCGTCGGCCGCAGAGCCGATTCCGTTGCGGCGGATTGTGCGTTCGAGCCGGTCGACCTGGCCGCTGGGGGCGCGGCCCGGCACGCGGAGATAGGTGACGAGGTCCTCTGCCAGCGCGCCGGGGCCGGCCAGCCTGGCGAGTGCCATCAGGCCGCGGCCGACAGCGGTCGCCACGATGGGCATCGAGGCCTCCACCGCGACCGGGATGCCGAACCTGCCGAGCACCTCGGCCCAGAGCCGCCCCGACCGCCCGGGGCTGCGCATGACAATCGCGATCTCGTCCGGGGGTGTGCCGCCGGCGAGCAGCTTCGCGACCTCGCCGCCGACCAGCTCCGCCTCTGCTCGCTCGCCCGCTGAGCGCAGCAGGACCAGGCCCTCGCCGGGGTCCACGCGCTCGGCTCCCGCTTCCAGGAATCCGCGCTCGAGATGATGGAGCACCGGGTTCGGCGTCGTCGCGGGGTCGGTTTCGAGGTAGCGCTCCGAGCCGAGGCGTTCGGCCGGCACCAGCTCCTTCAGATTCGCGAGAAGCGTCGCTCGCGCCCGCAGGGCGAGTCGGTCCTCATAGGTGACTGCAACGGTCACCTCCGTGACGCCCGCCAGCGCCCCGACGAGGTCGAGCTGCTCGGCGGTCAGGTCATCGAAGCCATAGAGGTGGACCGGGCGGTTTCCCCAGCGTCGTCCCTCGGCGTCGGAGCGGATCGCCGTCGCGACCGACGCCGCCAACTGGTGGCGGTCGGGCAGCCCGAGCTCGTCGCGAACCTCTGCCCACGCCGCGTAGAGGCGGGCCAGGTCCCGCTCGTAGCCGCTGTCTTCCGCTGCGAGCCCGGCAAACGTCTCGGGGTCGACGGCGGCGGACTGGAGCTCCTCGATCAGATCGGCCAGGGCGGGGGCGAAGCCTGGGCGTCCGGTCGAGCGGCGCAACCCCTGCGGATCGACTCGCCTGACGGCCGCGCGTGCGAGCCAGGCTCGCTGCGGTCTGCTGATCGCCGACTCCCAGCGGAGCTCATACGCTCGCGCAAGCTCTCCGAACAGGCCTCCGAAGGTCAGCACCGAACCTCCCAGCAGGACGTCCTGCTCGAGCAGCTCTCGCTCGAAGCGCTCGGCGTCGTCTGCCGTTGGCACGACGAGCAGCGGATCACGCGAGAGGTTCTCGCGAAATCCGCCAAGTACGGCGCCGGCTCTCGCCGAGTTCGGGGGTCCCGCGATCAGATTCAGAGCCATCCGAGCCAGCATAGGTGTGAAGTCGGCGCCGGCGCAGGGGGTCTGACACGCCCGATTCCGCGTGGTTTCACGCATAACGCGCGGAAACCAAGGCCGGCTTTTTTCCGCCGGGGGCGAGTCTAAGTTGGCCTCAGATCAGATCTCCGGAAGCCGAAACGGGAGACGCATCGAGATGACACTCTGCTTCGTGGACCCAGCCGACGCCATCAGGGCGATCGCCGACTCCGTCGGCCGTGAGGCCCGCCGCCAGCTCCTCGGAGAGGCGGTGCGAGCCTGGGTCGATGAGATCCCCGACGAGGAGCTTCAGGAGCACTACGCCAAGGCGATCTCAGAGCTCGACGAGCACGACATCTCGATGCTGGCGGCGTGGCACGGCTCGATGCAGGTGGGCCAGCCGCTGCCGAACCGCGACTTCCTGATGGGGGCGTTCGACTCGCTCGGCGACAACCGCCGCGAGGCCCTCAAGCTCGCCGCCGGCTTCCGGGGCGAGGAGGCCTTCGAGGAGGGGATCTCCGAGGAGCGCGCGCTGGACCTGGTGCTCGAGTGGCTCTCGCCGCCCCGCGTGATGGAGCTCTGCCGAGAGGCGATGGAGCTCTACATGTGGGACCGCTACGGCAGCGACAACTAGTCGCTCAGAGTCCGAGCGCCTCGCGGATCTCCGGGATCGCCTGGGCGTTGTCCCGGTAGTGGACGGCGGACATGCCGAGCTCCTCCGCGGCCGCGCAGTTGACGTCGACGTCGTCCACGAACAGGCACTGATCGCCCGGCACCCCGTTGAGACGCTCCAGGGTGAGCTCGTAGATCTCGCGGTCCGGTTTTCGCATTCCGACGAAGCCGGAGTCCACCACGACCTCGAAGATCTCGTCCACGGGCAGCTTCGAGCGCCAGAGCGGCTCCCACTCGCGGACGTTGTTGGTGAGCATGGCCATCCGGCGTCCGCCGGCCTTGGCCTCGCGCATCAGGTCGATCATCGGCTCGTTCGGGTGGAGCGCCTCGAAGTAGATCTCCCTGAAGCGATGCAGCTCCGGGCGGTGGCCGAGGGCGGGCTCCAGGGCGTCCCCGAGCTTCCGGAGGAAGTCGACCTCGCTGAGCTTTCCCCTCTCGAGTTCGTAGAGCGGGTGGACTCCATCCTCCTGCTCGATCCGCGTCATCGCCTTGCCGAGCTCCTCCATCGGAATGCCGGTTTGATCCTGGACCGCCGCGAACGACTGGACCAGCGGAGTGGTGAGGACGCCGCCGAAGTCGGAGATCACCGTGGTGATCCGGTCGGGTTCGCTCATGCCCGCCAGAGCAGATAGCTGCCGAGACCCAGGGTTCCGTCGGTCTGGCAGCGAAAGAGCCCGGCCGAGGCGTTGCCGACCCCGATGCTGCCCTCCGAGGAGGCCGCGACCCTGGTGGCCGCGGCACGGCTCGCTCGCTCGGCTTCCTCCGGCCAGAGCTCGAGGCCGAAGCGGGTCGGGACGCCATTCACGTCGTACTGGGTGGAGACGAAGGCGTCTTCGAAGCGGGAGTCGTCCTCGCCGCGGATGAGCCAGGCGCCGGTCCGCTCATCGCCATGCTCCGCACCCGGCTCGCCGCGGGCCTCAACGACCAGTAGCGACTGATCGCCGGCATCGATCGTGAGATGGCGGAATGTGCCGGCGCCCTGGAGCGGATCGGCGCTCCAGCGGCTGATCTGACCGGGACACTCGACGCTCTGCGAGCCGTCAGTGAGGCGCACGTCGGCGACGCAGACGGCCACTGTGAGGCCGCCCTCGTCACCGAGCGGGATCTCGGCGGTCCGCGGGCTCAGAGTCGCCTCGGCGACCGCGTCGCCGGCAGTGAGCTCGAGAGTCGCCGCGTCGCCACCCTCCTCGAGCGCGAAGCTCGCGGCCCTGAGCTCACCGTTGGTCAGCAGCAGGGCGCCGGGCTCGCCGAGGTCCCAGGCCAGTGCTCCCACACCGGCGGCCGGGTCGCCGAACCCGCAGACGATGGAGGCCTGCTTCCCGTCGCTCATCCGCCGAAGGGCTCTCGGCCAGGTGGCAGCTCGTCCTCGTCGCGGATCTCATGCCCGCTGCCCTCGATGTCACCGGGGCGGGGCCCGCTCTGAGGCGGGTCCTCCCAGCTGAACGGGTTGTCCGGGGTCGGCCCCCGCGGCGGCGGATCGTTCCCGGCGGGGTTGGGTTCGGGGCCCTCAGGAGCGGGGCGAGATCGAGGTGGTCTCTGCGTGCGTCCCATCGTCCAGATGGTGGTGGCGCCGCCGATCGCCATCCTGCGCCTCACCAGGCGCGAGGCGATCGCCCGCACGATCGCCCGCGTTGGTGGAATCAGCAGGACCAGGCCGAAGATGTCGCTGATGAAGCCAGGCGTGATCAGCAGCGCTCCGCCGAAGATGATCAGGACGCCGTCGAAGACCTCCTTGTGGGGCAGCCGGTTTTCGGCGAGGGCACGGTTGAAGCGGATCCACGCGGCGCGACCCTGCTGGCCAAGCAGCATCGAGCCGAGCAGGGCGTCGAGGAGCAGCAGGACCAGCGTCGGGATCAGCCCGATCGCCTCGCCGACCTTGATGATCACGTACAGCTCGGCGATCGGGACGATGATGAAGATCAGGACGACCAGGAACACGGGCACCGAAACTTACTCGCGGAGCCCTTCAGGCAGGCTCGGGCGCTCGCCCCCCTATCCTTGTCCGGGATGAATCGCGAGCAGGCGAACCGGAGTTTCTGATGGCGGCGGAGACCACAACAGAAGAGGACGTCTACGAGGCGCTCGAGGAGGTGATCGACCCCGAGCTGGGGCTCGATTTCGTCTCGCTCGGCCTCGTCTACGACGTCGAGATCGAGGGCCCGGAGGCCTTCATCACCTTCACCCTGACCACTCCGGCGTGTCCGATCGGCCCGCAGGTCTCGGAGCAGATGCGAGAGTTCGTCGGCCAGCTTCAGGGGATCGAAAAGGTCCATCCCAAGATGGTCTTCGATCCGCCCTGGTCCCCTGAGATGATGTCCGAGGACGCGAAGTTCGCATTGGGCTACTGACCACGGATTGGGGGTCATGCAGGGTCATTCGCTCCAGAGCTAGCCCGCCTCAGCCCGGGTAAGGCCTGGCGGAAGGTGGGGAAAGACTCAGCGAGTCGAAACAGCCGTCGCCAGACCCGTTTTGGTCACACCAGCCACGCGCCGAGCAAGAAGCCGAGCGCCGCGCCGGCCAGCATCACCGCGCCGATCGCGATGACTCCCGGGCCGCCGTATGGCTCCTGGATGATGTACGGGGCGTCGCCTGTCTCGGTCGTCTGCGGGTCATACATGTTTCCTTCTCCCTCATTCGTTACGAAGGAGACAGTTTCGGTCAATCGTCAGCGGGAAAGCCAATGGCCTTCAGGAACTTCTCCATCAATGCGTCAAGTTCTGGTTGATTGACGCAGCCCACCGGGCGCATAGGGTCGGCTGACCCGGTTCCCTCTTGGAAGAGGAGATATGTCAGAGCAAGACGTGGCCACGGTTAAAGCCGCCTACGGGAGCTTCAACCAGGGCGACATCCCCGCCGTGCTGGCCGCTTACGACGATCAGATCGAGTGGATCGAGCCCGGCGGCGGCAGCGCTCCTTCCGGGACGTTCACGGGGCCCGACAGCGTCGCCCAGGACGTGTTCGCGACCGTGCCCGAGAACTTCGATCAGTTCTCGGCGGACATCGACGAGGTCGAGGACCAGGGCGACACCGTCGTCGTCAAGGGCCGCTTCAAGGGCAAGAACAAGAGCGGCGCCGTGCTCGATGCACCGTTCGAGCACCGCAACACCATGCGCGACGGCAAGGTGGTCCGGTTCGAGAACAAGGTCGACCAGGACGCCTGGGCTGCCGCCTGGAACTGAGCCCCGGTCGTCGGAGTTGCCATACGGCCCTCGCGGCTAGGCGAGGCGCTCATCGAAACACAAGTTTGTCCATGGACCGAGCGTTTACTGGACGACACCCCAAAAGACACCCCGCGCCGAGCCGACGGTAAGAGGCGTCAGCATGGTGTAGCAAGGTCGGCTGCCCAGCGCCCGCGTGGGGTCTTCTTCTAGGGGGGTGGCCCTGACGGAAGACCGCAACGCAAACCGCAACCGAACGGCCCGTGACGGGTTGGTACGTTGCGGCACGGTGTTCTGTCCGAGGACGCGAAGTTCGCTCTCGGGTACTGACCTCGGCGCAAGTGATGATGAAACGTGGGACAGCATTAGGGGTGGCCGCCATTCTCACCTTGGGAGGCATCGCGGCCGCTGCGCCGGGCGGCCTCGCGCCAGCCCCGGCGAAGGCCGCCACCGAGTACGACATGCTGGTCGCATACTGGCCCGCCGGCAAGATCAAGGTGGGAAAGCGGATCTCCTACCGCTTCGTGTGCGCGAACGCCTGCCAGGTGACCGCCGCCTCGACGCTCGTGCTGAGAGGGCCCAACCTCGGCCCGGTCGTCGACACGGGCCAGTTCGCGGCGGGCCAGATCGGCGAGGAGTTCCTGACCCTGAACAAGTCGGCCCGCGTGGAGATCAAGAATCACCTCAGAGTCTCCAAGCTGCGAACCGCGATCACCGCGACCGACGCCACAGGTGCGACGGACAGCGATACGCGCGTCTTCCGCTTCAAGCGCTAGCGCGAGTCGAATCCTCCGCAAAGCGGCTAACTTGCAGTCCTCAGGCGTGACTTTGGCCATTTGTTCTAGTCGACATAGGGCAGTTCTCGCGGCGTTGCTCGCGCTCGGGGCCTTCTGCGCGTTCGCCGCGCTCGGCAGCGGCAGCGCTCCCGCCCAGACCGGCTTCTTGGCCTGCGTCAAGTTGAAGAACCCCGGCAAGGGCTTGCTGCGGCTCTCCAACACCGGCAGATGCCGGGGCAACGAGCGCGGCGTCTTGATCAACCAGACCGGTCCGCGGGGTCCCGCCGGGACGCCCGGCGGCCCGGCTGGACCCCAGGGACCGATTGGCCCGACCGGGGCCCCGGGACCCGCGGGCGCGACCGGGGCCGCGGGGCCGGCTGGACCCGCCGGTCCGGCTGGAGTCGCGGGGCCGGCCGGGGCCGCGGGTGCGACCGGGGCCACAGGGGCAACTGGGCCGGCGGGTCCAGCTGGACCTGCGGGACCGACAGGACCCCCTGGCGCTCCGTGTCCCAATACGAAGACGATCACGACGCCTACCGACGGAGCGGTCGTCGTGTGCGTCCCGTCGTGACCGGCTCGGATCGGGACCGGGCGATCCGCGCCGCGGCCCCGTAGCCTGCCGCCGGAGGGCGGCAGCGAGACGAGCCGTGCGGCCAATCAACCGTGACCAGCCTCTTGCGTAGACCGCGCGTGGCAGTGGGGATCGGCCTGGCTGCGGTGGGGGCGATCATCGCCGTACTCCTGCTGCGGGGCACCAGCGGTCCATCCGACGGCGATAATCCTGCATCGCTGCCGCAGGCCACGAACGGCCCCGTGGGGGCGAGCCTTGACCGCCTCCGAGACCTCGCGGACACGGTGGGGCATCCGGTCTATTGGGCGGGGGAGCGACCGGGCCGCTACGAGCTGACCGTCGACCATGACGGGAAGATCTTCATCCGCTACCTGGCACACGGCGTGCCGATCGGGTCGGGTCAGGCCAACTATCTGACGATCGGGACCTACCCTTACTCGGATGCCTTCGGAACCCTGCAAGCGGCCGGACAACAGCCTGGAGCGATCACCGACCGAACCCCGGACGGCGGCATCGTGGTGGGCACCCGGGCCGATCCGAACAGCGCGTACATCGCATTTCGGGGCGGCGACTACCAGATTGAGGTCTACGACCCAAAGGCTGGGAGAGCCTTCGAGCTGGCGATCACGGGGGCGATCTCACGCCTCCAATGAGGGGCGGGTGCCGGCAAAGCACTTGAGCTACGCTCGGCCGAAGCGTATTTTTGTCCAGAGTCGGTGAATTTCCTCAGGCAGATGTTCGTGCGGGGGTTTCATAGGGGTTGACAGTGAGCCAATCGAAGCGCAACACAGCCGTAAGCCGCAAGGCGGACAACATGGTGCCGGCGGAGCTCAGCTCGGAATCGGAGGCTCGGGCCTCCGGCCGCCGCTTCGCTCCCTCCCGCCGGAGGAGGGTCACGGAGGGCGGCACCGTCTACGGCACCCTGGTCGCGGACCAGCGCGCCAAGCGGGGGCTGACCCAAAGACAGCTGGCGGCAATCGTTCAAACCAGTCCGTCCACCATCACTCGGATCGAACATGGCCACCCGCCGAGCGCGGAGATCCGGAGGCGGCTCGAGGGCGTGCTCACCACCGAGCCTCCCAACCCGGTCCGCCAGGCGATATCCCGAGCGTGGCCCCGTCGCCGGCGGCGCATGCCCCGGCTCTCCAGGCGGTGGCTGTGGGTTGGTGTCGCGGTCGTGAGCATCCTGATCGCGTTGGTCCTCGTGGGCCGGCTCTCCGGTTCCGATAGCAGCGCTGCCACCCTTCAGCCCTCTCTGGCGGACCTGGGTTCCGATAGCAGCGCTTCCACCCTCCAGCCCTCTCTGGCGGACGCGGCCGCACCGGCCGATCTGGCCGCGGTCCACAGGGCACGGACGCGGGCCGAGAACGTGGCCGCCGCGAAGGCGCGGAGGGCAGCCGAGAGGCGGCAGGAGCGGGAGGCCGCCGCCGCCGCCGCTGCTGCGGCGGCTGCCGCTGCGAGGAAGGCCGCGGCCAAGGCGGAGCGTCACAGCACCGTTTCCGACACCCCGCGCTTCACTGCGCCCGTCGTCGCGCCGTCACCCGCGCCGAGCGGAGGCGGCGGCGGAGGCGGTGGTGGCGGCTCGAGCGCTCCCGCTCCTGGCCTGACGCACGGGATCGGCGCCTCCGGCGATTGACAAGCCGGAAGTTTGTAGCTCCCTTGGCATAACCAGCCCGCTTCTGGCCCGTAGTTCCTCCACAGACTTGACAAACCGCCGGTAGTTCGTAAGGCTGCCGCGGCAATGGAGTCCGGGGATTCCGGATCGCTTCGTTCGCTTCGCGAGTTGAACCGCGGCCGCGTCATCGACGCCCTCCGCGTGCGGGGCACCGCGAGCCGCGCCGAGATCGCCCGCGCCACCGGCCTCTCCCGCTCGACGGTGTCCAGCATCGTCTCGGACCTGCTGCAGGCCGGCCTCGTTGCGGAGCATGAGGATGCGCCCGGCGTCGCCCACGGGGAGCAGGGTGGGCGCCCACCGGTCCTACTCTCGCTCGAGAAGTCCGCCGGCGTGGCGCTCGGGGTGGACTTCGGTCACACCCATCTGAGGGTCGCGGTCTCTGACCTCTCGCACGAGGTGCTGGCGGAGTCCGCCAGGAACATCGACGTCGATCACTCCGCGGCCGAGGGCCTGGACGCCGCGGCGGACCTGATCGATCGGGTCCTGAAGCGGGTCCGCGTGCAGCGCAAGCGGGTGCTGGGCGTCGGAATGGGCGTGCCTGGGCCGATCAACCGGGCGACAGGAGCCGTCGGGTCCTCGGCGATTCTGCCCAGCTGGGTCGGAGTCGACGCCGCGGCCGAGATGACGAGGCGCCTCCGAATGCCGGTGCACGTCGAGAACGACGCGAACCTCGGCGCGCTCGCCGAGTTCGTCTGGGGTAGCGGCAAGGGGTTCTCCGACCTGATCTACATCAAGCTCTCGTCAGGCGTGGGCGCGGGCCTGCTGCTCGGCGGCCGGCTCTACCACGGCACGGGCGGGACGGCCGGGGAGATCGGGCACACCGTCGTCCAGCCGGGCGGGGAGATCTGCAGGTGCGGTAGCCGGGGATGCCTCGAGACGGTCGCATCGGCCAGGGCGATTGCGGAGGTCCTGT
>CAWJDA010000013.1:0-94798 GCA_963841525.1 uncultured Solirubrobacterales bacterium | reverse complement strand
CGCTGGACGCCAAGACCCCGCTGCTCCGCTCGATGGACGCGCTTTCCCGGTCGGCGATCCGGGCGCTCAAGATCCTCGGTGACAAGGACGCTCAGCGCGTCTTCACGACCGTCGGGCCCGAGCAGGAGTACTTCCTGATCGATGAGAACTACTTCTACGCTCGCCAGGACCTGGTGATCACGGGCCGGACCATGTTCGGCGCCAAGCCGGCCAAGGGTCACGAGTTGGACGACCACTACTTCGGGGTGATCCCCGAGCGCGTCCTCGCCTGCATCATGGACTTCGAGAACGAGCTGGCGAAGCTCGGCGTGCCGATCAAGACCCGCCACAACGAGGTCGCCCCGGCGCAGCACGAGATCGCCCCGGTGTTCGAGAACTCGAACGTCGGCTCCGACCACCAGCAGCTGACCATGCAGATCATGCAGAAGGTCGCGCGCAAGTACGGCCTGATCTGCCTGCTGCACGAGAAGCCCTTCGCCGGCGTCAACGGCTCGGGCAAGCACAACAACTGGTCGATGGGGACCGATACCGGCAGCAACCTGCTCGACCCCGGTGACACCCCCGCAGACAACATCAACTTCCTGTTCTTCTGCGCGGCCGTCATCCAGGCCGTCAACAAGCACCAGGGCCTGCTGCGGGCCTCGGTGGCCGGCATCGGCCAGGATCACCGCCTGGGCGCCAACGAGGCGCCGCCGGCGATCATCTCGATCTTCCTCGGGGCGGAGCTGACGAAGGTCTTCGAGGCGATCTCCTCGGGGAGCGGTGACCCGCACACCCCCGGCTCATTCCTCGAGCTCGGCGCCGAATCCCTGCCGCCGCTGCCGATGCACGGCGGAGACCGCAACCGGACCTCGCCCTTCGCCTTCACCGGCAACAAGTTCGAGTTCCGCGCCGTCGGGTCGAGCCAGTCCCTCGCCTTCCCGAACACGGTGCTCAACACCATCGTCGCGGAGGCGATCGACGACCTCTCCGACAAGCTCGAGGCCGAGGGCACCGACGATCTGCCGGCCGCCGTCACCGCCGTGGTGAAGGAGGCCTACGACGCCAACAAGCAGATCATCTTCGACGGCGACAACTACGACGAGGCCTGGCACAGGGAGGCGGAGGACGAGCGCGGCCTGAAGAACCTGCGCACCACCCCCGACTGCCTGCCCGAGGTGCTCGCCGAGCCGACCGTCTCGATGATGGAGAAGTACAAGGTGCTCAACGAGCGCGAGCTCGAGTCCCGCTACGAGGTCTGGCTGGAGCAATACATCATCCGCGCCAACATCGAGGCCGAGACCGCCGACACGATGGCCCGCACAATGATCCTGCCTGCCGCCCTCCGCTACCTGGCGCTCGGCGACGACGCCGGGATCGGCGCGGTCACCGAGGAGACGACCCCTCTGGTGGACGAGCTCGTCTCGGCGATCAAGGAGCTCGACGAGGCCAACCAGTACCCGGACGGCCTCGAGGGCATGGACCTGGCGGTCTACGCGCGCGACAAGCAGGTCGCGGGGATGGCCCGGGTGCGCGAGGCGGCGGACCAACTGGAGAAGATCGTCCCCGACGACCTCTGGCCGCTGCCGAAGTACGCCGAGATGCTGTTTATTCGCTAGATCGGCGACCAGCGCATAGAGATCCGCGAGGCTGAGCTCGGCGACCACGGCTGGGTGCTCGAGCGCCACGCCCACCTCTACGAGGATGAGGAGGGCTGGGGCGAGCCCTTCGCCGCGCTCGTCGCTCGCGTGATCGCCGACTACCTCGAGCAGCACGACCCCCAACTGGAGGCCGCCTGGGTCGCCGAGCTGGACGGTGAGCGCGTCGGGGCGGTTTATTGCGTCCGCAATTCGAAGAATGTCGCCCAGCTCCGCCTTCTCTTCGTCGACTCCAGCGCGCGCGGCCACGGTGCGGGGACCATGCTCGTCGAGCAGTGCATCGCCTTCGCTCGCGAGCGCGGCTTCGAGCGGATGGTGCTGTGGACGAACAGCTCGCTGGCGAGCGCGCGCAGGATCTACGACGCGGCTGGATTTGTGCAGACCAAGGAGGAGCCCCACCCTGTGTTTCCCGAGGGGACGATGGGCCAAAAGCTCTGGCTCGACCTGGTTGTTTGAGCAGCTGGGAAGCATGGGTAAACCCGAGCGCGTATGGCTCTGTACGGACCGGAGCACGTCGAGCGCTACCGAGCGACTGGTGGCGAGGAGGGCCACGACTGGCAGGGAGCCCGCACCCTCCTCCTGACCACCACCGGCCGGCGCTCCGGCGAGCCGCGGACGACCCCGCTGATCTACGGGCGCCACGAAGACCAATATCTGGTGGTCGCCTCGATGGGCGGCTCGGATACGCCACCGTCCTGGTACCAGAACCTGCAGGCGGACCCTGGCGTCGAGGTGCAGGTCAAGGACGAGCGCTTCGCCGCCCACGCCCGTGACGCCACCCCAGAGGAGAAGCCACAGCTCTGGCGGACGATGACCGCTGAGTGGCCCACGTACGACGACTATCAGGAAAGCACCGAGCGCGAGATCCCGGTCGTCGTCCTCGAGCCGGCTTAGCCACTCACTCCCATCTACCCATTAGTTGGTGCCCTTTTCAGATCTGAGTGGACTTTCGTCCAACGCGTTAATAGTCAGTACGCGTGCATGCCGATAACTGGGGTGCATGGACGCAAGCCGCGACCGCTTGATGGCGGTCATCAGGGCACAGAGCGAGATCGCCGCATCGGATCTCGACACGAACCAGGTGATGCACCTCGTCGCCAGACGGGCACAGGAGATCACCGGGGCGACGTCTGCCGTGATCGAGATCCCCGATGACGGGGAGATGATCTATGCGGTCACCTCGGGCGAGGCGACCCCCTACCAGGGGATCCGCCTGAGCCGGCAGACGAGTCTGTCCGGGCTGTCGCTGGACCAGGGCAAGGTCCTCTACTGCGAGGACACCGAGATCGATCCTCGCATCGGCCCCAAGGCCTCGAAGGGAGTCAACGCGAGGTCGATGATCTGTGTCCCACTCAAGCACAGCGGGAAGCCGATCGGCGTCCTCAAGGTCTACTCGCCGAAGCCTCGCCACTTCGGGCCCGTGGATATCGAGACCCTGAACCTGCTTAGCGAGGCAATGTCCGCACAGATGGCCCACGCCGAGCTCTACGAGCTCAAGGCCAAGGAGAGCAGGACGGACGCGCTCACCGGTCTGCTCAACCGCAGGGCTTACGAGGAGCGGCGCGTGATCGAGGCCGCCACGAGCTCCCGCTACGGCCACTCGCTCGGACTCTGCCTGTTCGACCTGGACGGCTTCAAGGACGTCAACGACCGCCTCGGCCACCCCGCCGGCGACGAGGTCCTCCAGGGCGTCGCCACGGTGATCGACTCCTCTCGCCTCACAGACGATGCCTTCCGGGTCGGCGGCGACGAGTTCGCGGTCCTGATGCCGGAGACCGGCATCGAGGGAGCAAAGATCGCCGCGGAAAGGCTGATCGATGCCCTGGCCGAGGCTCACCTCGGCGGCGGGGACGTCACCGCCTCCTACGGCGTCGCGGCCACCACCGGGGATGCCCTCAGCCTGCATGAGGCGGCCGATCGGGCGCTGCTGGCCGCGAAGGGCCGGCTGCGAGCCTCCGCGGCCAAATAAGCTGCTCTCATCGACTTTCAGATTCGCAAGGACGATCTCCACGAGACCCGCTTCCGGGACGCCGAGGCGCCGAAGCTGGAGCCGGGCGAGGTGCTGCTCGGAGTGGACAGCTTCGGGCTCACTACAAACAACATCACCTACGCGGTGATGGGCGAGGCGATGAACTACTGGCGCTTCTTCCCCGCCGAGGAGCCGTGGGCCCGGATGCCGGTCTGGGGCTTCGCCGACGTGGTCGCCAGCGAGGCCGAGGGCGTGCCGGAGGGGACTCGGATCTTTGGCTACCTCCCCCCCGCCTCCCACCTGGTCGTCCGGCCGGACCGCTCCGACCCCTTGGACTTCGTCGATGAGAGCCCGCATCGCGCCAAGCTCCCCGCCGCCTACAACCGGTACATCCGCGTCGCCGGCATGCCCCTCTACGAAGAGGAGAACGAGGACCAGCAGATGCTGCTCTGGCCCCTCTACTTCACCTCTTTCCTGATCGACGACTTCCTCGACGACGAGTCGATGTTCGGGACGGAGATTGCCGTGCTCTCCAGCGCCTCGAGCCGCACCTCCTCGGCGCTCGCCTATCTGCTCTCCCGACGCGACGGCATCGAGGTGATCGGCCTGACCTCGCCCCGGAACGTCGAGTTCACGGAGTCGCTCGGGGTCTATGGCCGGGTCGTGCCCTACGAGGAGCTCACATCGATCGACCGGAGCCCTGCCGTCTACGTCGACATGTCGGGCGACGCCAAGGTGCGATCTGCGGTCCACGGTCACTACAAGGACGACCTCAAGCACAGCTCGGCCGTCGGCATCACGCATCGCGAAGACCTCGGCGGCGACTCTGACCTGAATGGCCCGAAGCCCGTCTTCTTCTTCGCCCCCGACCGGCTTCGCAAGCGCACCGCGGACTGGGGGCCCGACGGCGTCAACGAGCGCATCGGCGAGGCCTGGAGCCCCTACGTCGAGTGGACACGCGACTGGCTGCGGGTGGAGCACGGCTCGGGCGAGGAGGACGTCGAGCGGATCTATCGGGATCTGCTCGACGGCAAATCCGATCCGGCAGTTGGGCACGTACTCTCGCCGTAGTGCGAATCCTGATTGTCGCTGTTCTCGGCGCCGCCATCGCCGGTTGCGGCTCGTCGTCGAGCGAGCAGTCTTCGCCCGTCTCGACACAGGCGCCGCCGGCGCCCGTGCCGGTCTCCGCGCCGCATCTGGCGGCCCCGTGCTCGGCGCGAGCGCGAGCCGCGCTTGCCGAAGCCGTCTCTGCGCCTCGCGGGTCCGTGAAGGCAGCCCTCTTCACGGCATCGAACGGCGCCGCGGGCTGCCGGCTGCGCGCCGACACGATCGAGGCGATCGTCCGCCTCGACAGCGCCCCGCAGCCCTATACGCGGATGGAGAGGGAGGTCGTCGAATTCGGCCAGAACGTCGACTGGACGAAGGTGCCGAGGAGCGCGTATCCGCGAACCGTCGGGCATCTCGGACTGGACGCCAACTGGTTCCCGTTACAGAGCAGGCTGCTCACCACCGACGGCGTGCGCCTGGTCACGGTGAAGATGAAGGCGTCGTCAATCGGCCAGACCGAGGCGAAGGCAGCGGCGACTCGGCTGGCGCGCGTCTACCTCGGCCCCCTTGTAAAGCCGCCCGGGTACTGAACCTAGACCTCGAGGCGGGACTCCTCGAGATCGAGCTCTCGCTCGACGCGGCGCATCACCTCCACGCTGATCCGCCGGTTGTTGCGCAGCTCGACCAGGGCCGCGCGCTGGGACGCGTAGATCTCGTGCATGAGCCGCTGGTAGGCGAGCGAGCGCTCCTCGATGCCGTCGGAGCCGTCGATCGCCCCGGCCTGGGCAGCGAAGCGCCGCTTCCGGAATCGATAGAGAGCTCGGATCCGCTCGATCGTTTCGTCTTGGGTCCACTCCTCGCTCTCGAGCTCGTCCATGCGATCCAGCGCCGCGCGGGCGATCACAAGCCTGGCCTTGACCTCCTCGCTCTCCTCGTCGGTGCCGTCATCCAGCACACCGAGCTTGCGGATCAGCCAGGGCAGGGTCAGCCCCTCCCCGACCACCGTCACCAGGATCAGCGAGAAGGTGATGAACTGGATCAGGTCGCGCCCGGGCAAAGGCGCGCCGGCGTCCGTGTGCAGGGGCAGCGCCAGCGCTGCGGCGAGCGAGACCGCCCCGCGCATGCCCGACCAACCGCCCACCACCCGGAACCGCCAGCTCGCGCGCCGGGCGATCTGGGACGGTCGCCGATCGAGCGTCCGGACGACGACCGTCATCGTCGCCTGCCAGATGTAGCGGAGCAGGATCACTGCAGCGCAGATGAGCGCGGCATAGCCGACCACCTCCGATGCCGTCCTGCCCGCGAGACCGTCGACGATCGTCGGCAGCTGGAGCCCGATCAGGATGAACAGCGCCGCGTTGAGGAGGAACGTCAGGATCGACCACATCGCGTCGCCCTGCATCCGGCTCTCCATCGAGGCGATCTCGGGCGCACGCCAGCCCAGATACAGGCCGCAGGTGACGACCGCCAGGACCCCGGAGACCCCGAGCTGGTCCGCGGGGATGAAGGCTCCATACGCGCTGAACAGCGAGATCGTCAGCTCGGTGTTTACGTCGGTGACTCGCTTGCGGATCTCGGCGATCACGTAGCCGACAACCAGGCCGATCGCGATGCCTCCGGCGACGTCGCCGCAGAAGGTCAGAAGGGTGTGCCCGGCGGAGACGGTCTCGCCGATCGCCGCGGCGACCGCGACCTTGTACATGACCAGGGCGGTCGCATCGTTGATCAGGCTCTCCCCCTCGAGCACGTTGATCATCCGGCGCGGAGCTCCGACCCGGCGCATGATCGCCGTGGCGGCCGCCGGGTCGGTCGGCGAGACGATCGCGCCGAGCGCGAAGGACATCGCCCAGGGGAGGTCGATCACCTCGTGCGCGATGACTCCCACGGCGCCGGCCGTGAAGATGGTCAGGCCGATCGCGTTGAGCGAGATCACCCGCGCGTCCGTTCGGAGGCTGCGCAGGTCGTAGAAGAAGGAGGAGGAGTAGAGCAGCGGCGGCAGGAAGATCAGCAGGACCAGGTCCGGGTTGAGCGTGATGCTCGGCATTCCCGGGAGCAGGCCCAGGAGCAGCCCTCCGATCACCAGCGGGATCGGATAGGGCACCTTGAGCCAGTTGGCGACCGCGTTCAGGCCGGCGGCGGAGACGAAGAGCGCCGCGAGCAGGATCTGCAGATCGTTCACGCCCTAATTTTGTACCGGCGCGGCCGTCGACGCGCGGTGGCTCAGCCCCGCTAGATCCTGGCGTGTCGCTCGCGCAGGACGCGGCGCAGGATCTTCCCGGAGGCCGACTTCGGGATTTCGTCGACGAACTCGACCTCACGAATCCGTTTGTAGGGCGCGACGCGCTCTGCGACGTATGCCATCAGCTCATCGGCATCGAGGCCGTCCTCCGCCTCCACGCATGCCTTGGGGGCCTCACCCCCATCGTCCATCGGCACGCCGATCACGCCGGCATCCTTGACCTTCGGATGTGAGACCAGCACCGCCTCGAGCTCGGCCGGCGGCACCTGATGGCCCTTGTACTTGATCAGCTCCTTGAGCCGGTCCACGATGTAGAAGAAGCCGTTCTCGTCGACCCGCCCGATGTCGCCCGTCCGGATCCAGCCGTCGCCGACGAGGGTCTCGGCTGTCGCCTCGTCGTTGTTGAGATAGCCCCGCATCACCTGCGGGCCCCGGATCCAGATCTCGCCCTCCTCGTCCTCGGGGACGTCCTCGCCCGTTGCGGGATCGACCAGGCGGGCCTCGGTGTTGGGGATCAGCGCGCCGATGCTGCCCGGCGGGGTCTCCTCCACTCTGACCAACCGGCTCTTGTGGCTCACAGGGCTGAGCTCGGTCATCCCGTAGCCCTGCCGGATCGGCGCGCCGATTCGCGACTCGGCGCGCCGGGCAAGATCTGCGTCGAGTGGCGCGGCTCCCGAGATCACCATCTTGAGGCGCGAGGTGTCGCGCTCCTCCACCCCCGGCACGGTGGCGAACGCGAGCACGATCGGGGGAGCGATGTGCAGCCAGGTGACGCCGTGCCTCTCGACGATCTCGAGCAGCTCGTCGAGATCGAAGCGAGGCATCGTCACGATCGTCGATCCCTTGGCGAGCCCCATGTTCAGCACGACGGTCTGGCCGTAGATGTGGAAGAACGGCATCAGGCCGACCAAGACATCCTCGTCGGTCAGCGGCATGGAGTTCCAAGCCTGCTCGATGTTCGCCACGAGATTGCGATGGGTGAGCATCACCCCCTTCATCAGCCCCGTGGTACCGCTCGAGTACGGGAGGACGGCGAGGTCCTCAGGGTCCACCTCCACCTCTTCGGGTGTTGCCCCCGGTTCGGCCTCCGCGAGAAACGCGGGGGGATCGTTAATCAGGAGCTTGGCCTCCGAGTTGGCCAGCTGCCGCTCGATCTCCTCGGCCGTGAGCAACGCGAACATCGGCGTCACGACGGCCCCGGCCCGCAGGATCGCGTGGTAGGTGATGCCCCAACCGGGGGTGTTCGGGCCAACCAGCCCGACGACGTCGCCCTTGCCGATTCCCTTCGACTGAAGCAGGGCGGCGGCCGCATCCACCCTCTCTGCGAGCTGCCCGTAGGTGGTCACCTCGCCGCCGGCCCCCTCGACGAACGCCGGATGATCCCCGCGCGCGGCCGCACCGCCGATGACGTGCTCGTAGACCGTTGCGTCCGGGATCTCGATATCGGGCTCAGGGCTTCGATAGATCAAGGCTCCGTCTCCTGGCTACTAGGTGTCCCAGCCGAAGTAGACCTCGATTCGCTTGATCTGCTCGCCGTCGAAGGTGAGGACCTCGGTGTTCCGGCCCCCGCTGCCGTCGGGCCGCTTCAGCTCGTAGGTGAGGATCACCTCGTTCTCCGACTCGACCAGGCGAACGATGTCAATCCCCTGCCCCTGCCCGGCCCCCGGCCAACACCTCTCGAAGAAGCCCTCCCGGTCGAGCTTTGGGTCGGTCGGACTCGAGAAGGTCAGCTCGGGCGCGAGATGCTTCTCGAAGAAGTCGCGGTCTCCCGCGGAAAAGGCTCGGTAGAGCTCCCGGGTGATCTGTTTTCGGTCGGTCATCGGCCCTCAGGCTACTCGTGCCGCCCGAGGGCGAGTGCGGCGATGCGCCGAACATCGCCACGAGCGCCAGGACCGCGCCGATGCGGCACCTATGCCGCCTGAGCGACCATTCCCGGCTCGTAGTGCCCGGGCTCGAGCCGAGCCGTGATGGAGAGCCGGTTCCACGAGTTGATCGACGTGATCGCGAACATCAGGTGGATCAGCTCCTTCTCGTCGAACAGGCCGGCCGCGCGATCCCAGACCGGGTCCGGGACATGACCGTCTCCGATCAGGGTCATCGCCTCGCAGAGCGCGAGTGCGGCGCGCTCGTGCTCCTCATACAGCGGGCTCTCGCGCCAGGCGTCGAGCGCGTAGAGGCGCTCCTCCGTCTCGCCCTGGGCTCGGGCCTCCTTCCAGTGCATATCTAGGCAGAAGGCGCACCCGTTGATCTGCGAGGCGCGCACGTTGACCAGGTTGCGCAGCCGGGGCTCGATCTCGAGAGCCCCGTCGAGCCTGACCATCGCGGCCAACGGCTTCATCGCCGCCTCGTCGATGTGGATCCGCTTTGCGTGAATCGATTCCATCGTGATCTCCTTTCATCCGATTTGCTCAACGCCCTCGGCGGGGCGCAGGCTGAGAGTCCTGAACGACGCTGGCGACTCGGTGAGCGCTTCCCGGAAGCCCTCGCGCCAGCCGCGATAGCGGGGCACCCAGCGGAGCTCGCGGCGAGCGTTCGCGTTGGAGGAGCCGGTGATTCGAGTCGACATCGACGTGATCGCCTCGCCGACGACATGGGCTACTCGGTCTCCAACCGTGCTCTAGAAACGGGGCGGCGCCCGCGGTCTGTGACAACCGCCTCGCGCGGCGCGCGCCAGAAGACGAAGAGGGCGGCGACGGCCACCGAGGCGGCGGCGATCACCATCGCCAGACCGAGGCCGTCGACGAAGGCGGCCTGCGCGCTCGACGCGAGCGCTGCGCCCTGCGGGCCGATCCGCTCGGAGATCGCAAGGGCAGCCGGCAAGGCGTCCTGCGCATGCGAGGCGAACTGGGCAGGCAGGTGAGCCGTGGCGTCGGCGACGCCCGACTGGTAGCGGCCGGTGAGGGCGCTGCCCAGCACCGCGATGCCGAGCGCGCCCCCGACCTCCCGGGCGAGATCATTGACCGCCGAGGCGACGCCCTGCTTCTCCTTCGGAAGCGAGGAGACGATCGCGGTCGTCGCCGGGGTGGTCGCGAGGGCCATGCCGATCCCGAGCGGAACCAGCCCGGCGAAGAGCAGCCAATAGGTGGTGTCGCGGCCGGCGGTCGAGAGCACGGCGAAGCCGCCGGCCATCAGCAGGAGGCCCACGGGTGCGATCTGCCCCGCTCCGAAGTGCTCGAGCAGCTTCGGGACGCGTGGCGAGAGCGCCATCATCGCCACCGCCAGCGGCGCCAGCGCGATCCCAGCGACCAGCGGCGAGTACCCCAGCACGAACTGGACGTACTGGAGCATCACGAAGATGAAGCCGAAGAAGGCGAAGAACTGGATCATGATCGACACCGTCCCCGCCCCGAAGCCGCGCAGGCGGAAGAGCCGCGGATCGAGCAGCGGCTGCTCGCGGCGAAGCTCCCAAACCACGAATACGGCGAGCAGCACGACCGCGACTGCGAAGGCGCCCAGGGTGACGCCGTCGGTCCAACCGCGCTCGGGTCCTTCGATGATCGTGTAGACGAGGGTGGCGAGCCCGGCCGCTGAGATCAGCCCACCGGTGACGTCGAGGTGCGTTCCCTCCTCTGTCGAATTGGGCGCCATCCTGGCGGCGAAGACGAGGGCCCCGAGCCCCAGCACCGCGCTGAAGCCGAAGATCGAATCCCAGGAGAAGGCCTCGAGCAGCGCCCCGGAGACGAGCAAACCGAGCAGGGCGCTGCCCCCCGCCACCCCGGCCCAGATCGAGACCGCCCGATCGCGCTCGTCCGCCGGGAAGACGTTGGTGATGATCGAGAGCGTCGCCGGCATGATGGCCGCGGCGCCCAAGCCCATCGCGGCCCGCACCGCGATCAACGCGCCCGGGTCATCGACCAGCAGGGCGCAGGCCGCCGCAGCCGAGAACAAGGCCAGGCCCGCCAGAAGGATGTGCCGCCGTCCGAACGCGTCCCCGATCGCGCCGGCCAGGAGCAGGAGCCCGGCGAAGACGACGGCGTAGGCATCGACGATCCACTGAAGCTGTGTCTGAGTCGCGTGCAGGTCGCGAGCCAGGTCCGGAAGAGCGACGTTGAGGGAGGAGACCGCGCTGACGACGGTGGCGAGGGCGAGACACATCGCCGCCAAGACCAGATTGCGATTTACGTCCTGAGCTTGGCCTCTCATTTGGCGACCCCTGGTCGGTTATAGTCGAACATCGTTGACTTAACGGCGATGACTTTACACTGTTGAATTCATCTGTCAAGCTGTTTCGCAATGAATCCGCAAACCCCCAAACCGAAGACCCGGACCCCTCGCACTGGACGCCGACCCGGCTCCAATGAGACGCAGGAAAAGATCCGCCGGGCCGCCGGCAAGCTCTTCGTCGAGCGCGGCTATCAGGGCGCGACGCTGCGAGCGATTGCCAAGGAGGCCGGCGTCGACGCATCGCTGATCGTTCACTTCTTCGGCAACAAGCTGAACCTCTTCGCCGAGTCGGTGGAGTGGCCGTTCGACCCGGAGGTCGAGATGCCGAAGATCCTGGCCGATGGCCGGCGCAACGTCGGGAGGAACCTCGTGCGTCTGCTTATTCGGATCTGGGACAAGGAGGGAACTCGGAGCCCAGTGCTCACCCTGCTGGCGGCCGCGACGGTGGAGCCCGAGGCGGCGGAGATGCTGGCCGGGTTCGTGCGCGAGCGCCTCTTCGCTCCGCTACTGGCCGAGCTTGGCTCAGACCACCCCGAGATGCGCGCCGACCTCCTCTCCAGCCAGCTGATGGGCCTCGGGATCACCCGCTACGTGCTGCGCGCCGAGCCGCTCGCCTCGGCGAAACCGAGCGATGTGATTCGCTGGGTAGGACCAAACGTGCAGCGCTATCTGACCCTCAAGCTGGACTAGGCGTGGCCGAAAGCCCACACCGCGTGGTGGTCATCGGCGGCGGGTTCGGAGGCCTGCTCGCCACCAAGAGTCTCGCCCGGGCGCCGGTCGAGATCACCCTGATCGACCGGAGGAACTTTCATCTCTTTCAGCCGCTGACGTACCAGATCGCCACCGGGGCGCTCTCTCCGGCGGAGGTCTGTTATCCGCTCCGCGCGATCTTCAAGCGCCACCGGAACGTCCGAGTCATGATGGGCGAGGTCACCGAGATCGATCTCGATGTCCGGGAGCTGCTCGTAGACCCGGGTGCCGGTGCCTCGGGTCCGATTCGGGTTCCCTACGACACCCTGATCGCGGGAGGCGGCTCGCGCTACTCGTACTTCGGCCACGATGAGTGGCAGGCGGTGGCTCCCGAGGTGAAGTCGCTCGAGAGCGCGCTCGCCGTTCGCCGTCGCCTGCTCAGCGCCTTCGAGGCCGCCGAGCTCGAGCCCGACGAGCAGCGTCGGCGCGGGTTGCTGACCTTCGTGGTAGTCGGGGCTGGTCCGACGGGGGTGGAGATGGCGGGCCAGATCGCGGAGCTCGCACGGGACACCCTGCGCCGCGACTTCCGGTCGATCGATCCGGGGGAAGGTCGCGTGCTGCTGGTCGAGATGACCGACCGGGTGCTGGGCACCTTCCCGCCATCGCTCTCGCAGAGGGCCCTCCGCTCCCTCGAGCGTCTCGGTGTCACCCCGCTGCTCGAGCACAGGGTGGTGGACATCGACCGGCAGGCGGTGACGATCCAGGCGCCCGACGGAGACAGCGAGCGCATCGTCGCCAGCACGGTGATCTGGGCGGCGGGCGTGACGGCGTCCAGCCTCGCCAAGCGGCTCGGGGACCAGACCCAAGCGGACGTTGATCGTGCCGGCCGGGTGACCGTCGAGCCCGACCTCACCTTGCCGGGCCATCCCGAGGTCTTCGCGATCGGCGACATGGTGCGCGTTCGCTCAGACGACGGAAACGTGCAGACCCTGCCCGGCCTGGCGCCGGTGGCGATGCAGGAGGGCCGCTACGCCGCCAAGGTCGTGAAAGCGCGCCTGCGGGGGAAGCAGATGCGCTCCTTCCACTATCGCGACAAGGGCAACCTGGCAACGATCGGCCGCTCCCGGGCGGTCGCGGATCTACACCTGGTCAAGCTGAGCGGCTTTCCCGCCTGGATCACCTGGCTCGGCGTCCATCTCTGGTACCTGGTCGGCTTTCAGAACCGGGTGCTGGTCTTCATCCGATGGGCGGTCAGCTTCTTCACGCGCGGCCGTGGCGCCCGGATCATCGCCGCCTCTTTCGAGAATGAGCCGGGCGGCGCGCGGGAGCTCGGCTAGCCGGCCGCCGGGGACGCGACGCCGACGTTCTCCAATACGGCCATTGCGGCGTTCCGCCCGTTGAGGGCGATCACCGAGCCCGCCGGGTGGGTCGCGGCTCCACAGAGGTAGAGACCCTCGACCGGGGTACGCGAGGTGAGCCGGCGGTCCCACATCTGGTTGTGCAGCGTCTCGCCCTGGAAGACGTTGCCGCCGGTAAGGCCGATCCGCTCCTCGATGTCTGGCGGCCCCAGTACCTCCGTCTCGAGCACGCACTCACGCAGGTCGGGCGCATAGGTCGCGATCAGGTCCAGCACCAGTCCGCCGATCTCCTTGCGGCGGGAGTCCCAGTCACCCTCGGCCAGCTCGAATGGCGGCCACCCAGCCGCTCGCGCCGCTCCAGCACGAGCACCGACTGCCCCGCTCGCGCCAGATAGGCCGCCGCGGCGAGCCCGTTGTGCCCACCGCCGACAACCACCGCGTCCCAGTCGCGGGCGGCCAGCTCCGCAATCGGTGCCGGCAGCCCGACCCGGCCAAGTGCGGCGGAGACCTCCATCAGGCCACGACCCATTCCTTCGCCTCGTCCAGCTGGTCCATTCCGTAGACGGTGAGCTCGCCCGGCATCGCCCAGGCGAACAGACGCATCGACGTCGCGATCCAGTCGACCCCGGTGACGACGGCGAAACGCTTCCAGGCGGAGCGGTTCTTGAGCTCCACGCCCAGCCCTGTCTTCACGTCCTCGAGCCAGGCCTCAGGCTCCAGGCCATCGAAGTCCGGCAAGACGAAGAGCACGCGGGCCTCGCCGGAGTCGATCGCCTCCTTCAGGGCCGGCTCCAGGACGCTCTCGTACTCGTCCTTGGTGAGCTTGCCCGAGGCGCGCAGTCCGATGACGCCTGCGGGTACGTCGTCGATCCTCTCGATCATGTCTCCTCCTGGCGGTGGGCGACAGTCGCTATCAATAGACAGCATGCCCAACGCACTCGAGCTCCGCTCCCTCACCAAGCGCTACGACGACGGGACTCTCGCGCTCGACGCGCTCGACCTCGAGGTGCCGGCCGGCAGCTTCTTCGGCCTGCTTGGCCCGAACGGGGCCGGCAAGACCACGCTGATCAGCGCCGTCTGCAACCTGATCCGGCTGACCGACGGCGAGATCTCCGTCTTCGGCGAGCCCGGCGGCTCGATGGAGGCGCGGCGGCTGATCGGGATCGCCGAGCAGGAGCCCAACCTCGACCGCTTCCTGACCGTGCACGAGACGCTCGTCTACCACGGCGGCTACTACGGGATGAGCGGAGCGGCGGCCTCCGAGCGCGCCGAGGAGATGATCGATGTCTTCGATTTGCGCGCGAAGCGCGACGTGCGCGCGCCCAAGCTCTCCGGCGGCATGCGCCGCCGTCTGCTGCTAGCCCGCGCCCTGCTCCACGAGCCGCGGCTGGTGATCCTCGATGAGCCGACCGCCGGCGTCGACCTCGAGCTCCGTCACGAGCTCTGGCGCTACATCCGCCGCCTGCACGAGCGCGGCACGACGATCCTGCTCACCACCCACTACCTCGAAGAGGCCGAAGCGCTCTGCGAGGAGATCGCCCTGATCGGCCGCGGCCGGATCATGGCCCGCGACACCGCCGCCGGCCTCAAGCAGCGTTTCGACGCCGCCACCCTCGAGGACGTCTATATGAAGACCGTCGCGGCCGGCCGCCGCGAGCTGGTCGAAGAAGCGACCTAGCCACCACCAGCCCCTGGCTAGGATGCTCGCGATGAGCGACGGCCGCAAGGTGGGGGTGATCGGCGTGCCGACCAGCGCGGGCGCCTACGCCCCCGGGCAGGAGCAGGCACCGGCGGCCCTGCGGCACGCGCGCCTCGTTGAGCTGCTCCGTGACGGCGGAGGGGAGGTAAGCGACTACGGCGATCGCGAAACCTGGCGGTGGCGCCCAGACCGCGAGCGCCCGCGTGCCCAGAACCTCGACAAGGTTGTCGAGTTCGTCGATGACACCGCGGCCCGGGTGGTCGAGGCGATCCTCGCCAAGGAGATCACGCTGGTTCTGGGCGGCGACTGCACCATCGGGATCGGTACGGTCGCCGGACACGCCGAACAATCCGATGGTGTCGGCCTCATTTACTTCGACCTCCACGCGGACCTCAACATCCCGACGAGCGTCCCGGAGGGCGCGCTCGACTGGATGGGAATGGCCCACATGCTCGGCGACGAGGGCGCTGAGCGTGAGCTGGTCGAGGTCGGCTCGCGGGCCCCGCTGCTCGCGCCCGAGCAGGTCGTCCTGCTCGCCTGGGGCCCGAAGCAGGCGACCCCGCACGAGCGCGAGACGATCGAGCGACTCGGTCTTGATCGCATCCCGGCGGACGAGGTCCGCGCGGACCCGGTGGGGGCGGCGGGCAAGGCGCTGGAATCGCTCACCTCTCGCTTCGACCGGGTGCTGGTCCACTTCGACGTCGATGTGGTCGACTTCACCGACACCCCGCTCTCGGAAAACCCAGGCCGCAACGAGGGGATCGCCTACGAGCAGGCGACGGCCGCGTTGTCGGTGCTGCTCGCCTCGCCCGCCCTGGCCGGCGTCACCGTCACCGAGCTCAACCCGAATCACGTCGAGGAGGGCGCCGGTTCAATCGAGCGTCTCGCCAGCGACCTCGCCGCGGGGCTTACGGGCCCTTCCTCTGCACGAGCCACTCGGTGAATTCGCGACAACGCCCCTCGACGTAGTCGGCGAGCCAGCGATCGACGTCCTCGCGGGTCACAATTCGATCCTATGTCCGAGGAGAACGTCGACGTCGTGCGTTCGCTGCTGGGACCGTGGCAGGGGCTCAACGTCGCCGAGATCGACTGGGACTCCGAGCCCATCCGCGAGCTGATCGCGGAAGGCTCATCGCCGGAGATCGAGGTGAGAACGCTGGAGTCGGGGACCGGGACTGGCGTCGACCCCGTCTACCACGGCGTGGATGGCGTCGTCCGCTACCTGCAGGACTGGATGGAGCCCTTCGGCGAGTACCACGTCGAGTGGCTCGACTTCATCGCCGAGGGTGACTTCGTCTTCGTCCCGGTCAGGAACTGGGGCATCGGCTCGGGAAGCGGAGCGCGGACGGAGCTCGAACTGGTCTACGCGTGCGAGGTGAAGGGCGGGCTGGTCACCCGCCTCCTGCAGTACGACACGCTGGACGACGCCCGCGAGGCGATCAAGGCATCGCCACCAGCGACCTGAGATTCAGTCCGGGTACTCGTCCTTGCGCCTGGTGCTGGGCTCCTCGGGCTGCTCCTTCGGCGTGCGATCCATGAGGAACGAGTGGAAAGGCGCCACGAACGGGTCGGGCGCCATCACCTGGTAGGTCAGGTAGACGGTCCCGTTCTCGCGCGCGAAGGCGATGTAGCCCGGTCCCTCGCGCAGCCCGTCCTTCAGCTCGGCCCCGACCTGCTTCGACCATTCCTGCAGAAACTCGGGCGGGTCGTCAATCATCTGCTTTACCTCGGGGATCTCCCCCGACAGCGCCTGCTCCTCGGTCATCGCCAGCCCGAAGTCGAACGGAAAATCGCTCTCGTAGGTGGAGACATAGGGGAACTCCCACCCCATCCGCTCCTTGTAGGCTACGAGCCGGTCGATCGGCGCGCGAGAGAAGCAGAGGAACGTCACATCGAGGTGGTTCAGGTGGACCAGGGGGCCACTGAACTCGTCCCCGAGGCTCGTGCATCCGGGACAGGCGCCCTTCGTGTAGTCGGGCCCGAACATGATGTTGTAGGCGAGCAGCTGTGAACGGCCATCGAAGAGCTCGGAGAGGCTCTTCTTGCCGTCCTCGGTGTCGAACTCGTACTCCTTCTCGACCGGCACCCACGGCAGCTCGCGCCGCTTCTTCGTGATCTCCTGGTTGCGCTCGGCCTGCTCGGCCTCGAGCTTCGCGAGCTCCGCCCGCGCGGCCTCCCATTCCTCACGCGTTCCGGTCTTGTGCTCAGACATTGCGGTTCCTCCTTGATCGGGACTCACCAGTACGACCGAGGGCAGCGAGCAAACTCATCGGCCCCTCACTCCGGGCCCGCCTCGATCGCGTCGCGCACCTCAGCCAGCCGGGGCTGAAGTGAGCCGAAGTCGATGAGGATCCAGGTTGCGCCGGCGGCCTCCCATGGAGCGGAGTCGTCGCCAATCGGGATGTCCACGACGAGATCGAACGGATCGTCGTTGCCGGCGCGCAGGTCGCGAACCTCGTTCGCGAGCTCCTCGAGCGCGTCCGGTCGCCCGGCGAGATCGATCACGAACAGTCCGTCCCAGCGGGCCGCGCGCCTCACGGGTCGCCGGTTCGGCCAGCGAGCCGCCACCCAGACGGGGATGCGCGGCTCCTGGACGGGAGGGGGCTCAAACTCGCCGGCCCAGAACGCGGTCAGCCTCTCGAGCCCTTCGTCGAGCAACCGCGCCCGCTCGCGCGGATCGACCTCCTCCCCGAAGGGCTCCAGCTCTACGTTCTCCGCGCCGCCGAGGCCGACTCCGAACGTCAGCCGCCCGCCGCTGAGGCGGTCCAGCGTGACGGTCTCACGGGCCACCTTCTGTACCCGCCGCCGTGGAAGCGGAGTGACCATCGGCCCCAGCCGCAGCTTCTCCGTCGCGTTGGCGATCGCGCCCAGCACGACCCAGGGGTCGGCGAGGGCTCGAACGGGCGCTCGATATGCGATGTGGTCCCAGAGGAAGAATCCGTCCCAGCCCTGCTCCTCCGCGGCCTCCGCGAGCTCGACCAGCGTGCTCGGCTCGTCCAGCTCGTCGAACGGCGGGAGGAAGATCCCACGCTTCGCGCTCACACGGATTTCCGCTGCACGAACCACTCGGTGAACTCGCTGCAGCGGCCCTCCGAGTCGAACTGCATCACGAAGCAGTTGTCGTAGACCCGGACAACCGGGCCACCCGGCGAGTCGGTGTATGAGCTGATGCCCGTCGCCACCGCCACATCCCCCTCGACGGCGACGGCCCGATAAGCAGCGTCGAAGGTGCCGGGCACGTCGCGGGTCGAGGCGTCGGGGTGATCGCCCTCCCCGAGCCAGGACTCGACCACCGCAGCGCGCCCCTCGATCGCATCGTCGCTGGGGTGGTAGCGGTAGCTGATGTTCTCGGCGAAGAGCGCCTCGATCTGGCCGCGGTCATAGCTCTTCCAGGCCGCGACGTAGTCCTTGAGCCAGCGATCGACGTCATCCCGAAGCATGGTCCGATCCTAACCAGCAAGAGGCCGCAGCTAACGTGTCCGGCGATGAGCGATCACGCTCAGGCCAACCCCTGGCAGGGCTTCCTCTGGCTCTCGCGCCGCGAGTGCCACCGCGTCCTGCGCCTCTGGACCCAGACGACGCTCGCGCCGGTCGTCTCCTCCCTGCTCTTTATCGTCGTCTTCGGGCTCAGCCTCGGCAACCGGATCAAGCAGGTGGACGGCTTCGACTACGACCAGTTCATCGTCCCCGGCCTGATCGCGATGGCGATGGCACAGGCCGCCTACTCAAACAACGCGAGCACGATCTTCCAGGGCCGCAATGACCGCTACATCGACGACGTCCTCGCCGCCCCGATCCACAACTGGCAGGTCAACCTCGGCTACCTGATCGGCGGCGCCTTCCGCGCCCTGATCATCGGCGCCGGCCTCGCCGCCTGCGCGATCCCGATCACCGGCGCGCCGGTCATCCACCCCGCCCTGCTGATCTTCGCGGTTCTGATGCTGGTCGTCGGCTTCGGCGCCCTCGGCACGATCGTCGGCATCTACGCGGAGACCTTCGACCACACGAGCTTCATCAACAACATCGTCATCCTCCCCCTCACCTTCCTGGGCGGCGTCTTCTACTCGGTCAGTCGCCTCGGCTCACCGTGGGAGCAGCTCTCTCACGTGAACCCGCTCTTCTACGTCGTCGAGACGATCCGCTACGGCTTCCTGGGCGTCTCCGACGTCAGCCCCTGGATCGCCTTCGGCGTCGTCGCCGCGATGTGCCTGGCGCTGCTGGCGTGGAGCCAGTGGTTGTTTACGAGTGGGCGCAAGCTGAAGCCGTAGGCTGGATTTCCGACGCCGAAAGGAGAAGCCATGGCCCCCACGACGCTGTCGAAGGAAATGCTGGAGACGCATCCGGCGCCCGCTCAGGTCGATCGCGAACTGCTGGCCCGCTGCATCGACGAGTGCCTCGCCTGCCTGCAGAGCTGCACGGTCTGCGCGGATGGGGACCTGACAGAGGACGACGTCGCCGAGATGCGCAGGTGCATCCGCCTCTGCCTGGACTGCGCTGACGTCTGTGACGCGACCGCCCGCCTCCTCAGCCGCCAGACTGAGTACGTTGCCGAGACCGCCCGAGCGCAGGTGGCGTCGTGCTTGGAGCTCTGTGCCAGTTGCGCCCGCGAGTGCGAGCGCCATGCGGATCACCACGAGCACTGCCGGCTCTGCGGGGAGGAGTGCAGGCGCTGCGAGCAGGCATGCTCCGACATCCTCGAGGCGATTGGGGCCCCCGCCTGACCGCGGACGCCGGTTGAACTCCTCTTGAGCTACGACGCCGCCGCGGCCTTCGCCCGCTCGGCCGGGTCGGTCTCCGGCAGCGGCACGCCGGCCACCTCGTAGGCCTCCGCCTGGTCGAGCGTCTCGCTCTCAAGTAGCGCGTTCGCGAGGGACTCGAGCCGGTCGCGCTCGCGTTCGAGCAGCTGGATCACCTCGTTCTCGGACTCGTCGACGATTCGGCGGACCTCCTGGTCGACCAGCTCCTGGGTCGGCTCGGAGGCGGGCTCCGCGCCGGGCAGGAGAGGTCCGCCAGCGCGGCCGTCGGTGACGGCGATCGGGCCGACCGCGTCGCTCATCCCCCAGCGGCCGACCATGCCGCGGGCGACCTGGGTGAGGTTCTGGATGTCCGACTCGGCGCCGGTCGAGAGGTCGTCGAAGATGACCTTCTCCGCGGCGCGGCCGCCGAGGGCGACCTTGATCTGAGCGAGGAGCTCCTCGCGACGGTAGTTGTAGCGGTCGGTCTCCGGGGTCGAGAGAGTGACGCCGAGGGCCTGGCCGCGGGGGATGATCGAGATCTTCCGCACCGGGTCGGCGCCCGGGGTGAGCATGCCGACCAGGGCGTGGCCGGACTCGTGGTAGGCGGTGCGCTGGCGGTCGTCGTCGGTCATCACAATCTGGCGCTCGGCGCCGAGGAGGATCTTCTCGATCGACTCCGTGAAGTCGCTTTGCTCCACCTTGGCGTGGCCGTGACGGGCGGCGGCGAGGGCGGCCTCGTTGACGAGCAGGGCGATGTCGGCGCCGGTGGAGCCCGGGATCGAGGCCGCGATCCGCTCCAGGTCCACGTTCTCCGCCAGCGGCACCTCCCGGGTGTGGATCTTGAGGATCTGGACGCGGCCGGGCAGGTCGGGCGAGTTGACCGCGATGCGGCGGTCGAAGCGACCCGGGCGCAGCAGCGCCGGGTCGAGTATCTCGGGACGGTTGGTTGCGCCGAGGACGATCACGTTCGTGCCCGGCTCGAAGCCGTCCATCTCGGTGAGGATCTGGTTGAGCGTCTGCTCGCGCTCGTCGTTGCCGCCGCTGATGCCGGCGTAGTTGCCCGAGCGCGAGCGACCGATTGCATCCAGCTCGTCGATGAAGACAATCGACGGCGCCGCCTCCTTCGCCTGCTTGAAGAGGTCGCGCACGCGCGAGGCGCCCACGCCTACAATCGCCTCGACGAACTCCGAGGCCGAGAGGTGGAAGAAGGCGGCGTGCGCCTCGCCCGCCACCGCACGGGCGAGGAGCGTTTTCCCGGTACCGGGCGGTCCGTAGAGCAGGACGCCGTGCGGGATCCGCGCGCCGAGCTTCGTGTAGCGCTGGGGGTTCTTCAGGAAGTCGACGATCTCGACCAGCTCGTCCTCGGCCTCGTCGATCCCGGCAACGTCCTTGAAGGTGACGTGCTGCTGCTCGTCGGGCCCGACCCGCCGCGCGGTGGCGCGGCCGAAGCCGCCGAGCACCCCGCCCGCCCCGCCGCGCATCTGGCGGCGGATCAGCCAGATGAAGAAGCCGATCAGAAGCAGCGTGGGCAGGAAGCCGAGCAGGATGGTTCCGAAGGTCGAGCGGCCGCTGTCGGCCGGCTTCGCGTTGATCACCACGCCGTGCTGCTGGAGGAGCGCGGTGATGGACGCCGGGTCGATGAACGAGGGGACCTCGCTCTTGAACTTGGTGACCTTGAACGGCTTGTCGTCGCCGGGCGGGTCGTAGGTCGCCTCGTTCTTGAGCTGGCCCTCGATCGACTCGCCGGTCGAGGTGATCTCCTCGACGTTGTTCGCCGTCACCTGGTTCTGGAAGAAGGGCTGGTAGGGGACGCGTGGGCGGCTCGCCGGCCCGCTAGTGAGAACCGAGATCAGGATGTTCACCGCGAGAAGGCCGAGCAGGAAGGCGAGGAACGCCCTGCTGCGCGGGATCATCGGCGGCTTCTGCTGCGGCGGGGCGCCCCGGCCATCGGGCGCCGGATGCACCCGCCAGCCCGCCGGGTGCTCTTCCCCGGGTGGGGTCTTCGGAGGCGGCGCCGACTTCTGCGGCGGCGCGCTCGGTTGTGCCGGGCTTTCGGCGGGTGAGTCGGGCAAGTACTCAATGTACTCCGGGCGGCGTAGCCTCGGGCGTGACGGCGAACTGAGGAGGCCAGAATGGAACTGGAAGGCAAGGTCGCGCTCATCACGGGCGCCAGCGGCGGGATCGGCGCGGCGGTGGCGCGCCGGCTACACGAGGAGGGCGCCTCCGTAGGGCTGCTCTCGCGGCGCGGCGACGACCTCGGGCTCGAGCGCGCGCTCGGCGTCGTCTGTGACGTACGCAGTCGTGACGCCGTCGCCGAGGCGACGAAGGCCATCGCCCTGCACTTCGGCCGCATCGACATCGCCGTCGCCAACGCGGGCGTCGGCGCCTACGGCGACTTCCTCGACCTCGATCCCGAGCAGGTCGAGCTGATGATCGACGTGAACCTGAAGGGCACGCTCTACACGGCGGCTGCCGCGCTCCCCCACCTGATCGACTCGGGCACCGGCGACTTCCTCTCCATGGCGAGCGTCGCCGGCCTCCGCGGGCTCCCCGGCGAGGCCGTCTACAACGCCTCGAAGTTCGGCCAGCTCGGCTTCACGCGCGCGCTGGACCACGAGCTGCGCGAGCGAGGCGTGCGCTGCACCTGCATCTGCCCCGGCGGCGTCCACACCGACTTCGCGATCGGGACGGGCCGCACGGAGGGCGACCCCGAGCTCGAGGGCATGATGAGCCCGGACGAGGTCGCCGACGTCGTCCTCTTCACCGTGACTCGTCCGCGCCGCCTGCGGATCCTGACCACCAGCTTCCGCCCCATGACCGAGGCGTCCTGGGGCTGAGGGTCTGCCGGGGGCACTCCCTAACCTGGAGTGCATGAGGGAGCTCCTTCTTCCTCCGTTGCGGGCCGCGGCCTTCGCCGCCTTCATCGCCGGGTGCCTGCTCTTGTTCCTCAACCCGCCGTCGTTCGCCCACCTCGGCGGGCTGATGACGATTGTGGTTGGGGCCGTCGCGATCGTGCTCATCACCGCCTGGCTGACGACGCTGATGATCGGGAGGGAGATGCCCGAGCCCGAGTTCCGCAAGCTCGTCGATCGCAGTGAGGCGCTCGCCGCCTTGCCGGCCCCCGACTATCCCCCGAGCGAGTTCGATCTGCTGGTGGTCGAGGCGATCGACAACCTCCCGCGCGAGTTCCAAGCGCTGCTGGCGGACACGCCGGTGGTGATCTCCAACCTGGGACACGAGCACCGCGCCTATGGGATGTACATGGGCGGCACTGTGGCACGCGATATCTATCCCGACCGGATCGTGATCTACCAGGACACCCTGGAACGCGACTTCGGGCACGATCCCGACCTGCTTAGGGGGCAGGTGGAACGGACGGTGAAACACGAGCTGGCGCACCACCTGGGCTGGAACGAGTCCGGCGTGCGCGGGCTCGGGCTCTGAGCGCCCTGCGCCGCAACAGTACTCCCTATCCAGGAAGGGGCGGGATGTTCTGGTTGCGGTGCAGGACGTTGTCCGGGTCGTACTGGGACTTCAGGGCGCGCAGGCGGTCGAATGACTCGGGGCCGTACGCGGCGCGGACCCGCTCGAGCGGCTCGTCGGCCTGCATGTAGTTCGCGTAACCGCCGCTCACGGACCAGGGCTCGATCGCGGCCGCCGTCTTGCGTGCCCAGGCGATGTACTCGTCATCGTCGGCGGGGTCGAGCCAGGCCGCCATCACGCTGATGTTGAAGGCGGCTTCGCGGTAGCCGAGGGCGGCACTCTGCGGATCGACGTCCTTTGGCGCCCCGTGGAGCGACTCGATCAGGATGCCGCCGGGTGGCCGACCGAGGGCGGACATGCGCTCAAGCAAGGTGTCGATCAGCTCGTCCGGAAGCTCGCGGACGAAGTGGCCCTTCCAGTAATTGCGGTCCACGCCGTAGCCGGGGTTGAAGACCAGCTGCTGGTCGAGGAATCCCTGGGGCCGCACCCCGTCGTCGACCAGCGCGCTCGCCGCGCGCAGGTCTGCGATCGCGGCGGGCTCCTCGTCGGAGCCCGTGTAGCAGGGGACCACGTCCGCTTCGGGCGCGCCGTTCTCGTCCGTCGTGATCTGAGTCTGAATGCTGAGGTCGCCGGGGCCGTCCGTGGCGACGTCCCGGAACAGGCGGAGGGCGTCGCCTACTCCCTCCCCTTCGAAGGACAGGCTCCCACCGACCACCCGCTCCAGCGGGTGCAGCCGGAATGTCCCCCGGGTGACGACGCCGAAGTTGCCGCCCCCGCCGCGCAGGCCCCAGAGCAACTCGGGGTTCGCTTCGCCATCGGCGCGAACCACCTCACCGGCCGGGGTGACCAGCTCGGCCGCGATCAGGTTGTCGCAGGTGAGTCCGAATTGGGCGGTCAGGTGGCCGATCCCGCCGCCGAGCGTGAGCCCGGTGACCCCGGTCGAGCCGACCACGCCGCCGGGGGTGACCAGGCCGTGCGCCTCGGTGGCGGCGTCGAAGTCCGACCAGGTCGCGCCGCCCTGCGAGATCGCCAGCTCTGCCTCGGGGTCAACCTCGACGGTGCGCATCCGGGTCAGGTCGACCACTAGGCCGTCGTCGACGGCGCAGTGGCCGGCCGGGTTGTGGCCGCCGCCCCGCACCGCCACCTCCAGCTCGTTCTCCTGGGCGAAGGCGAGCGCCGCGGCGACGTCGGCGGCGTCGACGCAGCGGGCGATCGCCGCCGGCCGCCGGACCACCAGCAGATTGAAGCAGGTGCGCGCGCCCTCGTACTCGCGGTCGCCGGGCCGGAGCACGTCGCCGGTCAGCGAGTCGCGGAGGTTGTCGATGGACTCTGCCATCTCAGGGACCCTTGTACAGGAGCTCGACCGCGCCCTTGGGGAGCTCGCGCACCCCGGACAGCTCCAGGCGCTCGTCAGTCTGGATCGACGGCGTGAGCTGCATCCCCTCGCCCGCGAAAATCGGCAAAACGACCAGGCCGAACTCGTCGATCGCGCCAAGCGCCCGGTAGGTCTCGATTGTGGTCGGCCCACCGATCAGGTGGACGTCGCCGCCGTGGTTGGCCTCCCGAACCCGCTCCAGGAGGCGCTCAGGATCGCCGTCGACGAGCACGCCGCCGGGGGTGTCGGGCGGGCGCTCAGTGCCGAGCACGAACACGTCGACGTCCGACCACGGCCACGGGTCCGCATTGAGGGCCGGGCCAAAGGTGGTGACGCCCATCAGCACCGCATCGCACTGCCGCTGTAGCTCGACGAAGCCATAGGCCTCGGGATCGAACTCGGGGTCGGAGAGCTGCACGGGCAGGGCGTCCGAGTTGGAGATGTAGCCGTCGAGGCTCGTGCACATACGGGTTCGGATCTTCATAGGAGCTCCATTCCCTTTGCCCCTACTGACGGTCCGAGGGGCCGCAACTCATCGATCCGCGGAGGACTCGAGGATCCGCTTCAGGTCGGCGAAGTTGGAGTCGACGCCGCGCTTCACCGCCCGCGAGGCGAGCGGGCCGAGCGCTCCTGCCAGCCCTCCGAGCTCAACCTCGGCCGCGAGCGCCAGCCGCGTCGCGTTCCCCTCCGGCTCCAGGACGTAGCGATAGAGAAACGGCGTGGGCCCGGAAGTCGTGCGAATCACGAACAGAGTCGGTCTCTCCACCTCGACCACCTCCAGGGCGTTCTCGGCCCTGCCGCCCGGGAGGTCGCGCTCCATCCGGTAGGTCGCGCCAATTCCATTTGCGCCCGCGGAGGTGCGCGCGACCGACTGGACCGCCGAGTTCCAGCGCGGAATGGTGGTCGGGTCGGAGAGGTAGTCGAAGACCTCCTCGACGGGACGCTCGATCCGCACGCTGGTTTCGAAGTTCACAACATCACCCTCGACGTGCAGACTATGCGGGTGGCCACCGAGGAGAGCAGGCCCACCGACAGGTTCCGGATCCTCTGCGTCGACGGCGGCGGCATCCGCGGTCTGATCCCTGCCCTGGTCATCGCCGACCTCGAGCGCCGGATCCAGGCCGAGACAACGCCGCAAGCGCGCATCTCCGACTACTTCCACATGTTCGCCGGGACCTCAACCGGCGGCCTCGTCGCGCTCAGCCTGACGGCGCCGGACCCCGACAACCTGGAGCGGCCGGCGGTCAGCGCCGATCTACTGGCCCGCTTCTACACCGAGGACGGGCCCAAGATCTTCCACCGCAGCCTCTGGCAGCGGTTGCGGACGCTGTGGGGCTGGCTCGGCCCCAAGTACACGCTCGGCCCTCTCAAGGATGCGATCGAGCGGCGGCTGGGAACGACCGAGATCCAGAACGCGCTCCGCGAGCTGGTCGTCTGCTCGTACGACATGACCGACCGCCAGCCCTACTTCTTCAAGCGCTGGCGCGCCCGCGAGCTGCCGGAGTCCGACCGGAACCGCCCGCTCGCCGACGCCGGACTCGCCACCTCCGCCGCCCCGACCTACTTCCCTTCACACGATCTGGATGGCCACGCCCTCGTAGACGGCGGAGTGTTCGCGGCGAACCCCGTGATCGTCGCCATCGTGGAGGCGCTGAAGCGCTTCGGCGACGATCCGCACCACCTCGACCAGGACGATCTGCTCGTCGTCTCGGTCGGCACCGGCCTGCATGAGGACGGCTACCGCCAGGAGCAGGTGCGGCGCTGGGGCAAGCTCGGCTGGATCCTCCCCCAGCAGGGAGAGCCGCCGGTCCTCGGCGCGACGCTCGGGGGCGCGGCGGACGGCGCCGACCACTGGGCCCACACGCTGCTCAACCATCCCGGCGACCCGCACATCGCCGCCGCCGAGCTCGGCCATGGCCCGCGCTACTTCCGCCTGCAGGTGCCGCTCTCCGAGTCGGTACCGCTGGACGATGCGAGCCACACGACCCTGACCGAGACGCTGCCCGCCATCGCCGATCAGCTGATCCAAACGCACGAGGCCGAGCTCGCGGAGATCACAAAGCGGCTGCTGCGCTTCGAGCCGCTGCGGTACGACCCGGCAGCAAGCGACTAGCTCGTCGCAGGCGGAATGTTGTGGTTGAGACGGAAGAGGTTGTCCGGGTCGTAGCGCCGCTTCAGCTCGCGGAGCCGATCCCAGGTCTTGCCCGGATAGGCCGCGCGGATCGTCGCCTCGTCCTCCTCGCCGAGGAAGCCGGCGTAGCCGCCCGCTCCGTTCTTGCCGAGGATCTCGCCGAGGCCATCGACCCACGAGTCGTGCGTCTCCTTCTCGGTGGAGTCCCCGTACATCGCGGCGACGTTCACGAACAGCTTCCGGTCTCGGTGGCCATACGCCGTGGCGTCGTTCGGGACCTTCGCGACCGCGCCGCCGAGGACGCGGAGCTGAACGGCCTTCATCATCGCCGTGGACTTCGGCAGCTCCTCGAGGATCGTCTCGGCCGCTGAGCCGTCGAGTGAATCCGCGAAGAAGTTGTTTCCCGACGCGAAGTTGGCCTCCTGCTCCGGGCCCTCGTAAAGCTCGGGATAGCGCATCGGCCGCACCATGTCCGCGTAGGGATCGGCCAGCGCGCGGAACGGCGCAAGCGCGTCCTCGCCCCGGTCGACCGGGCCGACGTACGCCATCAGGCCGATGATGATCGGCTTGCCGTGCGCCTCCTCGGGGATGAAAGGCATCGGCGGCGCCAGCGTCACGTTGGCGATCGTCGAGAGCTCCTCCGGGGCCGCCTCCGCGGCTTCGAGGAAGCCGTTGATCACCTCTGGCGACGCCGGCAGCATCATCATGCCGCCGACGATCTCCGAGATCTCGTGCAGTCGCAGCTTGAGACGGGTGGCGACGCCGAAGTTGCCCTCACCGCCGCGAATCGCCCAGAAGAGCTCGGGCTCGGAGTCCTCGCTGGCCTCAACCACCTCGCCGTCGGCGGTGACGATTTCGGCCGCGAGCAGATCGTCGATCGTCAGTCCGTGCTTGCGGATCAGAAAGCCGATGCCGCCGGCAAGGGTGATGCCGCCGACTCCGACTGAGCCTGCATCGCCGAAGCCGGTGACGAGCCCACGCTCACCGGTGGCGACCGTGTACTCGGCTGCCGTGATCCCGGTCTGGACCCAGGCCGTCTTCGAGTCAACGTCAATGTCGAGCGCCTTCATCGCCGAGAGGTCGATGACGAGACCGCCGTCGCTGGTGCCGTAGCCGGCGCGGCTGTGGCCGCCGCTACGGACGGCGAGCTCCAGGCCCGTGTCCCGAGCAAGCGACACGGCGCGCGCCACCTCCTCGGCGCTCGTCGGCCTGACGACCGCCGCGGGCCGGCGATCGAACCCCTTGAAGAAGACCTGGCGCGCCTCGTCGTAGGCGGAGTCATCCGGTCCGACGACTTCGCCCCTGAGCTCACCCTGCAGATCGGGGATCGAGACTTCCTGTGCTGATGCCATTTTGGGCTCCTTTCTCCGTGTTGGTCATCTCACCCAGACGACGAATCGCGCGGGCTGAAGTGGACAAATACCCACTCTGTAGATAGAGACGCGCGCCGGGCCCAAGACGTATCGGTCCGCGCTTAAAAAGTTTGGCGAATCATCCTATTCAACCGTCTGGTTAAATATCCGGCAGATGGCGACGGACCACCTCGACCGCACCTTCGCAGCACTCGCAGACCCGACTCGGCGCGCGATCCTCGAACGACTGGCGACGGGAGAGGCGACGGTCAACGAGCTCGCCGAGCCCTTTCCGGTCAGCGTGCAAGCAGTCTCCAAACACCTCAAGGTGCTGGAGGGAGCCGGCCTGATCACCCGAGGGAAGACCGCCCAGCTCCGTCCGTCCCGGATCGCCGGCGCTCCGCTGAAGGAGGCGGCCGAGTGGATCGAGGGCTACAGTAGCTTCTGGGAGCGCGGCTTCGATCGAATGGGGCGCCGACTGGCGAACCGCGATGGCTGATCCCAAGCCCGACATCGAGATGATCTGGACCTTCGAGGCTCCCCGCGACGAGGTCTGGCGCGAGTGGACCGAGCCGGAGCGGTTCGCCGACTGGTACGGAGGCGAGGACTACGCCATCGCCACCGACGAGATCGCGATGGATGTGCGCAAGGGCGGCAGGTGGACCGCCGTGATGCGCGGGCCGAAGGACCATGTCATCCATTGGGACGGCGAGTACATCGAGGTCCGGGAGCCCGAGAGGCTCTCCTTCACCGTCTCGGATCAACCGGGCGGGGACGTCTACGACCTCTGCACGGTCGACCTGACGGACCTCGGGGGCAAGCGCACCGAGATGCTCTTCACCCAATCGGGCGGCCATATGCCCGCCGCGGCCTACCGCCGTGCCGAGCAAGGCTGGTCCGGCTTCTTCACCCGGATCGCCGAGCGGCTCGCGGCCGATGAATCTGGCGCGGGCGAACCGCCTTAGACACGACTTTCAAATCGAACAGGAGGAAATCGAATGAGTGGGCGGATCGTGGTCACGGAGTTCATCTCGGTCGACGGAGTCATCGAGGATCCCGGCGGATCCGAGAACTTCGAGCACGGCGGTTGGAGCTTCGAGTACAACCGCGGCGACGACGGCGACAAGTTCAAGATGGAGGAGCTGATGGACGCGGAGGTCCAGCTCCTCGGACGGGTGACGTACGAGGGCTTCGCCGAGGCGTGGCCGTCGCGGGAGGGCGATTTCGCCGACAAGATCAACAAGGGCCGCAAGGTCCTGGTCTCGACCACGCTCACCGACCCGAGCTGGGAGAACACGGCCGTGATCTCGGAGAACGTGCCCGACGAGCTCCGCAAGCTCCGCGACGAGACCGACGGGAACATCCTGGTCGCGGGGAGCGGCACCCTCGTCAACACGCTGCTCGAGAACGACCTGGTGGACGAGCTGCGGCTGATGGTCTTCCCCACCATCCTGGGCTCGGGCAAGAGGCTCTTCCCCGATGGAATCGGCCGCATCAAGCTCAACCTGGTCGACGACCGAGGCGTCGGCCCGGATGGCGTCCGGGTCCAGGTCTACCAGCGCGCGGACTAGGCGCCGGCTAGGGCCTGACCTCGACTCGATGGTCGTGCTCGTCGAGCACGAAGTGGGCCTCGGCGGTCGCCTGGTAGAGGCGATGGCGGGCAGGCGGGCTGACGTCATCCACCGTCAGCTCGCCTCCACCGTGCCCGGCTGAGCGCTCGGAGAAGATCTCGACGCCGGCGTCGGTCTCGTGTGCCGGCAGCTCACGCGCCACGCCGAGGACGTAGACGCCCTGGCCGGTGTCGATGGGCACCGTCGAGTCGAAGATCACGATCCCGACCTCGCGCCGGTCGCGCAGGTTGATCGAGTGGGTGGCGTCGGGCTGGGAGATCCAGAAGAAGTCGCGGTAGTCGCGGTGCGCGAAGTAGACGGGCGAGGCCCACGGCTGCCCGGTCCGGTCCGCAGTCGCGAGCACCATGTAGAGGCGCTCGTCGACGATCTTTCTCGCGACAGCGGCGAGATCGTGCTCGTCGTTCATTGCGGCAGTATCCCCGTTCTCGGGGATCTCTCAGCATGACAGGGCGCATCAGCGCTCGGTCAGGCCTCGATCGGGGTGTCCGGCCGGTGGCCCCACTCGGCCCAGGAGCCGTAGTAGACAGCGACGTCCGGATAGCCGAGCAGGTGCCTGAGCGCGAACGTCACCTGTGAGGCCCTGTTCCCGATCGTGCAATAGGCGATTACCCTTCGCTCAGGGACCACCCCCGCCTTCGTGTAGATCCGCCGCAACTCCTCGAGATCCGGTGGATCGTGCTGGTCGCGGACCACGTCCACGGGAACGTGCACCGCGCCCGGGATGTGGCCCGGCCGCCCAACATCCTCGGTCGCCCCCGACGGCCAGAAGCGCTCGCCGCTGTACTCCTCGGGGGAGCGCACGTCGAGGATCACGGCGCCGTCGCCGTCGATCAGATCCTCGAGCTCCTCTCGCGAGACGATCATTTCGGGGTTGCCCGCGCCGCGCTCGTACCTGGACTCGGCGAACTCCGGCGCGTCGGTGCTCCACTCTCGGCTGCCCTCGACCCACGCATCGCGCCCTCCCCGCATCACGTAGATCCGCTCGTGTCCGTGGCGGTCCATGAGCCAATGGCCGAGGTGCGGGCCGTAGCCGTAGAAGACGACAGTCATCTCGGGGGTGATCCCGGAACGGGCCAGGACCAGATCGAGCTCATCCGCCTCGATCGGGGTGTAGTCCGAATGGCGCAGGTCCTGGTACGCGTCCCAGAGCACCGCGCCGGGAATGTGACCCTCGTCGTAGCCGGCGCTGTTCACGTCCACCTCGACTACGCGGACGTCGGCATCGTCCAGATGCGACGCGACCCAATCCGCGTCGACCAGCACACCCTTCTCCACCATTCGAGTATCCCGCCGGGCTTAAGCTCCGTCTTAAGGGCCCGGCTCACATAGGCTCCGGCGCATCGAGCTCAGGCACCTGAACTGCGGCACGATGTGCCCGAGGGGAGCGCGTCTGCTCGCCGGATGCGGAGGGCTGCTCGAGCCCAGCAGGATGGTCGCCCATTGCCTGCTGCTCGAGGCCGGCGGCGAGCTAGTCCTGGTCGACACCGGGTTCGGCCTCGGGGACTCCGCCGACCCGAACCGCCTCGGGCGTCGGTTCCGGGCGCTGGTCAGGCCGGTCTGCGAGGAGAGCGAGACGGCGGTGCGGCAGCTGGAGGGGCTCGGCTACGACCCCGCCGACGTGCGGCACATCATCACCACCCACCTCGACCTGGATCATGCGGGCGGCATCGGAGACTTCCCGGAGGCGCAGATTCATCTGTTCGCCAGTGAGCTGGCAGAGGCGCGTTCGCCCGGGCTGCTGGAGCGTGCCCGCTACGTGAGCTCGCAGTGGGGCGAGAACCCTCACTGGGTCGAATACGAGGGCGGCGGCGATCACTGGTTCGGCTTCGAGAGCATCCGCCTCCTCCCCGACCTCGACGGTGAGATCGCGCTCATCCCGCTGCCGGGTCATACGGCAGGCCACTGCGGAGTCGCCCTCAACACCGCCGACGGCTGGCTGCTCCATTGCGGCGACGCGTTCTTCTTCCACGGAGAGATCGAGAGCCCGCCGCGCTGCCCGTCCGGGCTGCGCTTTTTCCAGAACCTGAATCAGCACGACGGCAAGGCGCGCCACCGAAACCAGGAGCGCCTGCGGGAGCTCCGGCGCGAGCACGGCGACGAGGTGAGACTGATCTGCTCACATGACGCGGAGATGATGCAGGCCACGGACTAAGGAAGGTCAGTCATGGATCAGCCAACCGCGGAGACTGCGCTGAAGGAGCTCGAGGTCCTGATCGGCGAGTGGTCGCAGCAGGCCACCCCACCCGGCGGCGAGCCCTGGCCCGGTGAGGCCAAGGCCACCTTCGAGTGGATGGAGGGAAATCAGTTCGTGATCGAGCGCTCGACGGTCGAGATGCCCGAGGCGCCCGACGGTGTCTCCGTCTACGGCTGCGACGCCGCCAACGGCACCTACTACCAGCTCTACTCGGACGACCGAAACGTCTGCCGCGTCTATCAGATGAGCATCGGCGACGGCGAATGGAAGCTCTGGCGCGAGGGACCGCCCTTCGACCAGCGCTTCAGCGCGACGATCTCAGACGACGGCAACCGGATCGACGGGCGCTGGGAGGTCAACGAGGGAGGCGGCTGGAAGACGGACTTCGACCTGGTCTTCACCCGAGTCAAGTAGAAGCGGCCCCCGCGAGGGGGCCGCTTCGCGTGCGGGTAGTTGACGGGCTACGCGGCTGCTGCCTGCGGCACGCCCTCGGACTCCGGCTGGACGCTGGGCTCCACCGGCTCGCGCTCGATGTCACGCTCGCGAACCAGCCAGCTGGTCGAGCCGGCCTCTTCGGGCAGCCTCCACCAGCGCGCTCGCTCGCCGTGCCGCAGCACGCTCAGCCGGCGATCGAGCATGCCGCCCGCGAGCGTCTTCCTCGCGCATCGGCGCCTGTGGAGGCTGCCCGAGCCCCTCCCCTGGCGCGGATGGTCGCCGCTCGCCGTTTGTGTGCCCGCGGTCAGGTCACTCACCTTCGCGGCGCCCTGGGCGACGAAGACCGCGCCCCAGACGGCGACGCCGACCGCGACGCCCACCTGGCGGAACGTGTCGTTGATCCCGGCGGCCATGCCGCTCCGCTCCTTCGGCACGACGCTCAACGCCACGTCGCCGATCACCGGGTTGAGCAGCCCAACGCCGGCGCCCAGGACCAGGAAGCCACCGAGGAGGGTGGTCCACTCCGAGTCCGCGCTGATCCCGGACATCAGCAGCAGCCCCGCGCCCGACACGGCGAGCCCGGCACTGAGCAGGATCCGAGCCGGCACCCGCGTGAGCAGCATCGCGGCCACGGGCGAGAGGAAGAACGCCGCCAGCGTGATCGGCAGGTAGCGCAGGCCGGCCTGCAGCGGCGTGTAGCCGAGGTAGTTCTGCAGGTAGAGGCCGATGTAGAGAAAGAGGGCAAACGCCGAGGCCGAGATCGCAAAGGCCGCCAGCTGCACCCCGGTGAACGCCGGCCGCTTGAAGAAGCCGAGCACCAGCATCGGCTCGCGCACGCGGCTCTCGATCGCCAGGAACGCGGCCAAGAGAGCGGCGGAGCCCGCGAACAGGGAGACGATCAGGGTCGAGCCCCAGCCCTCGTCGTTGCCACGGACGAGCGCCAGAACCAGCATGAAGAGGGCGGCACTGAAGGTCGCCACACCGGCCCAGTCCACCCGGGTCGCGTTCGGGTCCCGGCTCTCGCGCAACCTGGCGTAGGTGACGCCGATGGCCGCCAGCCCGATCGGCACGTTCAGATAGAAGATCGAGCGCCAGCCGAGGCCGTCGGTGAGGGCGCCGCCCACGAGTGGACCGACTGCAACGGCCACTCCGATCGAGGCGCCGTAGATGCCCATGGCGTTCGCGCGCTCGCGGCCGGCTGGGAACTCCTGCGCCAAGAGCGCAAGGGAGACGGCGAACATCACCGCGCCGCCGATCCCCTGGAGTGCCCGAGCGGCGTTCAGGAACGTTGGGTCCGGAGCCAGAGCGCAGAGCAGCGAGGCGCCGGAGAAGATCGCCAACCCCCACGTGAACAATCGCCGTCGACCGAGCCGGTCCGCGAGCGACCCGGCGGTCAGGACCAGGGCGGCGAGGGTGAGGGCGTAGGCGTCGACCACCCACTGCAGGTCGCTGAAGCTCCCACCGAGGTCATCGCGGATCGACGGCAGCGCGACGTTGACGACCGTGATGTCGAGCAGCAACATGAAGGTCGCCACCGATACGGCGATTAGGGTCCACCATTTGCGAGCCATGTCTTCCTCCTTCGGCCGTCACGTCGGCCGCGTTTGGTTCGTCACCCATGTGACGGATCAGAACGAAAGGACGTGACCGCCCGTGACCGACGACACACTTCTCGCCCAGGAATTCGAGCAGCACCGGCACCACCTGGAGGCCGTGGCCTACCGGATGCTGGGCACGACCGGCGAGGCCGACGACGCCGTCCAGGAGGCGTGGCTGCGTCTGAGCCGCACCGACTCCGATCAGGTGGAGAACCTGCGGGCCTGGCTGACGACGGTCGTCGGACGCGTCGCGCTCGACATGCTGCGGGCGCGAAAGGCGAGGCGCGAGCAGCCCGACGACCACATCGAGCCGATCGTCAGCGAATCGATCGAGGAGAACCCAGCCGAGGGGGCTGAGCTGGCCGACTCCGTCGGGCTGGCGATGCTGGTGGTTCTGGAGAACCTCTCCCCCGCCGAGCGCGTCGCGTTCGTCCTCCACGACATGTTCGGCGTGCCGTTCAGTGAGATCGGTGAGATCTCCGGCCGCAGCCCCGACGCCGCCCGTCAGCTCGCCAGTCGGGCGAGGCGGCGGGTGCGCGGCTCAACTCCGCCCAGCGACGCCGACGTCGCCGAGCAGCGGCGGGTCGTCGACGCCTTCCTGGCGGCGGCGCGGGCTGGCGACTTCGAGGCGCTGATGAACGTCCTCGACCCGGAGGTTGTTCTCCGCGTCCACGCCGGGGAGGGCGATCCGCGGGCGGAGGTGCTCGCGGCGACCGGCCCCGAGCAGGTCGTGGAGCGGATCGTCACGCGGGGCCGAGAATTCCTTCCCCTCGTGCGCCCAGCAATGGTCAACGGCGCGCCGGGGACGGTTGCGGAGCGCGACGGCAAGATTCTCGGCGCAACGGCGTATTCCGTCCGGAACGGCCGGATCGTCACGATGGACCTCGTCATCGAGCCCGACCGCTTTCGACGGTAGGGCGACTCCTGATCAATCCCGACGCGGGCCCGCGCCGTATCCGGGATGTGGCTGCCAGCCCTGCCCTCAGATCCCTCTCCCTGGCGGGGCTGGCGGCCGCCATCGTCGCAGCCGGGCTCTACGCCTTCGGGACGCAGCACACACCCGACTACGGGATCTCACTCTTTGGGCAGAGCGGCCAAGACACGCTCTCGCTCAAGTCCTGGCTTGCGACCGGCGTGCTCGCCTTCGCGGCGATCCAGCTCGGGCTTGCGCTCTGGATCTACGGCCGGCTGCCCTTTGTCGCAATCGCCCCGCCCCAGGTCGGCCCGGTCCACCGGGCGATCGGGGTCGCTGCGATCCTGCTGACGATCCCGATTGCCTACCACTGCGCCTTCGCCTACGGGGTGCAGACGAAGGTCGATACCCGTGTGGCGGTCCACTCGATCGCCGGCTGTTTCATTTACGGCGCCCTCCTGGCCAAGATCGTTCTGGTGCGGTCACCGCGCTGGCGAGTGCCGGGCTGGGGTCTTCCGCTGGCGGGTGGCACCCTGGTCGTCACGGTGGCGGTGCTCTGGTACACGAGCGCGCTCTGGCACTTCAACGACTTCAAGCTGCCGTTCTGAGGGAACCGCTCGGCGCTAGTCGCGCCGCGCGGTACCCACCAGCGTGAGCCCAGGGATCTCGAGGCCCTCGGCCGTCTCATACTCGCTGAGCGCCTCCCGGGCGTACGCGCGGATCGCCTCGACCGCCTCCGGAGGCTGTGCCTCGAGCAGCTTCGCCACGGGGCCGGCGAGGGCCGTGGTGCGCGTCCACCATTCGTCGAACGACTCGCCGCGCCACGGAACGTCGACCTCGGCGATCTCGACGTCCTCGAACCCGCCCTCCTCGAGTGCCGCGAGGAGCTTGCGGTCCTCGCCTAGCGAGAGCGGACCGGGCATGCCCGGAGGCGGGAAGGCCCCACCGAACTGCGCGCCGACAGCATCGAGCAGCGCGCCGAGCCAAGGGTTGCCCTCACGGAGCCCCCACACGGAGACGACCGCACGTCCGCCCGGACGCAGCACGCGCCTGATCTCAGCAGCCGCCCGGGCGGGCTCGGGGACGAGCATGATGCCCTCGCGGCAGAGCACCGCATCGTACGATTCGTCGGGCTCGTCGATCTCCTCGAGGTCGAGATCGTGGGTGGTGACGTTGCGAAGGCCGCGCGCCTCGGCTCGCTTCTTGGCGATTACGGTCATCTCGGAGGCGACGTCCGTGAGGACCGCTTCGCCATCCGGGCCGACGAGCTCAGCTGCCTCGATGCCGATGCCACCGGGCCCGCAGGCGAGCTCGAGCACCCGCTCTCCGGGCTCCAGGGCCGCCGAGTCAAGCATCGCGGCGGTCAGGCCCCGCCCCCGGCGATCGACGAAGTCGGCGTTCTCATCCCAACCCGGCGCCACCGCGCTCCACATCGCGTGGGTCGCCTTGCGTATCTGGTCCAGGTCGGCCGCCGGCGCCTGCTCTGTCTTCTGCTGTCCGCTGGTCACGATCAAATCTCCTTGTAGTCGACTGTAATTAAATACTCGGACTGAGTAATGAATTCAGCGGTAGACTAGCGAACTATGCCGAAGGCTGCAGCGACCAAGCGCAAGACGCGGCGCTACCACTCCCCGCGCCGCAAGGAGCAGGCCGAGGCGACGCGTAAGCAGATCCTTGACGCGGCCGAGCGGCTCTTCATCCGGGACGGCTACGTCTCGACCTCGATGGCGGCGATCGCAAAGGAGGCCGGCGTCGCGCTCAAGACCGTCTACCTCGCCTTCGAGACGAAGAGCGGCCTGCTGCGGGCGGTCTGGCACCGCAACCTCCGCGGCGGCCGCGAGGACGTGCCGGTAGGCGATCAGGCCTGGTTCCGCCAGGTGATCGAGGAGCCCGACCCGGCCAAGGCGCTGCGCCTCAACGCCCGGAACTCAGCGCGGGTCAAGGCGCGGGTCGCTCCGTTGGGCGCGGTGATCCTGAGCGCGGCTGCCGCCGACCCGGAGATTGATGCGCTCTCCAAGCGGATCTGGTCGCAGTTCTACGACAACCAGCGCGAGGTGGTGAAGTCGATCCACCGGCGAAAGGGCCTCAAGGCGGGGCTCACGCTGGACCGAGCCGCCGACATCCTCTGGACGCTCAACCATCCGAGGGTGTACCTGCTGCTCCTCGAAGAGAGGGGCTGGACGCCCGAGGACTACGAGCGCTGGCTCGCCGAAATCACCTGCGCCGAACTGCTCAATGACGGCGGGCGCCCGAAATCCCGGCGATGAGCCAGGAGGACTTTCGCAAGGCGCGCTGGTACGCGATCCGCCCCGCCGCCAATCGCAAGCCCGCCACCTATCGCTGTCCTCTTTGCGGCGGCCTCCTCCCCGCGCTCAGCGAGCACATGCTGGTGACGCCCGAGGGAGACTCGTCACGGCGCCGGCACGCGCACTCCGCCTGCGTGCTGAGCGCCCGCAAGCAGGGCCGCCTGCCACTGCGCGAGGAGATCGAGTCACGCCCGCCGGGGCTGCTGGCCCGGCTCCTCGGTCGGAGCTAGTCTCCGCCCGAGATGGCGCTGAAGAAGATCGGCCTGGTCACCGCGTCGGCCCTCTGCTCCATCAACCTCTGGACCGGCGCGCCGCTGTTCGCGGTCTGGGTGGGGTCCAAGGTGCAGGGGAACGTCAACAACCTGAGCATGACCGCCGTCTTCTCGGTGATCGTCGTGCTCGCCGCAATGGTCTTCCTGCTGGCAACGGCCCTCACCTGGCTGAGCGCCAAGTACGACGACGTCACCGGGCGGCCGGCGGGGGCCCGCCACACCTCGCCGTGGCTCCGCAGCATGCGCGACGAGCGCGAGCACGACGTCCGTGAGAAGTACGGGATCAGCGGGGTCGAGCGGATCGTCGTGGTCTGCGCGATCGCCGGGGTGCTCGCCTTCGAGGGCTGGTTCTTCTTCTTCGCCGGCTCGTCGCTGCCGAACCAGTAGAACCCTCCGCTCCGCACCCGGCGAGCGCGGGGAGCAGGACCGGCGATGCTCGCCGCCGCCGCTCCCGCGCGCTTGACCGCCCGGGCGTTCATCAGTTACCTCCCTGGTCCTCGCTGTCTGCCTCCGCAACGACCAGCTTGTAGTTCTGGTCGAGGCGGACGTCGACGGTGCTGCCGTCGGGCTTGGCGACCTCGACCTCCCAGGTGGCGCCGTTCTCCGAATCGCGCTCCACCGAGTTGGCGTGAGAGCCCGGGTACATCTTGAGCGCGGCGGACTTCGCCTGATCCGCGCCCGGACCGGTGGCCCCGCCCTCGTCGCTGCCGCTGGTCGCGATCGCCGTGCCGGCACCGCCCGCTGCGAGCGCGGCTATCGCGCCGCCGATGATCACGTACTTCTTCGACCAATGCATGTTGCTGACTCCTTTCGTCGATTGCCCGACCCGTTCTACGGAGAGGCGATGAATCGGCCGTGAAAACGGGTCACCGCGGCTGCGCGGGCAGCTCGATCCAGACGTCGGCGCCGCTCCCATTCCGGTTGGCGGCGTGGGCCGTCCCCCTGTGGGCGCGGGCGATCGCCTCCACGATCGCCAGGCCCAATCCGGTGCCGTCGCCACCACGCGCCTGATCGGCGCGGCTGAAGCGCTCGAAGGCGCGGTCGAGGAACTCCGGCGGGAAACCGGGGCCGCGGTCCTCCACATGGATCTGCAGATCGCGGTCGGACTCGTTGGCCCGCACCGTGATCTCTCCATCGCCGTGCTGGATGGCGTTCTCGACCAGATTGGTGAGCGCCTGCTCGAGGCGAACCGGGTCGGCGTCGATCGTCAACCCGTTCGTCGGCTCCACCACCAGGGAGCGTCCGGACCCATCGATCCGGGAGGCGAACCGCTCGCGCACGTCGCCGAGGAGGTCGGCGAGGCGCACTCTCCGCAGATGCAGCGCCAGCTTGCCCTGCTCCGAGCGCGCCAGGACCAGCAGATCCTCGGCGAGCGCGCTGAGGCGGTCGACCTCGACGATCGCCGAGGCGATCGCGGCGCGCATCTCCTCCGGTGTCTTCGCGTAGCGCAGCGCCAGCTCGAGCTCGGTCTTGTGCATGGCGAGCGGCGTGCGCAGCTCATGGCTCGCGTCATCGACGAAGGTGCGCTCCCGCTCCAGCGCCGCCTCGAGACGGCCGAGCATCTGGTTGAGCGTCTCGCCGAGGCGCCGGAGCTCGTCGTTGGCCTCGGGCAGCGGCAAGCGCTGCTCGGGCTCGGCCGCCGAGATCGCGGCGGCCCGCCGGCGCATCGCTTCGACTGGCCGCAGTGCGGTCCCCGAGACCGCGTACCCCGCGAGCGAGGCGAGCAGCAGGCCAACCGGGCCCCCGATCAGCAGGATCGTCCTCAGGTTGCGCAGAGACTCGTTGCGATCATCGAGCGACGCCGCGACCACGACGACGAAGGTGCGGCCGCGCGCGTTCGCCGGTCTCGCCAGGAGCCTCGCCTGCCCGCGATGCTGCGGACGTGAGGGCGGGTGATGAGGAACGACGCCTGGGCCGCGCGCGCGGCCTCGGCCGGCGTGAGCTGCGGGTGGTTGGCGAGTTGGTCGGTGCTGGCGTAGATCCCGCCGCTCGGCGTGAGGACCTGGGCGAAGCTCTCCTCCCGCCCGAGCAGGCTGGTGGACCTGCTCAGATCCTTGCGCGCGACGAGCGCGGCGATGTCGTCGCCGTGTGAGCGAAGGCTCTGGTCGATCTGCTCGCTGAGGTCGGATTTGAAGCGCGAATAGACGTAGAAGCCGAGTGCCGGCAGGAGAATCGCCATCACGATCGTGAAGGCCAGGGTCATCCGCAGCCTGATCGGGATGCGAGTCAAGTAGAGCCGCCGTTCTCGCGCAGGCGGTAGCCCGCGCCGCGCACGGTCTGGATCGACTCGGCGTCGAACGGCTTGTCGATCTTCTTGCGCAGCAGTCGCACGTAGGAGTCAACGATGTTGGAGCGGTTCTCGTACTCGTAGTCCCAGGCGTGCTCGAGCAACTGGAACCGTGTGAGCACCTCGCCAGGCCGCCGCATGAAGACCTCGAGCACGGCGAACTCCTTGGCCGAGAGCTCGACCTCCTCCTCCCCCCTCCACACCTGGCGTTTGGCGGGATCCATGCGCAGCTCGCCCACCTGCAGCTGCGGCGAGCGCTCACCATTCCCTCGTCTCGCCAGCGCGCGCAGGCGAGCGAGCAGCTCGGCGTAGGAGAAGGGCTTGACCAGGTAGTCGTCGGCCCCCGCATCCAAGCCGGCCACGCGGTCGGGCACGCTGTCGCGGGCGGTGAGCATCAGGATCGGGGACCAGACCCCGTCGTCCCGAAGACGCCGGCACACCTCGAAGCCATCGATGCCGGGCAGCATCAGGTCGAGCACGATCGCGTCGTACTCGGTCGAACCGGCCATCCAGAGGGCGTCCTCGCCCTTGAGGGCCAGGTCCGCGGCAAACCCCTCCTGCCGCAGCCCCTTGCGGAGCAGTCCGGCCATCTTGGCCTCGTCCTCGACGATCAGCACACGCATATCGGCCCACGGAGATTGTCTCGCGAAGATGAACGCGAGATGACAGCGGAGCCGGCGCTAGCTTTCGGCGACGTCGCGGCGGAGAAAGACGAGGGCGGCCGCGACCAGCGCCGGGAGCCCGTAGAGGGCACAGACCCAGAGCGAGCGCAGGATCGGATCCCAGTCCGCGGGGGTGCGAAGCAGGCCCTGCCAGGCATTGAACTGGGTGCTGAGCAGATAGGGATGGAGCCCGCTGAGGCCGGGCAGGATGCCGACCAGCTGAACCAGGAGGGAGAACATCAGCGTCCCGACGATTGCGGCGCCGCTGTTGCGGAAGACCGTCGAGAGGAGCAGCCCGATGCAGGCGATCGCCAGGATCGGAAGCAGGTAGACGAGGAGGCTGGCGCCCACCAGCTCGAGGCCCTTCGGCGCCGAGACGACCGTTCCCGAGAGCGTGGTCACCGGGTTGAACCCGAGGCAAGGATTCCCGGCTCCGAGCGCGACCGCCCCGGCGATCGCGATGGCGAGCACCGCATAGGTGGCGGCCGCCAGAGCCTTGCCGGCGAACACCTGGTGGCGCTCGACCGAGCGTGTCAGGATCATCTTCAGCGTCGCGTTGCGATCCTCGGAGGCGACGATGTCGCCCGCGACCAGCGCCGTGATCAGCGGGAACAGCCAGATCGAGCCGAACAGCAAGAGGACAAGGGGGACCGCCAGCCCCGTGTCGTGTACGTAGCGGCCGAAGGCGACGTCGTTGGGGCGTCCGCCTCCGGTCACCAGGGCGGTCACGAAGATGATCGGGACGGCGGCCGCCGCGCCCAGGCCCAGATACGTCCGCTTCTGCGCCCGCAGCTTGCGCAGCTCCCAGCGGTAGACGGTCATCACTCCCGACCTCATGCCAGCTCCTCGATCAGCTGCTCTCTCCGCAGCGACGGCTCCTGGCCATCGTCCTCGGTCAGCTGGAAGAAGAGGTCCTCGAGGGTCGCCTGCTGCGGCGTCAGCTCGAGGACCGGAGCGCCGGACTCCGCCAGGGCGACCGAGAGGGCGGCCACGGAGCCCTCGTCGGCGGCCTTGAAGGTCAACCCCGCCTCGCCTGTCTCGGCGACCTCCTCGATGCCCGGCTGAGCCAGGCAGACGTCCTTCGCCCTGGCGTCGTCGGTGGTCCGCAGCCGGTAGCTCACCCCGGCCCTGCCGCGAAGCTCGGCGAGGGATCCCTCATAGGCGACCCGCCCGCTGCGGATGATCGCCACCCGGTTGCAGAGCTCCTCGACCTCCATCATCTGATGGCTGGAGAGCAGGACGGTGATCCCGCGCTCACCGAGATCCCGGATCAGCAATCGCATGTCCCGCATCCCCGCCGGATCGAGCCCGGTGGCGGGCTCGTCGAGCAGCAGCAGGCGTGGCCTGCGCAGCAGCGCCGATGCGATGCCGAGTCGCTGGCGCATGCCGTGGGAGTAGCCCTTGACCTTGTCCTTTGCTCGGTCCCGGAGCTCGACGATCTCCAGGACCTCGTCGATCGTCGTGGTCGTTGCGGTGCCGTCGAGGGCGGCGCAGAGCTTCAGGTTGTCGAGCCCGCTGAGGTAGGGATAGAACGAGGGGGCCTCGACGAAACCCGCCACCCCCTCCAGGGCCGCGACGCTGATCTGCGGATCGCGGCCGAAGAGCCGCACCGACCCGGCGGACGGCCGGATCAGGCCGAGCATCATCCGCAGCGATGTCGTCTTGCCGGCCCCGTTCGGCCCCAGGTACCCGAAGACGTCGCCGGAGTTGACGGTCAGGTCGACGTCGTCGACCGCCGTGATCTCCCCGTAGCGCTTGACCAGCCCCCGGACCTCAATCGGCGGAGATTCCGCCATCTACTAGAGGTCTCGGGCGGCCGTCTGCACCTTTGACGGGGGCGCCGAAGCGATCACCGTGTACTCGACGCCGGCGCGCTGGAATCTCACCATGGTCCCGAGGGCAGTCTCCAGCTCCTCGCCCTGTGCGCCGTTCACCGACACCTTCGGGAGGCTGAGCTGGCCTTGATCGCCGCTCTGCGAGCCCGTTGCCTGCGCGGGACCGGCGGGCCCTTCGATCACGGCGATCCCGCCGAGGCCCTGCCCGTAGGTGACCAGCGCCCCGGCGTCCTTGCCGCTCTGGATGAGGCGGACCTCGTTCCGGGGCAGGCCAGCCAGTGTGTCCGGGGCAGCGACCGCGAAGGCCGTCTGCCGCTGGACGGCCTGCAAGCCGGTGACCGGGGTCGCATCGGACTGTGCCCCGCCGCCGTGGGCTGGCGGATTGACGTCGGTGACCTTCGCATCGGGGGGCGGACTGATATCGAAGACCGACGACGAAACGGCGCCGTAAGAGATGTCGGTGACCTTCAGCTCCAGCACCGGCGAGCTGTCTCCACGCGCGTAGACCGCTGCCCGCAGGGGAGTCCCGTGCACCGCGTCCCAGGCGAGCTCGGCCCCGCCGAGCAGGCCTGCATCGCGCTTGGGCTCGACGCGGACCGTGTAGGCGGGCTGGCCCGCGATATCGGTGGGCTGGGCTCCACTCAAGAGAGCGTGGTCTGCGAGCCGGGCGATGCCCTTCTTGATCTCGGTCAGCGACGGCGGCTGCTCGGTCGCCGACCTGCCTCGATCCTTGCCGTCATGTCCTGCGGGAAGGGTGCCCTCGAAGACGGTGTTCGAGCCGGAGTCATAGACCCAGGCGCGGTGACCGTCAGAGACCACCTGGCTGTCGCTGGTGGCGCCCTCGGAATTGGAGTCGGCCTGCAGCTCGAGCCGGAGGTGCCCATCGGAGGATGCCCAGAGGCGCCCCGACGCTCCGCTGAGGATCGGGTCCGCGCCCTGCACGTTGGAGCCGTTGATCAGGTGGTTGGTGAACTGGATGCGGGCGCTGACTCCCTGGACGGTCGGCGCCGTGAGGGCATCGTGGACGGCTACCGGCAGGGGCTCGGCCGGGGGCTTCGGACCGCCGCCCGTCGCGGCCATGGCCAGGGCCACGGCGCCAACGCCAAACGCCAGTGTCGCCGCGCAGAGCGCGAGGAGCCTGCGTGTCGAGATGCGGCGGAGATACCTCATCCCCTCAAAGGCTACGCCTCGTCCCTAAGGATTTTCTGACAATGCCACGACTGAGTCCACACTGGTTCCCTGGAGGCCGATCCCACCTGCCAGATAGCCGACGCCCGCGGCGCTGCCGGCGGCCGCATCGTACACGGGCATCGGCAGCCTCCCGGCGGGTCGCGTTGCCCCGCTCGACGGGTCAAAACGAAGGATCCGGTCGCTCGGCACACCGCTTCGGCGGCCACCGAGCAGGTAGATGACGCCGTCAAGCACCACCGCCGAGGCGTGGTCGACCCCCTGCGCAAGGTGTCCGATGACGGATGCTCTCCCGGTTCCGGTGTCGTACGCCTGGATCCGGTCCGTGTCCCCCCCGGTGGAGAGCTCCCCGCCGAAGGCATAGATCCGGCTGCCGAGCGCCGCCGCCGCGGTGTACCGAACCGCCGTCGGAAGCCTGGCCGCCGTCGTGAAACTCCGCCCGTCGGTCGTGCGAAACACCGACGCGGACGGGCGCTGGCCGTCATACCCGCCGAGCACGTAGGTCGTCCCGCCCGTGCTGACCGCGGAGAGGTCGGAAAGCCCTGTCGGAAGATGACCCACCTGGCGAGCCGAGCCGCGAGGTGAAAGCCCCTGAACGGTGTCGTAGCTGGTGGTTGCGCCGCCCCCGAAGACCAAGATGCGGCCCCCGAGCGAGGCGGCGGCCGCATCGTGGAGCGGCTCGAGCAAGGTCCCCGCCGGTGAGACCCTCCCCGTGCGCGGGTCCAGAGCGAGCACCCTGTTCGTCGAGACGTCTGCACGGTCCGCGCCGCCGATGACCAGGAGGCGGTCGCCGCTGACGGCGGCGGTCGCCCCATGGAGAGGACCGGGCAAACGCAACGACGAGACCGTTGCCCTCGGGGCCACCGTCCGAGCGGGACCGCCCGAGGCGGTCGTCGACCCGGACTGCCCGTTTGAGCCACCTGTGAAAAGCCCCCTCGCCGCCAGCACGACCAGCCAGCCAACGAGCACGAGGAGCACGCCGAAGCGAAGCAGCCCGCGCCGGCGGGCGCCGCTGATTCGCCGGCGCGGGCGCACTCGGCGGCGACCCGACGGATCTGATCGTACGTCCGACAAGGACCCTGACTATCCTGCCAACTTCAGCCGCCGCACCTGGTTGTCCGACAAGTTCATGTTCCGTTCATGTTCTGAGTGCGAACGTAAGGGGGCAGTATTCCCGCACAAAGCGACCAGGTGGCGTGACACCGGACCCCTCAAAGACCCGGGACCCCAGGGAGCGCTCCAGGCGCGAGCGGCGCCGCCGGGCGGCAATCGCTCGTGCCCGTCGTCGGGGCCGGATCCGGCTGACCGCTCTGGTCGCCGCGCTCGGAATCGCGGCCGCGGTGGTTATCACCCTCACCGGTGGATCCGGCCACCCTCCGTCGTCCGGGGCGCCGGCGGCAGGAGAACAATCCGGCACCGGGCGGACCTTCGCCGTGCCGCCGCTCCTCGATCCCCACGACGTCTACGCCGCAGACCGGCCCGGCCGGCTGGCCCCGGCGGTGAGGAAGTTCCCGAGCAGGGTCTACGTGCCGAACAGCGACAGCAACACGGTGAGCGTGATCAACCCGAAGACCTACAAGGTGATCGACCAGTTCCCGGTTGGGATCAACCCCCAGCACGTCGTCCCCTCCTATGACTTGAAGACCCTGTGGGTCAACAACGACATGGGAAACAGCCTGACCGCGATCGACCCAAGGACGGGGCAGCGCGGCCGCACCGTCCCGGTGACGGATCCATACAACCTCTACTTCACCCCAGACGGGCACTACGCGATCGTCGTGGAGGAGCGCATGCAGGCGCTTGCTTTTCGCGACGCCCAAACCATGCAGCTCCACCACACTCTCCACGTCCCGTGCGCGGGGGTGAACCACATGGACTTCACGGCCGATGGCCGCTACCTCGTGGCGAGCTGCGAATTCGGAGGAAACCTGATCAAGGTCGATGTTCGCCGAGAGAAGGTGGTCGGGACGCTCCAGCTCCTTCCGGGAGCGAGCCCGCAGGACGTTCGAATCTCTCCCGACGGTCGCATCTTCTACATCGCGGATCTGCACAGGAACGGCGTGTGGATGGTCGATGCCCGGACGTTCCGGCGGATCGGGTTCATCCCCACCGGTCTCGCGGCGCACGGCCTGTACCCGAGCCGCGACTCCCGCTACCTCTTCGTCTCGAACCGAGGCGAGGGGTCGATCTCGGTCATCTCCTTCGCGACCCGCAAGGTGGTGCACAAGTGGGCTATCCCGGGTGGAGGGAGCCCCGACATGGGTGGCGTGTCCGCCGATGGCAAGGTGCTCTGGATCTCCGGCCGCTACAACGGCGTCGTCTATGCGATCAGCACGGAGAACGGCCACCTGCTCGCGCGCATCCCGGTCGGCAGCGGCCCACACGGCGTCTGCTTCTACCCGTTGCCGGGTCGCTATTCGCTTGGGCACACGGACAACATGCGTTAGATCAGTGCTCGCGGTGGGCGAGCCAGGCCGCCCAGCCGACCAGGACCACCGCGCCTAACAGCATCACCCCGCTCGCGTCCACGCTGCCATGCATCAGCGAGCTGAGAGAGAGGAGGACGCAGACAAAGCCGCCCCAGACGCTCAAACCCCAGATCGGTCGTCCATGCATGGTCGTACCTATCCCGTCTCCTCCATCATCGGCCCAGGCTCGCGCCGACAGGTAAACGTCACGTGAACTGCCCGTTAAGGACGGCTGCTCACCGCGAGCGACGGTCTAGCTAGCCTGCGGGCGATGGCCGACATCACGACGATCGCCAAGCTCGGCACCGGCGGCGGCACCCTGATCTTGGCCGTGGCCAGCTTCGGCTCCGTGCGCTCGGCCAACCGCGCCGCACGGGTCGCGGAGCGCTCGCTCGAGCTCGGCCTTCGTCCCCTGCACGACCCGTGGGCCGACGCTCGCTAGGCCGGTGGAGCCGGAGACGCACCGCTTCGAGGACGACGGCGGGATTCCGAACTCGCCCCTGCCGGTCTTGATCTATCACGAGGTCGAGGCGGCCCGGGACGCTGATCGCTGCGAGGAGCTGTTCGACGGGAACGACTGGGTCCCCGACTGGCGCGATGGGATCTTCTCCTTCCACCACTTCCACTCGATCGCCCACGAGGTGCTCGGGATCGTCGGCGGGACCGCGACCGTGAGGCTCGGCGGTCCAAGCGGGCGCAGCTTCGAGATCGGCGGTGGCGACGTGCTCGTGCTCCCCGCCGGCACCGGCCACTGCAACGAGGGCTCGAGCTCCGACCTGCTGGTGATCGGGGCCTACCCGGACGGAATGCCCTGGGACATCCGGCGCGGAGATCCTGCGGAGCACGACGAGGTGGTCGCCAACATTCGCGCGGTGCCCCTGCCGAGAGCGGACCCGCTTGATGGTCCGGAGGGCGCGCTGACCGATCTCTGGCGCGGCGGGAGCTAGGCCGGCAGCCTCAGGTGAACCGCTTGACGAAATCGAGGGCGGTCTGGGCGACCTCCTGCCAGCCCGTGTCGATCGTCAGCGAGTGACCCCGGTTCGGGATCTGCTTGATCTCGGTCACCGCCGGGTTTCGCTTCTGCCGCTTGTAGGAGGCGTTCGCAATCGCCCAGGGGACGGTGTGGTCCTTCTCCCCGTCGATGATCAGGAGCGGCCCCCGATCCGGGTTCTTCGGGTCGAGCTTGGCCTCGGTGAAGGGGTTGACGTTGGCGTTTGCCATCTGCATCAGCGCCGCCCCTGACGCCGCCACGTGGTACGTGTCGTAGAGCTGCTTCGCCTCATCGTCGTCGAGGGCGGTGGCCCAGCCGTACTTGAACTGATCGAGAGTCAGCGTGACCGCGCGGCCCCGGTTGAGCGGGTTTTTGAGCACCGGGGCTGCGGAGCGGAGCGCCGAGACGGGCAGTGGCAGGACGCCCCGGAACGGACCCGGATCGATCGCCACTGTGGCGGCCGACAGGCCCCGGTCGGCGATCAGCTGGGCCAGCAGGCCGCCCGTGGAGTGGCCCATCACGGCAGGCTTCTTGGTCAGGCCGCCCATGACCTCGGCGGTGTGATCGCCGATCTGCTTCAGCGTCTTCTTCGCGAATACGTCGGGGTTGGCCCTTGCCTGCTCGACGGTCTCGGGGTCGTCGGGCCAATCGGGCGCGAGCGGCGCATAGCCTGCCTTCTTGAAGAACTCGCCCCAGCGGTCCCAGCTGCTGGGCAGGAGCCAGAGCCCATGGATGAAGACGACCGGCGTGCTGCCCGACTTGTTCGCGGCGTCGATTTCCTCTTGCTCTCGCTCGGTGATCTCCGGCATGCAGTCCAGTGGAGTATGACTGCATGCGATAGCCGTCCGGCTTACCACCGAAATCTGAGCGCTTCGCAGATGGAGCCGGCCGGTTTCGAACCGGCGTCCTCGGCCACGAGCGATCGGCTTCTACAGGTATAGCCGGCGCTTTGTTCTCGCCCTTCGACCTCCGCTGCCGGCGGGAGATGCCGGAGGGCCAAGTCCCTTCGATGTCCCCGGACGGTCGGGACGGGCCGACCGGGTGAGCCCGATTCTGATGCCGGTGACCCCACCCCTCGGGCTCGGGTGGGCCGACACTCACTGCTTAGGTTCTAGCTAAGCGGCGAGGGCGAACTCATGGTCCGCACGTATTGGTTGGTCCAGGTGTTTAACGAGGCCTCCTGGAACCTCGACCTGCAACCTGATCGCACGGATGACCAAGTCGAATCCAATTTCGGCCCCGTGCTATGTGGATCAATGGTAGCCGCGGGGGCTTAGGGCCGGTGAAGTCATGACGCTAGATTTGAAACCGACGATGGAAGCCCATCAGCACACCGATCTCGAGCCCATCCACCCCGGCTCCGGCCGCAGGCAGGGGCTGCTGAAGCGAATCGGGAGCGCCCTCGCTGCGCTTGGCGTCCTGATCGCGAACCTCGCCGCCAAGGCGAAGCTGCTCCTCGTCGCGCTGCCGAAGCTGAAGCTGTTCACGACCTCTGCTTCGATGCTCGTCTCGATCGCCGCGTACCAGCTGATCTTCGGCTGGCTCTTCTCGATCGGCTTCGTGCTGCTCCTCCTGTTGCACGAGCTCGGGCACGTCTTCCAGCTCCGCCGCGAGGGGGTCAAGGCCTCCGCGCCCATGTTCATCCCCTTCCTGGGGGCCGTGATCTCTGCCAAGTCGATGGGAGATGACGCGGCGGCCGAGGCCCGCGTCGGCCTGGCCGGGCCGATCCTCGGATCCATCGCCACGCTGGTGCCGCTCGGTATCTGGCTGGCGACCGGCGCTCACTTCTGGCAGGCCCTCGCCTTCATCGGCTTCTTCATCAACCTCTTCAACCTCGTCCCGGTGCTGCCGCTCGACGGCGGCCGTGCGATGGCTGCCCTCTCCCCGTGGGTCTGGCTCGCGGGATTCGCCGGCCTGGTGGCGATGGCGTTCGTCTTCCCCAGTCCGATCCTGGTGCTCATCCTCCTGCTCGGAGGACTGGAGTCCTGGCGGCGCTGGCGCGCGCGCAACACTCCCGAGGGCCGCGCATATCACCGCATCCCGGCGCGCACGCGCGTGCTGGTGGCCGCCACCTACCTGCTGCTGGTCGCCGCGCTCGCCGCCGGAGTCTCGGCGACGCACCTGCCGCGCAGCCTCTAGACAGTCAGCTTCGGCTGGACCTCGTGCAGGAACGTCCCGGGCATGCCCGGCACGTTGCCGAGGTCGTCGAGTGAGTCGAAGCCGTCCTCGCGCTCTCGGTAGGTGATCACCCGGGTCGCCTGCGTGACGGAGAAGCCGATGTCGCGGAGCTGCTCGAAGGTGGCACGGTTGAGGTTGATTCGATCGCCGGCGTCCGCAGCCGGGGGCGCCTCCACCGGCTCATCCGCGACTACGTTCGCTCCGTCCTCCGGCTCTTCCTCCGCCCTGGGCTCGCGCTCTTCGCCCTCGGCCTCATCCGACCGCTCGCCCGCGGTTCCAACCCCCAGGATCGCTCCGACGGTGCGGCCTAGGATGCCGGCTCCTCCGGCCTCCTCTTCCTGCTTGCCCTCGGTCTCGTCGGCGTCCTCCTGCGCTTCCACCTCATCTTTGGGCTCGGCCTCGGGTCGCACTGTGGGAGGCGGCGCGGGGGGCGACGGTGGGCGGGGCGCCAGGGCCTCGGGCGGATCCGAGGCCGGGGGCGACGGTGGGCGGGGCGCCGGGGCCGCGTGCGAATCGGAGGCGGGGGGCGACGTTGGCGGTGGCGCGGGGGCCGCGGGCGGGTCAGAGGCGGGCGGCGAGACGGTCGGGGCGCCCATCGCCCCCGCTGCCCGGATGCTCGTCGCGGCGGCGGTCTCCGCGGCGCGGGCCTTTTGCTCCGCCTCCTTGGCGCGCTCCTCGGCGGCGGCGACCCTCTCCAGCACCTCACGAAGCCTGCGCTCGCGCTCGGCCTCCTCCACCTTGAGCTGGGCCAGTCGCTCGGCGTCCGCTGCCCGCTGTTCGGCCTCGGTCGCCCTCCTCTCGACCTCCTCGAGGCGCTTGAACGCCTCTTCCATGGCGCGCTCCCGCTGCTCGCGCTCGGCCACCAGCCTCTGCTCCTCCTCCTCGAACTTGGCTCGAGCGCGTCGGTCGGCGTCCTCCTGAACGCGGCTCGTCTCCGCTCCGATGCGCTCATCCGCCTCGGCGCGGACTCGCTCCTCGGCCTCTCTGCGGGCCTGCTCGACCGCCTGAGCCAGACGGGCATCCGCGTCAGCGCGGGCTTGCTCGATCGCCTCCTTGGTGCGGTCCTCCACCTCGCGCCGCACGCGCTCGGATTCCTCCTGCGCACGCCGCTCGCTCTCCAGGCGCAGGTTCTCGGCCTCCTCACGGAGCTTCGCCTCGGATGTCTTGCGCGCCTCCTCCTCGGCCTGCCGCCTCGCCTGGTCCGCGGCCATCTTGATCAGCTGTTCGGTCTCCTCCTCGGCGCGCTTGACACGCTGCTCGGCATCGCGCTCGAGTTGCTGCGCGCGGCGGAGGCGCTCCTCGGCGGCCTGCCGCACACGCTCCTCCTCATCGTCGAGGCCAGACGCGGGGCGGGGCGAAAGCGCCGCAGAGGGCGGAGACTCCGACGGTGGCGTCACCTCGCGCTCCAGCGGGGCGTCGTACGGACGGCTCGGGGTGGAGTCGGGAGCGAGTGCCGCAGCCTCCTCGGGCCCAGATGCCTTCGCCTCGTTCTCGCTTGCGAGGCGGTCGATCTCATCCTGAAGCGATCCGGCCCAACGGGAAGCAGGAGTCACCGCGCGATCCTCATCCGCGGGCGGGCTCGGCTCTTGTTGGAGTTCAGCCGACACCCCCGACTCGGCGCCTGAGGCGCCGGGCTCGGCAACCGTTGTCTCGGACTCCTCCACACCGGCGACCGGCTCGGGAGTCGAGGTTGAATGCTTCTGCGGCTCGCTCTCGGGCTCGTCCGATGAAGTCGATGAGAAGCCACCCGGAGCGCTGGACGGCTCGGTGGCAAGCGGAGTCACCGCCGTGTCCTCGGCGACCTCCTGCTCGGTGCCGGCCGTGTGCTCAGTTTCGGTCGGCGTCGGGGATTCCTCCTTCGAGCCCTCCTGGCGGTCGGACTCGCCCTCTGTCCCGATCGGCACCTCCTCGAGCTGCTTCGTGCCTTGCTCTTCCTCCCCGCCCTTCTCCTCTCCGTCCCTGCCAGCCTTCTTCGCCGCCTCGGCCGCGCCCAGCCCCAGGGCGGCTGCAAGCATCGTGGACTTCTCCTCGCCACCGTCTCCGGCCGTCTTCACCTCGGCGCCATCCGTGCCCTCCTCCTGCCGCGCCTTCTCTTCAACGTCCTCGGCGGGCTCGGGGGCGGCCACGCCCTTGCGCTCAGCCTTGCGGCGGGCTCGCTCCTCCTTGCGCTGCCGACGCTCGTCGCGACGACGCTTTCGCTCGTCCTCCCAGGCGCGACGGTCCTTCTCCTCCGCGGTGCGCTTCTCCTCCGCCAGCCGCTTTCTCTTTTCCTTGCGAGCCTCGCGGCGGCCCTTCCGGCTCGGCTTGCCCTCCGCTTCGTCGCCGGCCTTGGCATCGACCTTCGTCTCCGCCTCCTCCTGCGGGGGGACGTCCTTTGCGCCCTTGGCCTCGGGCTTTGCCTGCTGCTTGGCATCGACCTTCGCTTCCTTGGCGTCGGCCTTCGCTTCCTTGGCGTCGGCCTTCGGCTGCTTCTTGGCCTGACGGTCCTCGCTGCGGGAGGCTCCGTCGCCGCCTTCACGCGCCTTCTTCCGGCGACGATTGATCAGCAGGAGCAGGACCAGCAGCAGGATCACCGCGCCCGCGATGCCGTAGACCACGGCGGGATGATCGTTGACGAAGTCGGTGATCGTGCCTGTGTCGATTGCAGCAAGCATCGTCGTGTCCAATCCTTGCACGGGATCGGCTTTCTCGTGCAGGGGTCTTTGCCCTCACATCGGGCGAGAGCCTGCTCAGCTCAAGCGCTGTTTGAAATCCCGCTCGACCTCTCGGCGAAGATCCCGGTCGGCGATCTCCCGGCGGCGGTCTCGGCCCTCCTTGCCCTTGGCCAGCGCCAGCTCGACCTTCGCTCGAGGGCCCTTGAAGTAGATACGCGTCGGGACGAGTGTGAGGCCGCGCTCGGCGGTCTTGCCGATCAGACGCTCGATCTCTCGCCGGTGGAGGAGCAGCTTGCGTGGTCGATCGGGATCGTGGTTCAGATCGGAGGCGGGGAGGTACGGTGGGATGTGGGCGCCTCGCAACCAGACCTCCCCCCGATCGATCACCGCGTAGGCCTCGTTGATCTGCGCCTTGCCGTCGCGCAGCGACTTGACCTCACTCCCCTGCAGCTCAATACCGGCCTCCATCCTCTCCAGCACCTGGAACTTGTGCCGGGCCCGCCGGTTTGTGGCGACGTCCCCGCTCACCGGGGTCCTCGGTCCTTTCGACTTCTTGGCCATCACTCTGAGGGAAGCAGGTCCACCCGGCCGCGGGGCGCCTCCACCCGGTCGACGCTGACGGTGACCGGATCCCCGATCCGGATCGCGCCGCCGCCACGGGCGCCAACCAGCCTGGTCTCGGTCACGTCCAGCTCGTAGCGCTCGCGGCCGCCGATCCGCCGGGCGGGCAGGAAGCCCTCATAGACGTCGGCGAGCGCCCCGCCGAAACGAACGAAGGCACCGGCCCCGACCACGCCCGAAACCTCCCCCTCGAACCGGCTGTCCGGGCCTCGCTCGAACAGCTCCCGCTCGAGGAGGAACGAGGCACAGATCGAGTCGGCGTCGCGTTCGGTGCGGGTGGCGTCGCGCTCGCGCCCCGAGCAGTGGGCGGCGAGCTCGGCGAGCCCCTCGGCGTGCGGTGCCTCCTCCCCCGCCCCGATCGCCGAGAGCAGGGAACGGTGGGCGATCAGGTCCGGATAGCGGCGGATCGGAGAGGTGAAGTGCGAGTACGCGTGACTCCCCAGGCCGGCGTGGCCGAGGTTGCGATCCGCGTAGTGCGCCTGTTGAAGCGAGCGAAGCACAAGCGATGTATACGCCTCGCGTCCATGCCCCCGGCGCTCGGCCTCCCGGGCGACCAGCCGGCTCTGCTCCCCGGCGAGCTCGCCGGCCTGCTGGGGGGTGATTGAGTCGGGCAGCGCCGGCGTCGGGATGTCGAGGGCTGCGAGCTGCTCGATCATCCGGCGGATCCGCTCCGCGTCGGGCTGCTCGTGGACCCGGTAGATCGTCGGGACGCGGCGGCGCTCGAGCAGCTCCGCCACACGCTCGTTGGTGAGGATCATCAGGTGCTCGATCAGCCGGTGTGCTTCGGTCTGCGGGACCGAGTGGGCGCCGGTCACCTGGCCGTCCTCGAAGCGAAACTCCGGCTCGAAGCTCTCCACCTCTAGCGACGAGCGCGGGCGGCCCCCGGCGAGGGCCGCGGCCGCCTGACGCGCCAGCACCAGCGGCTCCGCGATCGCTACGGGCGGCCGGCCGCCGCCGGCGAAGATCTCGTCGAGCTCGTCGTAGTCGAGGCGTGCGTCCGAGCGGATCCGGCTGCGGTAGAAGCTCGCCGCGAGCGGCTCGCCGGCCTCCGAGAGCTCGATCTCCGAGGTGACCGCCAGGCGATCCCGATCGGGAGCGAGGCTGCAGGCGTCGCTCGATAGTGCGTGCGGGAGCATCGGTGCGACCCGACCGGGGACGTAGGTGGAGTTCGCCCGCCGATGGGCCTCCCTCTCCAGCGACGTGCCCGGGCGAACATGGGCGGCCACGTCGGCGATATGGATCCAGAGGCGCACGCCGCGCTCGGTCCGAGTGGCGGAGACGGCGTCGTCGAAGTCGTGCGCGCTCGCCGGGTCAACGGTGAACGTGGGTAGATCGCGCAGGTCCCGCCGGTCGACATCCATGGCCGTGGCCCGCGCCGGCGCCTCGCCGGCCTCCTCCTCGATCCGCCGGGAGAATCCGACGCGCACCTGCCTGTCCTCCAGCATCGCGTCGAGCACGTCGGCCGCACGCCGCGGATCGCCGAGCTGGCGGACCACCCGCGCGCGGCCGCGGCCCTGGCCGAGCTCGACCAGCGCCATTCGGCCTGGTGTCGCCGCCCTACGGCCACCGCCGAGCTCGATCCGGCCGCCGCGCTCGAAGAGCGGCTCGCCGACCAGGAAGCGACCGCGCTTCAAGACGAGAACGACCCGTCTCTGTCCTGCTCCCCGGGAGCTCAGAGCTGCTGGTCCAGCACCTGGAGAGCCCGTTGGCGCCCCTCGTCCGGCTTGGTCGAGGGGTTGTCCTTCGCGTTCACCTGGGGGGTGATCCCGGTGCCGTTGATCGATGTCCCATTTCGGGTCAGATACTCCCCGACCGTGAGGTCGAGCGCGCCGCCGTTCTCGAGCGGCATGACCTCTTGGAAGGTGCCCTTGCCGAACGAGGTGGTCCCGACCACCTTCGCCAATCCCGACTCCTCGAGGGCCGCCGTGACGATCTCAGAGGCGGAGGCGGTGTCCCCGTTGATCAGGACCACCATCGGATGACGCGGCAGCGCATTCCCGGTCGCCTCGAAGGTCTTGGTGCTCTGGGTGCGTCCGTGGGTGGAGACGATCTCACCGTTGGGGACGAAGATGCTGGAGACCAGGACCGCCTCCGTGAGCAGGCCGCCACCATTGCCGCGCAGGTCCAGCACCAGGCCCTGGGCGCCCTGCGAGTAGAGGTTCTCGACCTCCCTGCGCAGCTCCGCATGAGCGCCCGGAAAGAACCCGGCGAGGCGCACGTAGCCCAGCTTCACGCCGTTGACCGTCTCGATGTGCCCGACGACCTGCGGGATGTTGACCTCGCGCCGGGTCAGGGTCAGGTCGCGGCTCTTGCCATCACGGCTCGCCACGGTGAGCGTGACCTTGGTCCCGGCTGGCCCGCGGATCTGGTTGGTGACCGTGTCGACGTCCTTCCCCGCGATCGGGGTTCCGTTGACCGCGGTGATCACATCGCCCGGCTGGATCCCGGCGTCCCTGGCCGGTGTGTGCTTGTAGACGGTCGCGACGCGCAGTCCGCGGTCGACCTCGTTGACGGCGATGCCCACCCCCGAGAGGCTCGAGCCCTGCTTGAAGCGGTCGTACTCGCTGGGGGTGAAGTAGTGGGAGAAGCGATCGCCGTATCGCTCCTTGATGTGGTCGATGATCGAGCCGATCGAGGCGTTCTCGAGATCGTTGTCGTCGACCGTGTGGAAGTAGTCGTCGTGGATCAGGTCGATCGCCTGGGCGGTCGCGTCCTGGCTGGGGTTGCCGAAGACGTCGTCGACGGCGTCCCGGATCGCGCCGACCTGCCCACCGGCGACGATGCCCACCACGAATGCGATCGCGACCGCCGCCGCGATGGCAAGTGTTCGGCGGCTCAAATCCGGAGGAAGCGACGCAGCGTCAGGCCGCTGCCCATCGCTGAAACCGCCATGGCCACGCACAGAAGGACGAGAGCGAGGCTGGCGAAGCCGATCGTGTGCCCCGAGGAGATCAGGTGGAAGTCGTTCGCGAGCGGATCCACGATCACCTGCTTACCAAGGAAGAGGAAGCCGATTGCCGCCACCGCGCCGAGCAGCCCGCAAACCAGGCCCTCCACCATGAACGGCCAGCGGATGAACCAGTTGGTCGCGCCCACCAGGCGCATCACCTCGACCTCGCGGCGGCGAGCGTAGATCGAGAGGCGGATCGTGTTGCCGACCAGGAGCAGCGACGCGATCAGCAACAGGCCCGAGAGGACTCCGAGGATCCACCGCACCGCGCTGGTCGCGCCGGTGATCTTGTTCGCCTCATCGCGCGAGTCATTCACCTCGCTGATGATCGGACTGATCGGGGTCGGCTGACCATTTGCCCCGGGTGGCGTGATCGCTGCTCGAATCCCTGGGAGGTTCGAGAGGTCGTCGGGCTTCACGTTGAACGAGGACGGCAGCGGATTGTGGTTCCCGGGCAGCTCCGTGATCAGGTTGGCCTGGTTTCTGGCCTCGAACTGCCCGCCGAGCTCCTTGAGCGCCTCCTGCTTGTCCACGTACTGAACCGACTCGACATGAGGGACGGCCGCCAGCTTCGACTTCAGGTCGTCGATCTGCTGCTGGGGGATTGCCGGAGCGTTGTACTCGTCGTTCAAGAAAACCCGCAAGCCGACCTGATTGCGCACCTCGTTGGTCTTGCCATTCGCTGTCTGCAGGACCGGGATCAGCACACCCAGCAGGAGCACTGTGATCCCCACCGTGACGATCGCCGCCAGGCTGGGCGCGGCGCTCCGCCGCAGCGCCCTCAATCCCTCTCGGATGAAGAAGAAGACTCGCCCCATCTTCGCCGCCTAGTAGCTGGGCCCCTCGCCCTCGAGGCCCATCTCCTCGCGGAGCCGCAGAGCGAATTCGCGGGTCGACTCGTCATCGGGGGTGTAGGTGCCGGCCGCCTGGTCGCGGACGACTCGGCCGGAGTCGAGGGCGATCACGCGGCGGCGCATCTTGTCGACCATCTCGCGGTCGTGGGTGACAACCACGACGGTGGTGCCTGTCCGGTTGATCCGGTAGAGCACCTGCATGATCCCGACGGAGGTGTTGGGATCGAGGTTCCCGGTCGGCTCATCCGCCAAGAGGAGCGGCGGATGGTTGACGAAGGCGCGCGCGACCGAGAGACGTTGCTGCTCGCCGCCGGAGAGCTGGTCAGGGAAGCTCTTGACCTTGTCGGCGAGGCCAACGAGGCGGAGGGCGTCGGGCACCTTGCGGCGGATCTCGGAGCGCGAGGCGCCGATCACCTGCAGCGCATAGGCGACGTTGTCGTACACGTTGCGCGTCGGCAGCAGCTTGTAGTCCTGGAAGACGGTGCCGATCCTGCGGCGCAGCTGGGGCACCTTCTTGTCGGGGAGCGAGGAGATGTCTCGGCCGGCGATCAGCACCTCGCCCTCGGTGGGCCGCAGCTCGCGGATCAAGGTCTTGATCAGGGTGGTCTTGCCGCAGCCGGTGGGACCGACGAGGAAGACGAACTCCCCGCGATCGACCCGGAGGCTGACGTGCTCGAGGCCTACGTGGCCGCCCGGGTAGACCTTGGTGACCCGGCGCATCTCGACGATCGGCGGGCGGGCCCGCTGCTCGGTGAGGTGCTCCGGGCGGCGCTGCGTACGAGGGGCGCGCGTCCGGAGGAGGTCTGATGTCTGTCGCCTGGCCATTTCGAGCGTGGGGCCGCGAGGCGCATCGGCCGAGGATTCCCGCCGAGCCGCCTCACTGCGCTGCACAGGGTAGGGAACGCCCTAAAGCGCATCGCAACTTCTCGTTCGACCTGCAACACCGCTACCGGTCGGTAGTAGCGGCGGCGGGCCCAGTCGCCCCCCGCGCGACCTGTTCTGCGCAATTAGCGGGAAAACGCGATTCGCGGACGCCACCTCGCATTTACCCGGGACTTCTAATTCGCGTGCCGCCGAACTAGAATGACCAAACGTCCAGGAGGAGCAGCATCGGCGCCGGATCGCGCCGGGGGTGCGACTCACGTAAGAGACTTGGAGACACGCCCTGCACCGGGCAGGGTCGGGTTTCCTCGGATAGCGAGGGATGAGCAACCGAGGAGGGCTCCATCAGCTGATCGAGCTCCAGGCCGGATCGAGATTTCGAGACTCCCTGCCGTAATGGGAGCTGCGCACCACAAGGGGATGGGGCGTTGAGGCGAGCGGGTGGAGCGGTCTAGCGGGGCCGCTCCGCCCCGCCAAGCTGGGGGGCGCGCGGAATCACCGGGCACTGGCCATCCACCGGGATCGGGAGGCGGCGGTGGCGGCCGTCCATCGGCCGCCGACGATCCGCAAACGGCGACCGGCCCGGTTAACCCTGCTCGTCCTCGGCTGACAAGCCCGTCGGGAAGGGTTCCGCCGGCGCCGGCTCGGAATCATCGGTGGGTTCCAGAACGAAGATCTCCACCGCGAGATCGGGGTCGACATGGATCGAGCTCATGTAGGCGATCACCTTGCGGCCAGTCGACTCCTCGACGACCTGGCGGAACTCGCTCTCCATCGCCTGCTGGAAGCTGCGGCGCATCCGGTAGACGGAGTCGATCTCCCCGGTGTCGATCAGCGTGCGCTCGACCGTCGTGAAGCCGCCGCGCAGAATCGAGACGACCGTGCCGTTGACCATGTGGGTCTTGGCCTTGGTCGGCCCCTTCCCGTAGTAGCGGGAGTGCAGCTGGACGAGGCCTGTCGAGATCCGCGCAAGCGTCTCTCCTCGGGCCGCGCCGACGGGTGGTCCATGCGGGGAAACGGCGAACCTCCAAACGTAGGTTGCCGCCCCTCTTGGTCAGACGATTCTGCGCGAAGGGAAGAGTTGCGGGGAGACCCAACGAACGCGCGGCATCCTGGTGGGTCATGGCTCTGGTCGAAGCGAAACCGCGCCGCCTGAGTTCAGGCTACTCCCTTCGGTTGGGTATTGGGGGGACACGCACTCGAGCAGGGGTTTTCCGACACGGCGGCGGCAAGGTAGACTGGTCACGGCTGCCGAGTGGCGACGTCTTGCGACACCGGCGGCCTCCTACAACACGATCGGACGGCCACCCGTGGCGTGCAGGTGGACGGAGGGTCCAGCGAAACCGTCCTCCAATGGAGGTGCCGATGACCGATCAAGCCGGAGAAACCGATGGGCCCCAGGACCCAGGCAATGCTGACGAGCAGCGAGGCCCGCCGTCAGCCCAGGAAGTGAGCGACGAGGTCTCGCAGGAGATCCTTCGAATCCACGAGGAGTCCTACGGGAAGGGCGCCGGCAAGGCGCACGCCTTCGTCGCCGAGAGCTTCGTGATCGTCGTGCTCGACGACCTCGAGTTGCTTCCCAACGAGGAGTTCCTGGTCGAGCACGGACACCACGACACCGTGATCCAGGTGCGGACGCAGTACCAACATGCGATTCGGTCCAGCTTCAGCGCAGCGATCGAGCGCGCAACCGGGCGGACCGTGGTTGGCTTCGCGAGCACCACCAGCATGGACGAGCCCCGCTTCGTCGCCGAGATCTTCAAGCTCGGCTAGCGCCCTAGGACCAGGGTCCGCCCTGGATGGGCGGGTGCTGCACGATCGGCTTCTTGAGCAGGGCCTCTCGGGCCAGGTCGGCGATGCCGCTGGCGGTCAGGCCGAAGTGCTCCATGCACGCCTCGGCGGTGCCGGAGACGCCGAACTCGTCCTGCATTCCGAGAGCAAAGACGGGGACCGGGTGCTGCTCTGCCGCGACCTGGCGAACGGCGTCGCCGAGCCCGCCGACGACGCGGTGCTCCTCGGCCGTCACGGCCACGCCGGTCTTGGCGAGGGAGCGGAGGACGCTCTGCGAGTCGATCGGCTTGATGATGGAGACGTTGACCACCTCGGCCTCCACCCCGTCCTCCCGCTCCAGGGTCTCGGCGGCCTCGAGCCCCCGCCAGACCATGTGGCCGCAGGTGAAGATCGAGATGTCCTTGCCCTCCCGCAGCACGTCGACGCCGGCGCCGAGGGTCTCGGGAATCTCGCCGTAGACGGCCGGGGTCTTGGGCCGCCCGAAGCGCATGTACAGCGGGCCGTCGAAGCGCTCGTAGGACTCGATCACCGCCGTGTAGGCCTGGTTGTAATCGGCGGGGACGATCACCTGCATCTTCGGCATCGCCCGCATCAGGGCGATGTCCTCGATCATCTGGTGCGAGGCGCCATCTTCGCCGAGAGAAACGCCGCCGTGGGAGGCACCGATCCGGACCTTGAGCCCGTTGTGGGCGATGCCGAGCCGCACCTGGTCGTAGGAGCGCGAGGTGGCGAAGATCGCAAAGGTCGAGGCGTACGGCACCTTGCCCGTGGCGGCGAGACCACAGGAGATCGACATCATGTTCGCCTCGGCGGCCCCGATGTTGAAGAAGCGCTCGGGGAACTGCTTGCCGAACTTCATCGACTGGGTGGACACAGCGAGGTCGGCGTCGAGGGCGACGACCTCTGGGTAGCTCTCGCCCAGCGCGACGAGCGCGTCGCCGTAGGCCTGCCGGGTCGCGAGCGACTCGGTCTGCGGCTCGGCGGAGTCGATCAGCGCGCTCGCCATCAGGCCCCGCCTCCGAGCGCATTGGTCTGCTGCGCGTAGGTCGCCTCGAGCTCCTCGAGGGCCTGCTCGGCCTGCTCCTGGCTCGGCGGCTTGCCGTGGAACCCGAAGCGGTCCTCCATGAAGGAGACGCCGCGTCCCTTCTTCGTCTGGCAGACGATGGCGGCGGGACGACCGAGGGTGCGGCTGCGCTCCAGGGACTCGACCACCGCGCCCATGTCGTGGCCGTCGATCTCCACCGCATCCCAGCCGAAGGACTCGAACTTCGCGCGCACGTCGCCGGTGTCCATGACCTCCTCGGTGGTGCCGTCCGTCTGCAGGTGGTTGTAGTCGACGATCGCGGTCAGGTTGGGAAGGTCGAAGTGGGCCGCCGACATGGCGCCCTCCCAGCTCTCCCCCTCCTGACAGTCGCCATCGGACATCAGCGTGAAGACCTGGGCCTCCTCATCGAGGCCGTCGAGCCGGAGCGCGAGGCAGATCCCCACGCTCATCGAGAGGCCCTGGCCGAGGGAGCCGGTGGAGACCTCGATGCCCGGAGTCCGGGTCATGTCGGGATGACCCTGCAGGTGGGAGCCGATCTGGCGGAGCCCCATCAGGTCGTCGGCCGGGAAGTAGCCATGCTCGGCCAGCGCCGCGTACTGGATCGGCGCGGCGTGGCCCTTGGAGAGTACGAACCGGTCGCGCTCGGGCCATGTCGGCTTGGAGGGATCGTGGCGCAGGACCCGGTAGTAGAGGGCGGCGACGATGTCCGCGGCGGAGAGGGAGCTGTCGAGGTGGCCCGATTTGGCGACGGCGAGCATGCGGACGCAGTGGATCCGCAGCACAGTCGCGTAGCGCTCGAGCTCGGCGACCGAGGGCTTGCCCCCGGCCTTGCTGGGTGGCTCCGGCGTGGGATCTGGGACTGGCTTCAGGTGCGCCATCGGCGAGCGGTCTTGCGCCTGGTCGTACGGGATGGCCTTGGGCTGCGGCTTGCTCAAGACCGGGCGGCGAGGGTAGCAGCGGGCAGCACCGGTGAGGACCCTAGAAAGCGAGGCCGACGGAACCGCTGGTCCTTAGGCTGCCGTCCATGAAGTTCGTGGGGATCGTTCTCGCCGCGGTCGTGCTCGGCCTGGTCGGTTGCGGCGGCGGCCACCCGAATCGAGAAACGACCGGCGCCATGACCTCCACCTCCCGCGAGGTCAAGCCGACCGGGGGCGCGAAGGTCGAAGGCAAGCTGCCGCCGGGCGCGGTCGGGCCGGTGGACACAGCGGAGGAGGCCGCCGAGGGGCCCGCAGCCGCCGAGGCCAGCCCGGAGTCCCCGGCCGCCGGACCGCAGTCCACCGGCGATCTCTCCGATGCCGCTCGAACCGCTGTAACAGCCGTCGTCACGAGATACATCGCCGCGCTCGACCGCCACGACGCGCCGCGCGTTTGCGGGCTGCTCGTACGGGGCTCCCTGCCCCTCGGCGACCTGCCGAAGCGGCGCGGCGGCTGTCGTTCTCTCGCTGCGGGCGTCGATCGGCTCGCGGCCGGGGGACGGCGGCCCGGCCTGGCGCCGCACGGAGATCGCCGAGCTGAAGCCGGAGGACCTCGGAGATGACCGGGCCCGGGTCACGGCCACCGTCACCCACCATTTCTCCGATCGCAAGTACGTTTCGGTGGAGGACGACGTGATCTACCTGCAGCGCGTCGGCGGGCGCTGGCTGCTCGCCAAGCCGAGCGCCACTTTCTACCGGGCGGTGGGCTACGCCCAGCCGCCGCTGCGGGCCTTCTCGCCGCCGGCCGGCTGGTAGCCCGGCCGGCGACGAGCGGGCGTGCCGATCAGCCCCGGTGGGCCGTCCAGCTGAGAACGCCGGAGTCGCAGTCGCTGCCCGTGCCACTCGGATCCAGCGGCACGTTGCCCGAGACGTGGATGGTGCCGGCGCTCAGGTTGCCGCTGACCTGCAGGCTCGCCCCCGTGACGCTGCTCGAGGCGCTGATGTTGAAGCTCGCGTTCTTGTGGAGCTTCACTGGGAACGTGACGTCCCCGTGGGTCGTAGCCGGACCGTCCGCGCAGCTCACCGGGACTCCCGAGAAGGTGAATCCCTTGACGCTCTTCTTCTTCGAGTGCTTCTTCTGGACGACGTTGAAGCCGATCGAGCCGGAAGGCGACACGGCGCCAACGTAATGCTTGTTCTTCGCGACGGCCTGTCCGGGGATCAGGAGGGCCGCCCCGAGGACGAGCGGGACGATGAGCTTTTTCACTTTGTCTCCCTAGGTTGGGGGGTTGCTTGCACTGCTACGAGCCAGCACCGCCACTGTCGGCAGGCCGGCGATCAGAAATTGCGGCAGCCCTGGACCTGATGGCTCCTCATTCCGACTCCCTCGTCTCGAGTCCTGGGCCGCCCCTAAACGGGCCTCCTTGCAGGAAAAACCTATTTCAGAACGTTCGTCCAGCGTCAATCGGGAATAACTACGGAAAACCGGAGGGTCGTCTTCTCTCCACCTGTTGGACTTCTGGGCGGCCTCTGCCAAACGTCGATGGCGCTCCGGTCGAGGTGCGGAATCAGAAGCGGTGGTTGCCGCCGCCCCGGGGAGCGCGCTCCCGTAGCTTTCGCGGGTGCCGGCGGCTGACCCCGACGATGGTCGCATCCGCGTTCGAGGCCCCCGGCTCGAGGACGGTCACGTAGGCGGCGGAGTCCGTGAGCGCATCGGAGAAGAGCTCGCCGCCCGAGCGCTTCAGGGTGAAGAGGATGCGGCCCGCGCCGTGCCGATGGCGGCCGCGGACCATCAGCCGGCTGCGGCGGGCGTCGCTGCGGACGTAGACGAAGGACTTCCCATCGACCGCGGGGGTGAAGAGGAGCAGCCGCGGTGAGCGTACGAGGGCCCGGTGCTTGGATGTCCCCATGACCCTTTGGACGACGCGGCTGCCGCGCGGCGTCGCGATCGCGTAGAGGAGGATGTTCCCGTCGACGGCGGGTGGGCTGAGCTGCGAGGCGCCCCCCTCATTGGCCAGCAGGAGTGGCGGGGCCGGCGCCGCCGGATTGCCGATGTATCGGATGTAGATCCCGTCGCCGCCACCGAGAGGGGCGCGGTAGGCGAGCCATGAATCCGAAATGGCGATCGCGTCCGCCCGGGGAGCATCGACCTGGGCGACCGGGGCGAGCGTGTTTCGATCGAGCAGCTGGACCTTGTCGCCGACCACCGTCGCGACATAGCGGCCGCCGATGGCGGGGTGCCGCCCCGGCAGCCCGATCTCGGGGCCGCCTCGGCTGATCACCGCCGGGCCTCCGAGCCGCTGGAAGAGCAGCGCGTCCGCCGTGGCGGCCGGGTCGGTGGCGTGCTTTACCTCGGTGCCCGCGGCGCCTGCACTGCCGGGCGCGGCGATGAGGGCGATCGCGGCGACCAGCAGCGCCGCCGCGTCACCGCGGCGAAGGCCGAGGTAGACGCCGTCGTGCTCGCACATCAGCTCCGTCGCCCTGATGCCGGTGTCGCTTCCGGCCAGCGGGGCGAGCACCACGATCGGGATCGCCCTGCCGATCCCGAAGGCGGCGCCCAGCGCCAGTCCAATCGAGGGATCGCCGATCGCCAGGCTGACTCCGGCGAGAGCCCAGACGCCGAAGGAGAGGACGAAGGTCGTGAACCCGAGGCCGAGCAGCACCCCGTAGAGGGCCGCGGCGAGCGGCATCGGCATCACCCGGCGCCAGTGCTCCGGCAGCTGGCGGCGGATCTGGGGCACGATCCGCGTCCCTCGGATCTCGAGAACGGCTGCGAGCAGGGCGATCGCGGCCGCCACCGCATAGGCGGCCCGGCCGCCGGCGCCGTGGAGCAGCTCGCCCAGCAGGGCGAGCGAGCCGAAGGTGAGCACCCCGCCGGTGATCGCACCCGGCAGGAAGGTCGCGCAGGCGGCGGCGGTGCTCCGCCGGCCCCCCATATGGCCCGTTGGGCCGATCGTGTCGATCGCCGAGAGCCCGCAGGGCGAGAACGTGCCGGTGGCCCCGATCAGTACGGCCGCGACGATCAAGACGATCTCGACGGCTCCGGTCAACACGGGACCTTCGTGTCGTAGTACTGGACGCAGAAGACCTTGCGGCCGCCGTAGCAGTAGCCCGTCAGCGCGGCGTCGCCATTGATCCGCGTGTTGCGATGGGCGCAGCAGTCGCGGAGCTGCCGGACCTTCCCGCCGCAGCAGCGGTACCAGGAGCCGTCGATGTGCGAGCTGAAGCCGTAGATCTCCCCCGCCCTCGCGCAGAGCTGCGTCCTGGGCGCCGGGGGCAGGGGTCTGCCGTCGGCGTCACGCAGGAGCTGGCCGTCGTCGTCGATCGGCTGCCCCTCCCCATTGACCGGCCGGCCGATGTCGTCGATCGGTTGCCCGTCGCTGGCGCGGAGCGGGAAGCCGCGCGAGTCGATCCTGGGTAGCCCGGTCGGATGCGGGCACGATCCGGTCGTGAAGGTGTGGCCGCAGAAGTGGAAGGCCTGGGAGTCGCCGGGCTCGATCAGCGTCCCGACCGTGCGGGCGGCGGTGAGCGCGACCAGCGCCCCTCCCACCCGCGCCAGGAACCCGCGCCGCGAGGTGTCCCGGGCGAGCGAGTCGGTGAGACGATCCAGGTGCTCAGGCACCGATCGGCAACCTTCGCAGCGTGCCCTCCGCAGGGTCCGCCTCGTTATCCGGGATCCCCTGCGCGGCCCGCCGCACCGCGGTGGCCAGCACGCTCTCGAGCTGCGCCAGGTTGTTGAATGTCCCCTTGGCAAGGACGGTGCCGCGATCGTCGAGCGCGATGGCGAACGGGCTGCCGGGGATCTCGAGCTCACGCCAGAGCGCAGCATCGGCGACCTCGTCGAAGACTCCCACCGTGACGTGGGGGTCGTTGGCGACGTTCTCGATCGCCGGCGAGAGCGTCTGGCAGAGATGACAGCCCTCGGAGCTGAAGACGGCGAGGCCGAGCCGATCGGCGCCGCCCGTCTCGGATGTCGCCAGCCGCGCTGCGAGTGGCTCTGACACCGAACCCACGTCGGGGCCCTCGCCCGCGATCTCGAGTGCTCCCTGCGTACCGAGCTGCAGTCGCAGCATGCCGACCTCGCGGGCGAGCGCGAGCACGGCGATCGCGAGGCCCGCACAGGCGGCGAGCGCAACCCCGGCCGCGATGCCGAGCCAGGCGTCCGTGCTGAGGGAGATCGAGCCGACGTGCGGAATCAGGCCAAAGCCGGCCGCCAGCAGCAGATTGCGGAGTACCCCGAGCCACGACACTCGGGATCGCGGGCCGAAGCAGGCGCATGGCGCCCCGGCCCTTCCGCGGAGGATGGCGCCGGCGGTGAGCGCCGCGAAGAGCAGCATCAGGGCGCCGGCTGCGTAGGCGGCGCCGTCGGAGCCGAGGGCGACAGCCACCGCCAGGGCCAGCTCGATGGCGATCAGCCCCGCCCAGGCGATCGGGCGCAGCGCGCCCCCCTCGAAGCCGAAGCTCGCCATCGAGGCGATGCTGGCGCGCGGCGAGGCCAGCTTCGCGAGCGCTGCGCCCGCGAGCACGATGCCAAGCCCGACCCGCAAAATGATCTCCACGATCCCTCCGTGCGCAAACCTACCAGGGCGCACGGGAGCATTCAGATCAGGTGTGCCGCGCCTTCTTCAGGCAGCGCCGCCGCTTCTTGCGGTTGTGCAGGCGCTTGCACTTCTTGTGCCGCGTGCTGCTGTGGCTTGCCCTCGATCCCAAGGTCGAGCTCGACGCGCGGGGCTGGCCGCCGCTGCCGAAGACCGTGGCGGGCGAGACACCGAGGCTCGAGAGGTCCGAGGAGATCAGCGACCGCATCGTCGGGCCCGCGACCCGCGTGTAGACGCCCGGGAAGCCGGCCTCTGCGCAGCCCTCGCCCCAACCTGTGATGCCGACCAGCCGATCGCCGCCGCCCTGGAGCGGTGCCTCGAGCGGTCCGCCGCTGTCTCCGAAGCAGGTGTCCACACCACCGTTCTGGAATCCAGCGCAGACCATGGTGTCCGCGTCGAAGTTGATGCCGTAGTCGACCGTGCAGATCGAGTCCGCGATCGCGTCCACGCTTGCGGCGCGGAGCGTGTCGACCGAGCTCCCGAACTCGCTGGTGCTCCCCCAGCCGCTGATTTCCTCCGCGCTGCCGGCGTCCCAGAGGGCGCCCTCATCGGTGCCGGCGATCTTGATCGGGGTCAGACCGACGGGCGAGGAGAGCACCAGATACGCGAGATCGAAGCGAGGAACGCCGTTGCCCTGATAGTCGCCGTCGTAGTTGTCGCGGAGCTTCACCGCCTGGACTCCGATCTCGGCCCCCTGGCTGGCGTCCGACAGCGTCGTGCGACCGAGGACAACGTCGACGTCGTTCGGATCGAGCTTGACGGTGTGGTCCCCGCCGGGATCGTTGGCCGCGCAGCTGACAGCGCTCGAACAGTCAGGATCGCCCTCGGCGATGCAGTGGCCCGCCGTCATCACGATCTGCGAGGTGATCAGCGAGCCGCCGCAGAGCTCACGGTCCAAGGCGTTGCCCGAGGCCTTCGAGGGTGCATAGACGACCGCCGCCTGCCAGGGGTAGGTGGAGATGGACGCCGGGGAGCCGCCGACGATTCTCGGCTGTGCGGAGAGGCCGCTCTGGGCGCCGGCCGTCGCCGGCGCGAGCGCCGCCACTGCCGCTAGCGCGGCGAGCGGCGCAAGTCGTGTCCCCCTCGCCATACGGGCATTGAACCGCTTGGGACCGAAGAACGCGTCGCTGGCTAGCCGATCGCGACCATGCGCTCGATCGGCAGCGTGGCGCGCTCGGCGATCTCCGGCGGGACTTTGACCTCGAACTTGAATTCCCGCAGCGAGTCGCGGACCTTCGGCAGCGTGATCATCTTCATGTACTTGCAGAAGGCCATCCGGTTGGCCTCGATCAGCTTCGCCTGCGGCGCCGCCTGCTGCAGCGGGTAGAGCATCCCGTTCTCAGTGGCGACGATGTACTCGCCCTCCGGGTGCTTCTCCATGTAGTTGAGCATGCCGCCCGTGGAGAGCATCTGGACGCCGTCGGGGTCGATCTCGCCCGAGGCCACGTACTCCATCGCCTGGGAGGCGCAGCCACACTCGGGGTGGATCAGGAACTCGGCGTTCGGGTGCTCGTCCCTGACCGTCTTGATGTCCGCCGGCCGGATGCCCGCGTGGACGTGGCACTCGCCGTCCCAGATGTGGAAGCGGGCGCGGCGATCGGGGTCGTCCTTGATCCCGGTCTCGCGCTCGACGAAGGCGCCGAGCCACATATCGGGGCCGAACAGGATCTCCGTGTCCGGGCCGTGCTCGCGGAGGATGTGCTCGACGACTTGGACCGCGTTGCCCGAGGTGCAGCAGTAGTCGGTCTCGGCCTTGACCTCGGCCGACGTGTTCACGTACATCACGACCACCGCGCCGGGGTGTTCGGCCTTCCAGGCACGGAGCTGATCGGCGTTGATCGACTCCGCCAGCGAGCAGCCCGCCCCGAGGTCGGCGATCAGCACGGTCTTCTCGGGACAGAGGACCGAGGCGGTCTCGGCCATGAAGTGGACTCCGCAGAACTCGATCACCTCGGAGTCGGTCTTCGCCGCCTGCCGGGAGAGGCCGAGCGAATCGCCCACGAAGTCGGCGACGTCCTGGAGCTCGGGCAGCTGGTAGTTGTGGGCGAGGATCACGGCGTCGCGCTCGGCGGCGAGAGCGCGAACCTCCTCGCTCAGGGTCGCGATCTCCTCCTCGCTCAGCTTGGCGGGGAGTTCGTTGACGGTAGGAAGCTCAAGCACGGCGAGCCGCTCCTTCACGTTGGATGTTCGCTCTCCCGGTCCCACGAGACCTCGAGATGAGCGAATGAACTGACCAAAGGTTAGCGCGGGCCTACCCTTGGCTTCGTGCCCGAGTTGCCCGAAGTGGAGATCACCGCACGCAGGCTGAGCAGCGCGCTCGAGGGAAGCGAGGTCGAGTCGGCCATGGCTGCGGGCGTCGCGACGCTGAAGACCTTCGAGCCGAGCCTCGACTCACTCGCCGGCGCCCACATCGAGGGGGTCAGGAGGATCGGCAAGATGCTCGCCGTCGACCTCAGTCCCGCGGCAGGTGACGGGGCTGCCCAGCTGACGCTGCTGATCCATCTGATGTCCGCGGGCCGTCTCCAGCTCTTCGACAAGCGGGCCTCCCTGCGCGACCGTCGCTCCCGGATCCTGGTACGGATCGCAGACGGGCGTGAGCTGCGACTACGCGAGTTCGGCACCAAGCAGTCGGCCTGGGCGAAGCTCCTGCCCCGCGACGAGGTCGCCGAGGACGAGATGGTCGCGACGCTCGGGCCCGACGCCTGGCCGACGCCGCCTCCGGAGCAGCTCGCAGAGCTGATCGACCAGCCGCGCCACCTCCATCCTCTGCTTCGCGACCAGCGTGTGATCGCCGGGATCGGCCGTTCCTGGGTCGACGAGATCCTCTGGGAGGCGAAGCTCTCACCCTTTAAGAAGGGCTCAGAGCTCTCGGCAGAGGAGGTCGAGGCTCTCCACCGCGCGCTGCCCATCCTCGGCAACGTGGTCAAGCACTACGAGGGGGTGATCGGGGATTCGATTCCAGACAAGATGCCGATGCCCCTGCGCGTCCACCGTCGCGAGAGGGAGCCCTGCCCGCGCTGCGGGACCACCATCGAGGCGGTCTTCTTCGCCGAGCACCAGATGAACTACTGCCCGAAGGAGCAGACGGGCGGGCGCGTTCTCAAGGACAGGCGCCTCTCGAAGCTGCTGAAGTAGGGCGCTGCTGATGAAGCAGCTCAGGGATCCCGAAGAGGCCAAGCCCTAAGGCGAAGCCAGCACCCACAGCTCCTTGAACGGCAGCGTCAGGTGCCAGGTCGTAACGGCTCCCTTCGGGAGTGACGCCATGTCGCCCTCCTTCAAGGTCACCTCGGGACCACCCTCGATCTCGATTCGCGCCTCGCCCTCGAGCACCAGCAGCACCTCCGTCGCCGGCAGGGTCCAGGCCGGCAGGGTCCTGTCGGCATCCTCCGAGAAGCGGCTCAACCCCGCCCTCAGGGCAGTCGGCCTCGAATAACACGTGCTCCTCGGCGCCGCCACCGATCTCGGGATCCGCTCGCCACTCGTCGGTCTCGACGTTGGACACGAACACCCCTGGATGCAGTTCCATCTCATCCTCCTCTCGATCGTGGGACCATCGTCCCACCGATCGAGAGATCAGCGGCCGGTGAGCTGGCGCACCAGGCCGCGCCCGATCGTCCACGGATGCCCCACCAGCGTCTGGAGGCGGCCGGTGAGACTGAGGGGATCGTGGGCGATCCCGAGCTGGCGAAGGACGGTGGTCTGATCGAAGTAGACGCGCTCGCAGGTCAGCCTGTCGCCCTCGAAGACGAAGATCGCCAGGATCGGCAGCTCGAACTCACGGCCGGTCGGCGGCAGGCTGCGGAGCGGGCCCCTGTGGGTGCCGCGAACGACCGCCTCGACGAGGATCGCGTTGTCGGCGTGGTGGAGGGCGACCAGCTCGTTGCGCTGGTCGGGGAAGGCGCGCCGAGTGTCCTCGTAGTAGCTCGCGACTTCCTCGGTCCCGTCGTAGACCTCGCCGGTCGCGACGAGCTCGTAGCGCGGGTGCTCGAAGGTGTCGAGGGTGGCGTCGAACTCGTGCCGGTTCTCGGAGTCCATGTGCTCGCGGACGATCTCCTCGCGCTTTTTCTTGAGCAGCGGGCTCGGTGCCACCGCGTTACCTCCCGATCACGCGCCGGACGAGGCCGCGCGAGATGGTCAGAGGATGGCTCGCAGCCGTCTCCAGGCGCCCGGTGACGCTCCCTGGTTCCCGCGCGATGCCGAGCTGCTGCAGGACGGTGGCGGTGTCGTAGTAGACGCGTTCCCCGACCAGCGCGTCCCCCTCGAAGACGAAGATCGCCAGGAACTTCTGCTCGAAGCGGCGACCTGTCGGGGGCAGCCCCCGCAGCGGCCCGGCGTGCGTTCCCCGTGCGATCGCCTCCATCAAAACCGCCTCGTCGGCGTTGTGGAGCGCGACGATCTCGATCTCCTGGTCCGGAAAGGCGCGGTTGAGCTCCTCCCAATGGGCCCGGACCTCCTCCGCACCGTCGTAGACCTCTTTCGTGGCGACGTACTCGTAGCGGGGGTGCTGGAAGGTGGCAAGCGCCGTCTCGTAGTCCGCCGCGTTCTCCGCCTCGACGTGCCTGCGAACGAGCGCTTCCCGCCTCGTCGCGGCGGTGTCGAGGATGGCCATACCACCATTAAACGGGTTGCTCCTCGGCAATGCCTCGGAGCACCCTCGCATCTATACGGCCAGGGTCATGCTCAGGTCCAACGCGGGCGCGGAATGGGTGAGCGCTCCCACAGAGACGAAGTCGACGCCCGTCCCGGCAATCTCGGCGACGTTGTCGAGCGCGATCCCGCCCGAGGCCTCGAGCTCGGGCCCGGGGTTCGAGCTGCGGGCTGCAGCGACCGCCTCACGCAGCTCGGCCGGGCTCATGTTGTCGATCAAGAGCCGATTGGCCCCCGCCTCGGCGCCCTCGCGGACCTCATCGAGGTCGCGGCACTCGACCTCGACCGGCAGATCCGGACGTCCCTCCCGCGCGCGGCGCACCGCCTCCCCCACGCCGCCCGCGAGGGCGGCGTGGTTCTCCTTGATCAGGATCGCGTCATGGAGGCCCATCCGGTGGTTGGTCCCCCCGCCGGCGGCCACGGCCGCCTTCTCGAGCGCACGCAGCCCCGGGGTCGTCTTGCGCGTATCGAGGATGCGAGCGCCCGTCCCCTCGATTTCCTTCACGAACCTGGCCGTCAAGGTGGCGACGCCCGAGAGGTGGCAGAGGAAGTTGAGCGCGGTTCTCTCGGCGGCGAGCAGGCCCCTCGCGGGGCCCTCGACGAGCGCCACCTCCGCAGGGATGTCATCCCGCCACTCCCCTTCGACCGCCAGGGCCTCGAGCTCGCCCGCGCCGGCCTGGCGGAAGACCTCGGCGGCTACGTCCAGTCCGAAGACCACTCCAGGCGCCTTCTGGGTGATCGTGGCTCGTCCCCGGGCATCCTCCGGGACTACCGCCTCGGCGGTGACGTCGCCCGGACCGAGGTCCTCGAGCAGGGCCCGGGCGACCAGATCGCGCGTGTCGCCGTCGATCTCCACGCCGCGCACGATCTCACGAAAGCCAGGTGTGAGACGTTTTGTGGGCGAATGTCAAATGAGTCCCTTCCACCTTTTCAGGCCCTGATGGACGATCACGGCTCCGACGTGCTCGGGTTCCTGGTCGCTTCCGTCGGCCCACACGACGCCGAGGACTGCTTTCAAGAGACCTTCATCGCCGCCCTGCGCGCCTACCCGCGCCTGGAGCATGCGAGCAACCTGCGCTCCTGGCTGCTCACCATCGCGCACCGCAAGGCGATCGACCACCACCGGGCCCGCGGGCGCCGCGCCGTCCCGGCCGGCAGCCCGGAGGAGGTGGCGGGAGGAAAGATGAGCTCCAACAGCCGTCCCGATACGGTCGTCGCCGGCGGCGAGCCAGAGCTCTGGACCGCGGTCAGCGGTCTCCCGCCGAAGCAGCGGAGCGCCGTCGTCCTGCGCTTTGCAACGGACATGTCGTACGCGGGCATCGGGCGCGCACTCGACTGCTCGGAGGACGCCGCGCGTCGCAGCGTCCACGAGGGACTCCAGAAGCTGAGAGGTGTATTCGCATGAATCCGATGAGTGAGAAGAAGCTCGAGAACCTGCTCCGCCAGGCGCCGTCCGGCGGCGACCTCGACCGCGCGGTTCAGGGCGTGCTCGCCCGAGCCGAGCGGGACGGCCTGATCGACGTGGCCTATGCCTCAGTGGACTCCCCCTTCGGCAGGCTCCTGGTCGCCCGCACCGATCGCGGTGTGGTACGCCTGGCGCTGCCGTCGCACCGCGGAGCTCAGCGGTCCGAGGACGAGGTGCTCGAGGACCTGGCGAGGTTCGTCTCGCCGCGGGTGCTCGAGTCTCCCGCGCGGCTCGACGAGGAGCGGCGCGAGCTCGAGGACTACTTCGAGGGCAGGCGCAACCACTTCGACGTCCGGGTCGACTGGAAGCTCACCCCGGCCGGATTCCGCAATCGCGCGCTGCACGCAGTCGCGCGGATCCCTTACGGCGAGACCCGCACCTACGGGCAGATCGCCGAGCAGGCCGGCAACGCTCGCGCCTTCCGGGCCGCCGGCACGGCCTGCGGCCGCAACCCGATTCCGCTGATCGTTCCCTGTCACCGGGTCGTCCAGACCGGTGGCGGGATCGGCAACTACGGTGGCGGCCCCGAGATGAAGCGGGCGCTGCTGGACCTCGAGGGCGCGCTCTAGCCCTTCACGCCGGGAAGACCGCCATCGTCGCGGTGAAACCATGGAGGAAGTTGCGGCCACCGACCGGGCCGATCTCCCCGGCGCAGAAGAAGCCGGCGGTCGGCGCGCCGAGAGAGTCCTCGATCGCCCCCGCATCGTGATCCGGCAGCTCGAACATGTGGGAGCCCCGGCCGTTGCAGGTGAAGAGCAGGGCGCCGGCGGCCCCGTCGGAGCCGAGCGCCTGCGCCTGAGCGCGGAGGGCCTCGCGGAGGTCCTCGTCGGCGGAGGCCGCGTCACGGACCTGGAGGCGCACCGTCTGGCCGACCCGCACGGACTCGCCGATGGCGATCGCGCCCGACTCGCGATCGGCCCCGATGATCGGCCGCACCAAGAAGTCGCCGCGCTCGTACTCAGGCCGGTTCTCGTCGATCACCAGGCCGACGAGGACGCCCGCGGCGGCCAGTTCGCGCTCGTGCTCGGGCAGCTCCGAGATCACCTCGCCGAGCCGCTCCATCGCGGGCTTGCCTGCCAGCTGGCCGATCACATTGGCCTCAGCGCTGGTGATGGTCATCTCGGGGCCCACCGGGCCGGCACCCTGCGAGACACAGGGCAGCACCTGGACCCCACGCAGCCGCGCCGCCACCGCGCCATCGGAGTGGACCTCGCCGTCGCGGAGGAGGACCGCTCCCCCGGCGAAGGACGCGCTCGCCAGCCCGCCGAGCACCGGCACCTTGGGCCGCGACCGCTCGATCGCCGCCAGCAGCTCCTCCGCGGGAAAGCTGAACGGGTCGCAAAGCGCGATCAGGGACTCATCGGCGGCCGCCTGGTCGGCGTCCGCGGTCTCCGAGAGCCACTCAGGCAGCCCGAGCAGGCGGAAGCCCTCCGCGTCACGCTCGGCCGTCAGGTGCATCGTCTCGAGCTCGGCTCCGGGCAGCGAGGCCGCCCAGACGACGATCCCCGGCGTCTCCTCGAGCTCATGGCCGCCGGCGACAGTTCCGCCGGCGCCACAGCCGACCAGGGCCTGCGGCTCGAGCCGCTCGTGCACCTCGGAGAGCAGCCATTTCGCCATGCCGAGGTGATGGCCGGAGGCGAAGACGACAGCGAGGTCGCAGGCCGGGTCGAGGCCGGCCCGGGCCCGGTCAGCGGCCTCCGCGGCCGCCTCGACCGTGTCGAAGCTCTCCGACGCGCCGACCGAGGTACGTACCGTCGAGGTCTTCGCCGGGGCCACGCTAGCCGGACGCCCCCGCCTTGGCGGAATTGGCTGCCGCGTAGTTCAGGTACTCGCGGACGAAGCCGTCCAGGTCGCCGTCGAGCACCCGCTGGGTGTCACCGACCTCGATGCCTGTTCGGTGGTCCTTGACCCGCTGGTCGGGGTGCAGGAAGTAGCTGCGGATCTGGGAGCCCCACTCCGCCGACTTCTGCTCGCCACGCTCCTTTGCCAGCTCCGCGGCGCGTTCGAGCTCCTTCCGCTCGAGCAGCCGGGATCGCAGGATCTGCATCGCAGTCGCCTTGTTCTGGGTCTGGGAGCGCTCGTTCTGGGACTGCGCGACGATCCCAGTCGGAACGTGGGTGATCCGGACGGCCGAGTCCGTCTTGTTGACGTGCTGTCCCCCCGCTCCGGAGGCCCGGTAGGTGTCGACCCGGATGTCGCCGTCGTCGATCTCCACCTCGACGTCATCCTCGACCAGAGGCGCGACCTCGACCTGGGCGAAGCTCGTGTGCCGGCGGGCGGAGGAGTCGAAGGGGGAGATCCGGATCAGCCGGTGGACGCCGCGTTCTGCCGCGAACAGCCCGTAGGCGTTCTCGCCCCGGACGACGAAGGTCGCGGACTTCAGCCCGGCCTCCTCACCCGGTGACGCCTCCTTCATCTCGACCTTGAAGCCGCGACGCTCGGCCCAGCGCAGGTACATGCGGACCAGGATCTCGGCCCAGTCCTGGGAGTCGGTGCCTCCGGCGCCGGCGTTGACCGTGACGACGGCGTCGCCGGCGTCGAAGCGACCCGAGAAGAGCCGCTCCTCCTCGAGCTCGGCGAGGCGCTCCTCCACGGACTGAAGCTGTCCGGCCAGCTCGCCGGCCATCTCGTCGTCCTCGGCCGCGAGCTCCGCCAGCTCGCCGAGGTCGTCGACATCGCTGCTCAGCAATCGGAAACCTTCCAGCCGCCGCTGCGCCCTGGCGTGCTCCGCGGAGATCTCCGCCGCCTTCGCCTGGTCGTCCCAGAACCCGGGCTTCTGCATCTCCCCCTCCAGCCGATCGATCTCGCCGCTCAGCGCCTCAGGGTCAAAGGTAATCCGAGAGCAGCTTCAGCTGCCCCCGGATCTCGGCGAGGCGCGCTGAGATTCCCTCCTTCTGGATCAGTTCGGCCATGCCCTAAGCGTAGTCCCGTGCGAAACCGCTATTCGGGGACCGTTGCGGTGAGGATCCAGGTGGAGGCCGGACTGCGGACAATGCCGTCGGGCTCGACGTAGTCCGCGAGGACCGCACGGATCTCCTGCTGGACCTTCGGGCGCAGCCGGTCCACCTCCGCAGCCGGGCAGATCCGAAGCAGCTCGGCGGCGGGCCCGATCGCCATGTTGAACGCGACTGCCTGGTCAAGGTCGTCGCCGATCTTGATCGGTAGATCAGAGCGAGTGAACGTGGGGCGCTCGAATCCTGCGATCTGGAGTTGCTCCGACACTGTGTCGGCGTTGGCCATCGAGAACGGACCGGGACCGCAGCGGACGTCCTCCGGCTCGTCGGGCTCCTCGAGGTATTGGTCGACAACCTGCTCGGCGCGGTGCAGCCACTCGTTGTCGAGCTTACGACGCCAGACGACGGCCACGAGTCGACCCCCGGGGCGAAGTGCGCCGCCGATGTTGCGCAGTGCCTGGACCGGGTTGGCGACGAACATCACCCCCATCCGCGAGAAGGCGTAGCCATAGGGGCCTCTCAAGTCGCCCACCTGGACGTCGGTCGCGAAGAAGTCGACGTTCTGGACGCCCGCCTCCTTGGCCTCGGCGATCGACGCTTCGATGAAGGGCTCGGAAACGTCCACGCCAGTGGCGCGACCCTCCGCGCCAACCAGCTCGGCGAGCTGCTGGGTCGTGTCGCCGAAACCACAGCCGATGTCGAGGACGTCGCCTCCCACCTGCGGGGGATGGAGCTGCATGGCGGCGTCGCCGTGCGCCTTCAGGCCCGCGACGACGAGATCCCGGTACTGGACGAAGCGATCGAAGAGCACCCCACTCCAGGCCTCGGTGGCCTCCTGGTTCTCAGCGGCGACTTCTCCTGCGCGGGGGACGGTGCCCTTCTCCACGGGCCCATGGTAGGAGACACGCCCCGGTGTTACACATCCGAGCGTGATCCGCACGTCGATTGCCGTGGTGATGCTCGCTGCCTTCGTCGGGACCGCTCAGGCAGACAGATCCGATGCGACACCGGCCGAGGCTGCTTCAGAAACCTGCACTGAAGAGAGCGCTGCGGGTTGCCGAGGAAGTGCTCAGCGGATAAGGGTTGCCATGTGGTCCGCGTCGTAACCCCGTATCCCCGCAGGACGAAGTCCGAGGAGATGCGGGCTCATGGCGAAGCCGTCAACCGGACGTTCATGCCCCATGGCACTTCTTGTACTTCTTGCCCGAGCCGCACCAGCAGGGGTCGTTGCGGCCGATCTTCTCCTTGTCGTCCTTGACGACCGTCTCCTGCTCGGGGATCGCGCCACCGCCGTTGCCCGGCTGAGGGGTGCCCTCCATATCCTGCTCGGCGGCCGCGTCCGGGCCCGCGGCGGTTGCGAGCGCAGCCTGACCGAGCGCTGAGGGCTGCTCGGCGGTCCCGCCGGAGTAGTCGAAGCCGCCGGCCTGCACCTGCGGCGCGAACTGCTCCTGCGCACGCGGCGCGACTTCCACTTCGACATGAAAGATGAGGCGCGCGAACTCCTCCCAGATCGAGTGCATGAGCGCCTCGAACATCGAGAAGCCCTCGTTCTTGTAGGCGACCAGCGGGTCGATCTGGGCGAAGCCGCGGAGGTGGATCCCCTCGCGGAGGTAGTCCATCTCGTAGAGGTGCTCACGCCAGCGGTTGTCGATGATCTGAAGCAGGATCGCCCGCTCGAGCTGGCGCATGATCTCGTCGCCGAACTCCTGCTCGCGGCGATCGTAGGCGGCGAGCGCGTCCGCCAGGAGCTGCTCCCGCAGGTCCTCGCGGTCGGTCTGCTCGGGGAGCCTCGCCGAGATGTCGACCGTCGAGGGCCAGAGCTGCTGGACCTGTGTCTGGAGCTCGGCGAGGTCCCAGTCCTCGATCACGTCGCCCGGGGTGTAGTCGTCGACCAGGCTGCTGACGATCTCCCCCACGCCCTCGCGGGCGGCATCCGACATGTCCTTGCCCTCGAGAATCTCGCGGCGGTACTTGTAGACCACGCGCCGCTGCTCGTTCATCACGTCGTCGTATTCGAGCACCCGCTTGCGGATCAGGAAGTTCTGCTCCTCGACCTTCTTCTGGGCGTTCTCGATGGTCCGGCTGAGCATCTTCGCCTCGAGCGGCTCCTCCTCGCCCTCCTCGTTGACCGGGCCAAGACGGTCGAGGATCTTGTAGATGCGCTCTCCCGCGAAAAGGCGGATCAGGTCGTCCTCGGCGGAGAGGAAGAAGCGCGACTCGCCCGGATCCCCCTGGCGGCCGGAGCGGCCGCGAAGCTGGTTGTCGATGCGCCTCGACTCGTGGCGCTCGGTGCCACAGATGAAGAGCCCGCCGACCTGGCGGACCTCGTCGGCCTCGGCATCGCAGCTCGCCTTGAGCTGCTCGATCATCGCCTTCTCCTCCTCCTCGTAGCTCTCATCGCCGGGAGTGAGGCCCAGCTTGCGGAGCTCGGAGATCGCCATCCCCTCGGGGCTGCCGCCGAGCTTGATGTCGACTCCACGGCCGGCCATGTTGGTGGCGATCGTGACGGCCCCCTTGCGGCCCGCCTGGGCGATCGTCTCGCCCTCTCGCTGGGCGTGCTCGGGCTTGGCGTTGAGGACGACGTGCTCGACGCCGCGGCGCTTGAGCTCGGCGGAGATCATCTCGGAGACCTCGACCGAAATGGTGCCGACGAGGGTCGGCTGACCGGCTTCGTGGCGCGCCTGAATCTCGTTGATCACGGCGTTCCACTTGCCGTTCTTGGTCTTGTAGATCTGGTCGTTGTGGTCCCCCCGGACCATCGGCACGTTGGTCGGGATCTCGACCGTCGGGACCTTGTAGATCTTCATGAACTCCTGGGCCTCGGTCAGCGCCGTGCCCGTCATGCCCGAGAGCTTCTCGTAGAGCCGGAAGTAGTTCTGCAGCGTGATCGTGGCAAGCGTCTGGTTCTCCTCGCGGATCTGCACACCCTCCTTGGCCTCGATGGCCTGGTGGAGCCCCTCGGACCAGCGCCGGCCCTCGAGGATGCGGCCGGTGAACTCGTCGATGATCATCACCTGGCCTTCGACGATCTCGTACTCGACGCCCCGCTTGTAGAGGGACTCGGCCTTGAGCGCCTGGATCAGGTGGTTGACCAGGGTGCCGTGCTCGCCCAGGTACAGGTTCTCGACGCCGAGGAACTCCTCGGCCTTGGCGATCCCCCCCTCCGTCGGCGCCACGGTCTTGTGCTTCTCGTCGTACTCGTAGTCGTACTCGGCGTCGCGGGTGTCCTTGGACTCGCCAAGTGACTTGAGCTTCTCCTTGAACTGCTCGCCCTTCATCTGCTTGGCGAGGCGCGCGAACGTGTAGTAGAGGTCGGCGGCCTGCTCCGGGCGGCCGGAGATGATCAGCGGCGTGCGGGCCTCGTCGATCAGGATGTTGTCGACCTCGTCGACGATCGCGAAGTCATAGCCGCGCTGCACGCACTCCTCCAGCGAGCCCGCCATGTTGTCGCGCAGATAGTCGAAGCCGAACTCGGAGTTGGTCCCGTAGACGACGTCGCAGGCGTACTTCTCGCGCCTCGCGGGTGGATCGTCGCCCTCCTGGATCGCCGCGACGCTCACCCCGAGCGCCTCGTAGATCGGACGCATCCACTCGGCGTCGCGTCGAGCGAGGTAGTCGTTGACGGTCACCAGATGCACCGCCTTGCCCGCGAGCGTGTTGAGGAAGATTGGAAGCGTGGCGGTGAGCGTCTTGCCCTCGCCGGTCTTCATCTCGGCGATGGCCCCCGAGTGGAGCACCATGCCGCCGATCAGCTGGACGTCGAAATGCCGCTGCCCGAGGGTGCGCCGGCTGGCCTCGCGGACCAGCGCGAAGGCCTCGGGAAGCAGGTCGTCAAGCAACTCTCCGTCGCGGGCTCGCTTGCGGAGCTCGTCGGCCTCCGAGCGGAGCTCCGAGTCGTCGAGCAGCTCCATCTCGGGCTCGATCCGGTTGATCGACTCGACCCGCCCCTCGTATTCCTTGAATTGCTTCGCCTCGCCCATGCGCAGGGCGCGGTCGATGATTCCTCTGGCCATTGGCCCCTAGGTTAGCTGTAGGCCTGCTCGCCCTTGAGGCGCTGCATCAGCTTGCGCGTCGTCTGGCGCTTGCGACGTTTGTCGCGGTGCTTCTTGACCTGACGGCGGATGTCCTCGGCCAGTTCGTGGATCGAGTGGAGCATGTCGGGAGACGCCTCCTTGGCACGCAGGGTTACCCGCTTGAGCCCGAGCGTCGCCTCGGCGACCATCCGGTCGGCGATCCGGGGATTCTTCTCCTCGCAGAGCTCCACCTCGAGCGTCGCCAGCTCGGAGACCTGCTTCCCAACCCTCGCGAACCGCTGGCTGACCGCCTCCCGCAGCTCATCGGTCACCTCAACGTTCTTGCCACGGACCTCGATCCTCATCGGCCGGCCTCCTTCCGCTGGGTTGGGGACCTGATGCTACGCCCCCCATTCTGCCTCGGCAAGAGGATTCGCCTCAGCGTCGCTTGCGCGGGACCTTCTTGAAGACCTTCCTCACCGGTGGCTCGGCCGGGACCTTCGGGACCATCGACTCATTGCCGCCGACGACGGTCCCGGCCAGGGTCAGGAAGAGCGTGGTCTGAGCCTCGCTGAGTCCGGTCGCGTAAGGGTGGCTGCAGACGTCTGGGGGAAAGCGTGAGACCCTGGCGGCGCCGCGCTTCCCCTTGCCGCCATGGGCCACCGCGTCGACGAAGGCTTCGAACGTAACCGAGTCCAGGATCGTGCCGATGTGGCTGGTCGTGCGCCCCGGGCAGACGCTCTGGATAACGATGTTGCTCGCGCCCTTGAGCGCCGAGGTCGGGTGTTTGCCGCTCTGCGGCTGGACCGTCTCGTCGGTCAGCGAGCGTATGGTCGTGTAGGAGACGTCGCCGGGTGTCTCATCCGGCTGGGAGTTGATGGCGCGCAGGAGATGCGAGCCTTTGAGTTGCTGCCAGTCAGCCGGGGGGCAGGGCGAACTGACGGAGCATCCTCCGAGGCCTAGGTTCGTGCCGTGCTGCGTGCCGGCGGCCGCCACCACATCGCTCACCTTCTTTCGCAGATCGGGCCAGTAGGTGAGGGCGAAGCGAGGCAGCAGCCCACCCTGGCTGATCCCGATGACCGCGACTTTGCGGTGAGCCAGAGCGAACTCCGCCCGCAGCCCATAGACCAGGTACTGGACCGAGATCTGGATGTCCGCCGTGGTGAAGTCCGGGAAGTTCACGTAGCAGACGGGATGTCCATAGGCCTTGAAGGCGTCCTGGCCGATCAGGTAGCCCTGGTCGCCGGTGGCACCCGTACCGGTGACGAACATGACCGGCGTCGTCGCCGCGTTGGTCGGATCGATCGGGCACTTCAGCGCGTTCGCAAGATCGCTCTGGGGGACGCTCAGCCGCGGCCCACTCGCCATGGCCGGCGAGGCGCCGAGAGCAACCGCCACCAGGACCGCGACGCACGTCGCGAGAATGAGCCTGCGTCCCACCACCACCCCACCCTATTCCAATCAGACGGTCCGAGCGAGCGTAACCGCGACCACCCGGCGGCAGCCGCCCTCGCGCAGGGCGTGGGCGCAGGCCGAGAGGGTGGCACCCGTGGTCCAGACGTCGTCGACCAGCAGCGCGTCGCCCGGCGTCCTCATCGTGGCCCGGACCTTGGGCGGGTCGGCGACCCGCTCCGAGCGCGGCCGCCCGACCTGGCGCCGGCCGCACCGGCGCCGCAGGCACGAGCTCAGAGGCAGTCCGGCCGCAACGGCGATCGCGATCGCGATCTCCTCGGCAGGGTCGAAGCCGCGCCAGCGCCATCTCCAGTGCCCCGCGGGTACCGGTACCAGGGTGCCAGCGCGCTCGTGGTCCGGCAGCGCCTTGAGCATGGCGCTCGCGGCGACCTGCGCCAAGGCGAGCCTGCGCGCGTACTTCAGTCCGTGGACCACCGCCCGGGCGACCCCGTCGAATGGAGAGGCCGCGATCGCGAGGTCGACTCCCGGCGGACCCGGTTCGAGCACCCGGGGGGCGGCGGCGAGGTCCGCCTCGCAGCGCCCGCAGAGCACTGCGTCCGGCGGTCGCGCGGAACCGCACGCCGCGCAGAGCGGCGGCGCCGCCAGCGAGGTGATCTGTTCGATCAGGCGCGATCCGATTCGCCCAAGCTGTCCACCCGTCCGTGACGAGAGGCGCGCGCACTGCCAGGGAGTAGGGTCAGCCAGGACACAGGGGGGCTCGCGAGCTGCAGGCGTAGCTCGGCTTGGACCAGCCTCTCGTCAGATCAGTAGCGAGGAGCCGGCGAAGAAGAAGAACCAGACCTCGAGGGCGAGAACGCCGGCGATCACTGACGCCGCGACGACGGCCTCGGGCGCGCTGATCCCGTATCGGCTTCTGATGTCCTGCACGCGGTCGCCGCGCTTGGCGCGGTGCCACGGGGACGTCTGACCGGCTAGTCGCGGGCGCCCGGTCAGCCTGTCGTACCGCGCGCTCAGCCAGGTGAGCCCCCAGCCGAGCAGGAACTCCAGGACCCCGAGAACCGCCAAGACGGTGAGGACACCCCACATGCTGAGCACCTTCCCGGACTGCGCGTGAGAGCCGACCCATACCGCGAGGAGCGGCGCACCGGTCCAGGCGTTTACCGCCGCGAGCGCGGTCGCGGTCACAAGCGCGACCTTCTTCAGGTGGAGGTGCCGCGGCCTGGGCTCCGTGGCGGATTGCCCTCCGGACCGGCCCGGGACCTGATCTTCGACCGTGTCCGAGGCGGGCGGCCCACTTCTCGGCTCGGCTCGCATCCCCGCGGGGAGGTCGAGCTCGAGGGCGTCAATGCCCCCCGTGATCCCTGTGGCGAGTGCGAGCATCTGGTCGCGGGTGACCGTGCTGCTGTGCACGGTGACGACGTTCGCATGTCCGTCCTGGTGCGCGCGGAGAACCTCGATGCAGTCTCGGCGAAGCGACGCGGTGCTAGAAGTTGCGATCCCGCTCGCGGCGCGGTCGAGCCCGAAAACCGCGTGGGAGCGACGGTAGTAGCCGTCGTCGGGAGAGGTAACCCACTGCGGCCACGAGGGACCGAGGTGCGTGCCGAGACCGGCGAATCCCACGATCCTCCCATCCCCGTCCTTGACCGGGAACATGATCCTGGAGCGGAACAGGGCATGGGCCTTCCCGCGCACCGAGCGGGTCGCGAGGCCTGCGGCCACCAGCTCCTCGTTCGAGTAGCCGAGCCCGCGGAGGTGGCTCATCAACGCGTCGGGACCCACCGGCGCGTAGCCGACGCCGAAGGAGCGGATGACCTCCTCGTCCAGGCCCTGATTGGCGAGGGCGGCGCGGGCGACTTCGCAGCTTTCCTCCTCCCAGAGATAGGCCTCGAAGAACTGGGCGGCATCCGCCAACAGCTTCTCGAGGCGCCCCTCGGCAACGGCGCTGCCGTTCATGTCCTGAGTTGCGGCGATACGGGAATCGTCGCACGCGGCATGGTTCGGGCGGCAGGTCGGCGAGCGCTTGCCACTTCCCGGACTCAGTCGGCGGAAGGCTCAGCCCCGCGGCCGGTCGGCCTCGACGCCATAGAGGCCGCCGACGACGAGCGCCCCGGCCGGGACCTCGGCACCGGGGAGCACCACGCAGTCGCGGAGCATCGCGCCCGCGCCGAGGCGGCAACGGTCGCCGACCACCGCGGGGCCGTGCACGTCCGCCCCCGTCCCCACCCGACAATCGGCGCCGATCAGAACCGGCGGCCTCACCTTGACCCCGTCGAGGTCGGAACCAGCCGCGGCGTAGATGCCCGAGGAGACCTCCGGAGCCGAGGGCTCGATGCCCACCTTCCCAGCCAGGGCATCGAGGTTTCCCTGCACGAACTCGCCGACCGAACCGACGTCGTTCCAGTAGTCGTCGATCTCGTGCGAGTAGAAGGGGACGTCGCCGTCGAGCAGCGCCGGGAAGACGTCCATGGCCCAATCGACGAAGCCCGGCGGCTGATCGTCGTCGCCTGCCGGGCTCGTGAAGTCGGACGGAGGGAAGTGATCGAAGATCGCCCTGCTGAACATGTAGATGCCGCAGTTGGCGAGATCGGAGAGCGCCTCAGACGGCTCCGGCTTCTCTTGGAAGCCCTGGATGCGCCCGTCATCGCCGGTGATCACAACCCCGAACTGCGTCGTGTCGTCGACTCGCTTGGTGGCGATGGTGAGGATCGCCCCGCGGCCCACGTTCGCCTCGTGAGCCTCCCGCAGCGCGCTCAGGTCGATGTTCGTGAGCGCGTCGCCGGAGATGATCAGGAACGAGTCGGTCTCCGACAGGAAGTCGCGCACCTTGCCGACCCCGCCCGCGGTGCCGAGTGGCTCGGGCTCCTCGCTGTAGGTGATCCGCAGGCCGAACTCTGAGCCGTCCCCCAGCACCTCGCGGATCTGCTCGGGCAGGTAGGAGAGGTTGGTGATGACGTCCTCGAAGCCGTGCCGCTTGAGCAGCTCGGCGATCCAGGCCACGATCGGCCGGTTCAAGACCGGCGCCACGGGCTTGGGCATCACGTGGGTGAGCGGCCGCAGCCGCGTGCCCAGCCCGGCCGCCAGGATCATCGCCCTCATCGGGGCGACAGGTTCTCAGACCGCGGCCGGAGTTGCCTTGGAGCTGACGCCGAGGGCGATCATCCCGACGAAGCGGGAGCCGGCGCTGCCCTTCAGCGCCACCTCGGCGCGTGTCCCGCCGGCCTGGGCGTAGATGCTGTCCGAGGAGTTCGAGCGTTCGCGGCGCCGTGTCCGAGCTGTAGGGCGAGAGCGATAGACGCTCGAGTTGGCCGACTCGGCGAAGAAGAGCTGTCCGGTGTGGGAGACGTGGCCGCCGCGCAGGCTCCCGCTCCTGCGCCTTACCGCCGATGTGGACCTTGAGGTGGATGTGGGTCGCGCGGCCCGTGTAGTGGCCCGGATAGATCGTCCGGATCGTGGCGACGCCCTTCTTGTTGGTGAGCTTGGACGCCGCGCAGATAGGTCTGGCCAGAGGTGCCGTTCGATGCCTCATCCGAGTAGAGCCCTCCCGCGTCGCAGTGCCAGATGTCGACTGCGGCGCCATGAATCGGCGCGCACTTCTTGATGTCGATCACGCGGATCTTGAGCGTCAGTGGCACGCCGGGCCTTCCCTCGGTGATGTCCTTCCGGATCCTGTCGAGGGCGACGTAGAAGGGGCCCTCGGTGACCTCCGGCGTCAGCTTGCAGGACCTGGCGGCGGTCGCCGCGGTCACCTCGTCGGGATCCTCCGCGAGATTGGAGATCACCTTGCCGGCTCCGCCGCCGAGTACGACCGCGGTCCCGGCCGCGCCCGCAATTCCGAGGGTCTGGCGGCGGGTGAGGCGGCGGTCAGGCGGGTCTGGTGCTCTTCGGCCATCGGTGCTGAGACACCGCAACCGCGCCGAAAGTCACGCGACTTACTTCCTCTTTTTCTTCTGCTTGTGCTTCTTCTTGTGGCACTTCTTCTTCTTTTGCTGCTGCTTCTTGTGTTTCTTCGCAGAGGCCGCATGGTGCTTCTTTGCCTGTGCTTGCGGCACTTCTTGCACTTCTGGCCGGACGGGCCTTCTTGCACTTGGCCGGCTTCTGGGCAGAGCGACGGCCCGGTCCTGACCCGACGATCTTGTCCACCACGTCGCCGTTGGTGACGTAGAGGTTGCAGCTCGCGTCCTCACCGAAGGACTGGGGGCTCTGAGTGCTCCGGGAGCGCTCTCGGCACGGTCGCCACGCGGCGAACGGAATGCCAAGCTTGATCGACCGCAGCTCGCCCGTGCAGAGGTCGGCGTAGAGGTAGCGACCGGCCAGCGCGGGGATCTGGGTGCCCGCGGTAGACGTAGCCGCCCATGATCGCGCAGCCGTGCGCGACGTCTCCGCCCGGGTCGCTGTGCGGGTAGACGAAGACGGGGAGGGGTCGTCCCCGGGCAGCTCCCGACGAAGCCCTCGCAGGCCGGCCAGCCGAAGTTGGCGCCGCGTCCGATGGCCGGCGGCCGGCGCCAGGTCGATCTCCTCCCAGGCGCCCTCGCCGACATCGCCGATGACCAGGTCGCCGGTCGCGGCATCGAACGAGAACCGCCACGGGTTCCGGAACCCCGAGGCCCAGATCTCGTGGCGGTCGGAGCCCGACGTCGCGTACGGGTTGCCCGCCGGGATCGAGTACGCGCCCGGCGTAGCGCCGTGCGGGTCGATGCGCAGGATCTTGCCGTTCAGCAGCCCCAGGTTGGGAGCGGTCGAGCCGCCGGTGCCGCCGTCCCCGACGGAGATGTAGAGGAAGCCGTCCCTGCCGAACTGGAGCTGGCCGCCGTTGTGGTTGCCGGCCAAGGCGCTCGGGCGCGTGATCGTCAAGACGTGCCGGAGGCTGGCCCGGTTCGGCGATGTTGGGATTCGAGCTGACGTGGAACTCGTCGACGTGGCCCAGCGCCGTCCTGCCATCCGGCGGTCGCGTTGCCCGTGTAGAAGACGTAGAAGAGGCCGTTCTTGGCGTAGTTGGGGTCGAACGCCATCGAGAGCAGGCCGCGTTCGTGGCCAGGCTCGGTCGTCAGCGTCGTGGATGTCCAGGAACTGGCTCTGCACCGCCGTCGTGGACGACCTCGATGGTGCCGCCGCGCTCGACCACGAACAGCCGCGGGTCGCCAGGCGGGGAGGTCATGTAGATCGGGTTGTTGAAGCTCCCGATCGGCTGCAGGCTCGACCGCTCCGGCGCCCGCGCGCCGATCGAGAAGCATCCCCACCAGGCACCCCCGATCGCCGCGATCCGCATTCGCATCTTGCCCGATCACGCCCCCTGGACGGGCGGAGCGATCGCGCGGATGACCTCTAGTAGCGGTAATGGTCGCCCTTGTAGGGGCCCTCGACAGGCACGCCGATATAGGCGGCCTGCTCGGGCGCAAGCTCGGTGAGCTCGACACCGAGCGCGTCGAGGTGGAGGCGGGCGACCTTCTCGTCCAGGTGCTTGGGCAGCACGTGGACCTCCTTGCCGTAGGCATCGGCCTTGCCGAAGAGCTCGATCTGGGCGATCACCTGGTTCGTGAACGAGTTCGACATCACGAAGCTCGGGTGCCCGGTGGCGTTGCCGAGGTTGAGCAGGCGTCCCTCCGAGAGCACGATGATCGAGTGGCCATCCGGGAAGCGCCACTCGTCGACCTGCGGCTTGATGTTGATCCGCTCGATGCCGTCGAAGTTCTCGAGGGCGGCCATCTGGATCTCGTCGTCGAAGTGGCCGATGTTGCCGACGATCGCCTGGTGCTTCATCGCCGCCATGTGATCGACGGTGATCACATCGCGGTTGCCGGTCGCGGTGACGAAGATGTCGCCCTCGGTGATCACGCTCTCCAGCGCGCGGACCTCATAGCCCTGCATCGCGGCCTGGAGGGCGCAGATCGGGTCGATCTCGGTGACGATCACCCGGGCGCCCTGGCCTCGCAGTGACTCCGCGCAGCCCTTGCCGACGTCGCCGAAGCCGCAGATCACGGCCGTCTTGCCGCCGATCATCACGTCGGTCGCGCGGTTGATCCCGTCGACCAGCGAATGCCGGCAGCCGTAGATGTTGTCGAACTTCGACTTGGTGACCGAGTCGTTGACGTTGATCGCCGGGAAGAGCAGAGTGCCGTTCGCCTGGCGCTCATAGAGTCGGATCACGCCGGTCGTCGTCTCCTCGGTGACGCCCTTGATGCCCGTCCGCCATCTTGGTGAACCGCTGCGGCTCCTCCGCGAGGCTCTTCCGGAGCAGCTCGAGGATCACCTTCTCCTCCTCTGAGCCCGCGGTCTCATCGCCCGGGACCGTGCCCGCGGCCTCGAACTCCGCGCCCTTGTGGACGAGCAGGGTGGCGTCGCCGCCGTCGTCGAGCAGCATGTTTGCGCCGGTCTCACCGTTGGGGCCCGGTTCGGGCCAGGTGAGCGCCCGCAGCGCGCAGTCCCAGTACTCCTCCAGCGTCTCGCCCTTCCAGGCGAAGACGGCGATCCCCTTCGGGTCCTCGGGGGTGCCGTCGGGGCCGACAGCGACCGCCGCGGCGGCGTGGTCCTGCGTCGAGAAGATGTTGCAGCTCGCCCAGCGAACCTCGGCGCCGAGCGCGACCAGCGTCTCGATCAGGACCGCGGTCTGCACCGTCATGTGGAGCGATCCGGTGATCCGCGCGCCCGTCAGCGGCTTGGACTCGGAGAACTCCTCGCGCGTCGCCATCAGTCCGGGCATCTCGTGCTCGGCGAGCCGGATCTCCTTGCGGCCGAACTCGGCCAGGGAGAGATCGGCCACGCGGAAATCGAGGCCTTCGGTGCTGGGGGCGCTGGTGGCGGTGCTCATCTGGTGAGTGCTCTCCTGGATCGAAATTTGTCGAGGCCCAAGGCTACGTTATGAACGCATGGACGAGGGCATTCGGGTCGCAGAGGGCACGGTCATCCCCCTCGACGAGATTGAGTTCCGCGCCAGCCGCTCATCCGGACCGGGCGGCCAGCACGCAAACGTGACGGCATCGCGGATCGAAGCCGTGTTCGACGTCCAAGGCTCGGAGACGCTCAGCGACGAGCAGCGAGCCGCTGCTTCGGCGAAAGCTGGGCGACCGCGTCACAGCGGTCGCCCAGGACGCTCGCAGCCAGGCGCGAAATCGCGAGCTTGCCCTCGAGCGCCTCCGGGAGAAAATCGCCGCAGGCCTCCGGCGCCCGAAGCCGCGGCGCCCGACGAAGCCCTCGCGCGCGGCCCGCGAGCGCCGGCTGCAGCAGAAGCGCCAGCGATCGGAGCGCAAGGCGCAGCGCAGGCCACCGCCCGAGGACTAGGAGCATGACGAATCTGGACAGGGAATTCGAGGCGACGCTTCAGAAGAGTCCGGCGAAGGGCGGCTGGACCTACGTGGTGATGCCCGACTCGGCTGAGTTCTTCGGGACCCGTGGGCTGGTCAAGATCCGAGGCAAGATCGACGGACACGACTTCCGCAGCTCGTTCATGGCGATGGGCGACGGGACGCACAAGCTGCCGGTCAAGGCCGACGTGCGAAAGGCGATCTGCAAGGAAGAGGGCGACGAGGTCGTTGTGCGGCTGCTGGAGCGGCTGGGCTAGCTCCCGTCTGGCCGGCCCATCTCCCTCTTGAAGTCCTCGAGCACGTCGACCGCGAGCGGGTCAACTCCCCGCGCGTTCGCCAGCTCGATCGCGAGCAGGTCGCCGAGCATCACCGTGTGGAGCACCCGCTCCGTGCGGCTCTCACCCTCGGTCTCGACGTCGATCACGGCGGCGGCGGAGGGCTCGATCGCCTTCGCGGTGAGCTCGAACCGCTTGCGCTCACGCGGGTGCTGGTCCCGGTCGCCGAGGAAAATCGCGGCGAAGTGCTGGTCCGCGCCGGCCCACCCCTCGATCTGGTTGTGGTCGGCCTCCGGCAGGATCCCCGAGAAGGCGGGGGTCTTGGCGTTCTCGTTGATCTGCGTCCCCCAGCGATAGGCCACCGGCGCGGTCAGGTCGCTGCCGTAGATCACGGGCGTGGCGTCGCCGATCTCAGCTGCAAGCTGGCGGGCCCGAGCCTCAGCCGCCCCGAAGCCCCCGCCCAAGTGGGAGGCTGCGCCGTCGATCTCGGTGTTGATCCGCGGCCCGGCGAGAGCCAGCGCCGCCAGCTCGGCCGCGACGCAGAACATGTAGCCGACGGCCGCGCGCGGCTGGAGCCCCGCCGGGAGGCCGATCACGGGGACGCCGTCGGCGCGGGCGAGCTCGGCAAGCTCGCCGCCGGTGGTGGCCACCAGCCGGTGAGCGCCGAGCGCCTCCGCCGCGGCGTAGCAGGCGAGGGTCTCCTCGGTGTTGCCGGAGTAGCTCGAGCAGAGCACCGCCGAGCCCGCCGGGGCCCAGGAGGGGAGCTCGTACCCGCGAGCGATGACCATCGGCTTGGTGAGCCGGTCGGAGAGCGCCGCGACCGCCAGATCACCTCCGATCGCCGATCCGCCCATGCCGCAGACGAAGGCGGCCGGCGCCTCCATCGTCGCCGCACGGGCGCTCTCGATCCGCCAGAGCGCGTCCCGGAGGTGGTCCGGGATCGCCCGGACCGCGTCCAACATGTCGCCCCCCACGACCGTCATTCCGCGGCACCGACCTCTGCGGGCACACGCTCGTCCGCGCCGATGACCATGCCGTCGAGCTGCGCTCCAGGCTCCACCGTCACACCAGTGCTGAGGATGCTCTTGACGACAGTCGCATCATCCTCGACCACACAACCGTCGAGCAGGACCGAGCGCTCGATCACGGCGCCCGCGCCGATCCGGCTGTCTGGGCCGACCACGCACGGTGGCCGGAGCTCGGCGGAGGACGAGATCTCGCAGCCCGCAGCCACCATCGTGGGATCGTCGACGCGGGTCACGGTCTCCACGCGCCCCTCAAGGATGTCCCAGTTCGCCGCCAGGTAGCGCTCGGGGGTCCCAATGTCGATCCAGTAGCCCTCCAGGCGGATCCCGTAGAGGCCGCCTCCGACCAGCTGCGGAAAGACCTCGCGCTCGATCGAGACCGCCCTGTCGGGCGGGATCTGATCCAGGACCGAGCTCTCCAGCAGGTAGGCGCCCGCATTGATCTCGTCGGTGTCGATCTCATCGGGCTCGGGCTTCTCGAGGAACTGCGCGATCTCGCCGTCCTTCTGCCGGTGGATGAGCCCATACCCGGTCGGATCCGCGACCGGATAGAGGGCGAGCGTCCCCCGCGCACCGGTGCGCTCGTGCTGCTCGATCTGGGCGCTCAGGTCGAGGTCGCAGAGGATGTCTCCGTTGAGGACGAAAAAACGCTCGGCCAGCATGTCCTCGGCGAACCGGATCGCGCCCGCGGTGCCGCGGGGGTCCGGCTCCTCGGCGTAGCGGATCCTGACATCCGGCTCGAGCGCCGCGAGCGCGCTTCTGACCCCCTCGGCGAGATGGCCACAGGAGATGATCACGTCGTCGACGCCGTGGCCGGCGAGCCAGTCGATCACGTAGGCGATGTGGGGCCGGCCCGCCAGGGGCAGCACCGGCTTCGGCACCGTATAGGTGAGGGGGCGCAGGCGAGTGCCCTCGCCTCCCGCCAGGATCAGCGCCTGCATGGACGCTCCGCCTCCTCCGCTTCGCGTCCGGGGGCTACGTGAATCACCTCACAGCCGAGCGGTCCGCGACGCTCGGGCGCCCGATCGCTTCATAGGCGATCCCGGTCGCCCGTATTAGTTCGGGGTCGAGGAAGTTGCGCCCGTCGACCAGCAGCGGATTGCTCATCCGCTTGGCAACGTCGGCCCAGTCGAGCTCTGCGAACTCGGGCCATTCGGTGACGAGGATGGCTGCATCCGAGCCCTCCAGCGCGCCGATCGCCGAGTCGGCCAGCTCCACCCCTGGCAGGACCTCGCGCGCTCGTTCTGCGGCGACCGGGTCGTAGCCGACGACCTTCGCGCCCTCGCCCTGAAGTCGCGCGGACATGACCAGGCTGGATGCGCCGCGCATGTCATCGGTACCGGGCTTGAAGGCGAGACCGAGCAGGGCAACTCGCTTTTCGGCCAGCGTCCCGAGGTGCTCCTTCAGCTTGTTGATGACCCGCCGCTTCTGCAGCTCGTTCACCTCGATCACGGCGTTGAGGAGCTGGAAGTGGTAGCCGGTGTTCGCCGCGAGCTGCTTGAGCGCCGAGACGTCCTTGCTGAAGCAGGAGCCGCCCCAGCCGATTCCCGCGCGCAGGAACTTGGGCCCGATCCGGGCGTCGAGCCCCATTCCCGCGGCGACATCATTGACGTCGGCCCCCAGGTCCTCGCAGACGTTCGCGATCTCGTTGATGAACGAGATCTTGGCCGCGAGGAACGCATTCGACGCGAGCTTGATCATCTCCGCGCTCGTCACATCCGTGCGCACCAGCTCCCCGCCGAGCGGCTCGTAGACGGCCTGGACGGCGTCCCCCGCGGGCTCGTCCCCCGGCTCCGCCCCGATCACGATCCGCTCCGGGTGGAGGAAGTCCTGAATGGCCGTGCCCTCTTTCAGGAACTCGGGACAGGAGACATACGGCTGGCTCGGAAGCTCTCGTCGGATCGTCATCCCGGTGCCGGCCGGGACGGTGCTCTTCATGACCAGGACATGCGAGCTGTCGCCTGGCATGTCGTCCACGACGTTCCGTACCCGCGAGAGGTCCGCATCACCGGAGGCGGTAGGCGGGGTGTCCACGCACACGAACAGCAGCCGCGGGCCGTCGAGCAGGACGGCCATGTCCGTCGTGAAGGTGAGTCGCTCGCGGTTGCGCTCGATCAGCTCCGGGAGCTCCGGCTCGTGGATCGGGACCTCGCCGCGCTCCAACGCCTCGACCTTCTCGGGGACGATCTCACGCACCACCACCCGGTGGCCGAGCTCGGCGAAGCAGGCGGCGGTGACCAGCCCGACCCAGCCGGCTCCGACAACCCCGATCGGCTCCCTCTCGCTCACGTTCGGCTCTCCCCTCGGCTCAGGTCCCGGGGAGCTGGCGGAAGCCCTCGGCGATCTTGAGCATGTCTTCGTTCGGCACGGTCTCGATGAAGGAGTTCGAGACCCAGAACGAGCCCTGGTCCGTCTGCCAGGCGACCATCCGCAGGCGGTCCCCGTCGTAATAGAGCTTGTAGTCACGGCCGCCGATCGACTTCTCGTCGCTCGGGTTGTCCAGGATCGGCGGGTCCTTCCAGCGGGTCCCCTCGAAGCCGTAGTAGTCGCCGATTGTCGGCAGCGAGAAGACCCACTTGTAGGCGGCACGCTCGTCGTGCGGCGGCGACTGGTCCCCCTTGCCGTTGATCTTGTAGACGCGCGGCTTCTGCGCGTAGTCGCTGCCGGTCTCCAGCAGCGTCGGATAGAAGACCGGGACCTTCTCCTTGCGCTGCCTGATGTCGACCGCGAGCTGCTTGCCGTAGCTCGTGTGGGTCAGCGTGGCGGAGGTCGTCGACTGCTTCTTGGAGGCCGGTTTCGGCTTCGTCGCGTCCGGCGCCTGCTCGGGCGCGACCTGCTTGCTCGGCTTAGCGCTCGATCCGGCCGGCCCGGGGGTGCTCTCGATGCCCAGGAACTGGTTGACCGCGGTTTGGATCTCCCCGGGGGTGGCGGTGACGTAGGACGGACCGAGGGTGCCGTTGAAGTGGATCTCCTTGATCTGCGCGCCGCGCAGGTCGAAGAACAGCCTCAGCACCTGGAGCATCTGCTCGGCGGAGTTGATGTCCGAGGACGTGTAGTGGGTGAAGATCTTGACCAGCTTGCTGCGGTCCTCAAAGAGCTTCTCGGGAGGCACCTTGGCGCGGGCCTCGCGCAGGAAGGCCTGCTGGCGGGCAGCTCGCACGATGTCGTTGTCGGTGTGCCGGTAGCGCGCGAAGGCCAGCGCGTCGAACCCGCAGAGCGCCTGGTAGCCGGGCTGGAGATTGATCTCGGCGTAGTCGTCCGCGGCGGGTGCGTAGGGCGAGTTCTTGTGGTAGTAGCGGTGGTCGACGTCGACGTAGACGCAGCCGATCGCGTTCACCGCCCGGGCGAAGCCGGTGAAGTCGACGTTGACGAGATGGTTGACGTCGAGGCCAGTGAGATGCTTGACCGTCTGCAGGGTCAGCTTCGGGCCACCGAGCGAGTACGCCGCGTTGAGCTTGTCGGTCCCGACGCCGGGGATGTCCACCTTCAGGTCTCTCGGCAGCGAGAGGAGCGCGATCGCGTTCCGATCCGGGTCGAGCCGGAGGAGCATGGTGGTGTCGGAGAGCCCGTATTTGCCGCTGATCTCGTTGTTCCGCTTGTCCGATCCGAGGATGAGGATCGTCTGCGGTCCGCTGCCCGGCGTCTTCAGGAACGGCTGCACTCCGTTGAGGATGCTGCCGTGCTTGAGGGCGTTGGCGATGTCCGAGAGGTAGAGGATCAGGCTCGCCGAGGTGGCACCCGCGATCGAGGCGATGATCACCAGGGAGGCGGTCAGGAAGCGCAGCCACATCGGAAACCCGATGTGGCTGCGAACGGCCTTGAAGCTCGAGGTGATCTTGGGGCCGGTCGCGTGGCCGACCTTCTCGAAGCTCGAGGTGATGGCGGAGCCCGCCTGCTTGACGCGGCCCCCTGCCGACGACACCAGCGTCTTCTCGGCCTCACCCTCGGCCTCAGCGGCCTCCAGCCCATCCCATTCCTGGGTCTCGGCCGAGACGACGTGCTCAAGCTCCTCCTCGCGCCCGTCGAGATCCTCGTCCTCGTCGTCGAGGTCGTCCTCGGGTCCTCATCGTCGAGGTCCTCATCGTCGAGGTCCTCATCGTCGAGGTCCTCCTCCGCGAGTTCCTCGTCATCCGGCTCCTCATCGACCCCCTCGTCGTCGGCGTCGTCGACGAAGTCGTCGCCGAGCTCGTGCTCCTGGGTCTCGTCGGCGCGGGGCTGCTCGTCGCCCTCGTCCTTGCCGCCCCCGCGCTCCCGGTCCGGGCTCACGCCGCCGCCATCCCGGGGAAGGTCCCGACGAACCCCTCGAGCGCCTGCCGGTAGCTCCGCAGCGAGTTGATCGATACCCATTCACGCGGGCCGTGGTGGCCGTCGCCGATCGGGCCGAACTCGACCGCCGGAATGCCCGCCGCCAGGAAGGAGACTGCGTCGGAGGCGCCATCCCGGCCGACGCTCATCACCCGCTCGGGGTGATGCGGGGAGGCAGCCTCGCAGAGGCCCTGGACGAAGGGCGAGTCGGGTTCGACCACGGCCGGTGGGCGCCTGAAGGTGGCGAGCACGCGGGTGTCGGGCAGGCCGCTCACCTGGCCGAGGATCTCGTCGGGATCCTGATCGGGCAGGAAGCGGATATCGACGTCTATGACGCAGGTATCGGGCACTTTGTTCAGGGCGTCGCCGCCCATGATCCGACCGAGATTGATGGAGGGCCGATCGAACAGGGCGGAGCTGTGGCGTGCAAACGGTAGCGACTCGATGCCCCTGAACACCTCAACCGCCTTGACCACGGCGTTGTCCCCCAGCCAGGGGGTGGCGCCGTGCGCCGAGCGGCCCCGGACCGCCAGCCTCACTGCCAGCACCCCCTTGGCCTGCACCCCGACCTGGAGGTTCGTGGGCTCGCCGGTGATTGCGAAGTCGCCGACGAAGCCGCTCTGCACGAGCGCGTCGGAGCCGCGATTCTCCTCCTCCTCGGACTCCTCGTCCGAGACGATCCCGAGGCGGAGGCGAACGTCCTCCTGGTCGCGGAGGTCGTGCATCACGACCAGCATCACCGCCAGCGCTCCCTTCATGTCGTAGGCGCCGCGGCCGACCAGCTGGTCGCCCTCGATCGTGGGCTCGAACTGCTCCCGCCCGCCGGGGACGACGTCCATGTGACCGTGCAGCACCAGCGTCGGGGCACCGGCGGGACCAACCTCGGCCGTCGTCACCGGCAGCCCGCGCGACTCCGTCTGGGCGGCCTTGATGTCGTTCGACTCGAGCCAGCCGCCGACGAACTCGGCGGCGCGCCGAAGCCCCTCCGCGTTCGAGGTGTCGAAAGCGATCAGTCGCTTCGCGAGGGCGAGCTCGTCCACAGGGCCATGCTAGGTAGTGCGCTCAATGGTCGATGAAGCTCGCGGCCCGCGTGGGGCTAGTCCTTCGCGCCGGCGACCGCGAGGAACGCCTCGGCACGCTCCTTCTCACGCCGCGCCTGCTGGTGGGCTCCAGAGCCCTCGTCGGACTCGCTCAGCCTGGCCTCCGCGTCCTCGATTCGGCTGCGCAGCTCGCCCTCATCGAGATTCTCGGGCGGCACGGCCTCGCCGACGAGCACCGTGGCGCGGTTCGCGAACACCTGCAGCCAGCCCTCGGCCTGTGCCCAGCTGCGCTCCTCGCCGTCGGGCATGTGCAGACGGAGCTCGGTCGGGCGAAGGCGCGCCAGCACCGGAACGTGGTTCGCGAGGATCCCGATCTCGCCGACCGCCGTCCGGGTCGAGAGCTGTTCGACCTCGCCGGTGAACACCTCGCCCTCCGGGGTGAGGATCCGGGCCTCGAGGGTGTGCTCGTCCGCCATCGGCTAGGCGGCCGCCCCCTCGGCTTCGGTCTCGGCCTCTTCGTCCTTCTTCGCCTCCTGCTCCGAGGCCTCCGCCTCGGCCGACTCGGAGGGCTCCTCGGCGCTCATCCCCTTCGCCGTCTCGAGGACCTGGTCGATCGGGCCCTGCATGTAGAAGGCGCGTTCGGGGACGTCGTCGTGTTCTCCGTCGACGATCTCCTTGAACCCGCGGACCGTCTCGGCTACCGGTACGTACTCGCCGTCCCGGCCCGTGAACTGGGAGGCGACGAAGAACGGCTGCGAGAGGAAGCGCTGGATCTTCCGCGCTCTGGACACCGTCTGCTTGTCGGCGTCCGAAAGCTCGTCGATCCCGAGGATCGCGATGATGTCCTGCAGCTCGCGATACCGCTGCAGCGTCTCCTGAACCCGGGTGGCGGTGTTGTAGTGCTCCTCGCCGAGGATGTCCGGCTTCAGGATGGTCGAGGTCGAGTCGAGCGGATCGACCGCCGGGTAGATCCCCTGCTCCACCAGCGACCGCGTCAAGGTCGTGGTGGCGTTCAGGTGCGCGAACACCGACGCCGGCGCCGGGTCAGTGAGGTCGTCCGCCGGCACGTAGATCGCCTGGATCGAGGTGACCGATCCCTCCCGCGTCGAGGTGATCCGCTCCTGGAGGCCGCCCATCTCGGTCTCCAGGGTGGGCTGATACCCGACCGCGGAGGGCATCCGGCCTAGCAGCGCCGAGACCTCGGACCCCGCCTGGA
>CAWJDA010000012.1:0-20397 GCA_963841525.1 uncultured Solirubrobacterales bacterium | reverse complement strand
CTCGCTCGACCAGTCGCGCGTTCCGATCTCCGACCTGGCCGAGGAGCTCACCCGGCGCCTGGGCGAGCCCTGGACCTCGCCGAAGCTAGGCGCGGCGGCACGGGCACAAGGATGACGCGCCCGGATTCTCGGTCAGTCGTAGTGGGGCTTGTAGCCACGTAGCCGCCCGACGGCGGCGAGCAGCGGCAGCGACGCCTTCTGCACCGCGACCCGGGGCGACCCAGCCCAGGAGCGCCCATTCGTCGCCTTCGAGGTGACGAAGATCTGGAGCAGCGGCATCTCATCTTGGTCATTGAGCCGTCCGCTCTCGGTGAGGTGGTGGACGTAGGCCTCCGCGTACGCCTCGATGAAGTCGTTGATGGGCTCGAAGATCCCGCGCGCGTGGAGTTCGGTGGAGCCCGGGTTCCAGGGATCACGATGGAGCGTGCCGGGAGGGATCGCCACCCGGTCCCCCGTCCGAAACTCCCGCTCCTCCCCATCGACTTCGATCGTCCCCTCGCCCGAGAGGCCCTCCCAGGTCTGCTTGAGGTCCTGATGAAGATGCGGATCGGCACGGCCGGTCGCTGGGGCGAAGGATCGTTCGAACTTCATGTTCCCGTCTGCCCGCTCGGTCACCTGGAGCCAGGTCCCAGTCCGTGGGCTCGTGTAGCGCTTGCCGACCTCGAGTACCCGGCCACCCTATCCGCCCGTTCCGGTACAAGCCAACCCCGTGAGCGCGCGACGCGGCATCGGCGTTTTCCTGCTCGCCGCGGCGATCACCGGCTGGAACTGCGGCAACGTCGGTCCGGTCGTCGGCTCGCTGACCCGGGCCTTCGACATCGGCCTGGGCGAGGTCGGATTGCTCTCGGGCACCTTCTTCTTCGCCGGTTCGGCGGTCGGCAGCCTGGTGGGAGCCGCTCTGGCGCGCCGGATCCGGGTCCTCTCGGGAATCTGGGCGAGCTGCCTGCTCTCGGCGGCGGGCAACCTGCTGTTTGCGGCGGGCGACAGCGTCGCGGTCCTGGCGGCCGGCCGCGTGCTCGCCGGCCTGGCCTTCGGACTGGCGGCTGTCTTCATCCCGACCTATGCCCAGGTGATCGGGGGCGTGAAAATGGTCGGGTTGTTCGGAGCAGGGCTCACGCTCGGTGTCGCCGCGGCCCTCTTGATCGGGAGCGTCCTTGAGGGGGCGGGCGTCGACTGGCGGGTGGCTTTCGTGATCACGGCCGCGCTCGCGGCAATTGCCCTGCCGATCCTGCCCAATGAGCCGGTGCAGGTCCCGCGAGCGGCGTCCGAGGGCGAGGGGCTGGCCCGGGAGGCGCTTGGAAATCAGGCCTGGTGGCGGGTGCAGCTGCTCGGCATCGCCACTCTCAATCTCCCGTTGATCGTGGGGGCCTGGCTCGTGCACTACCTGATCACCGGCTACGGGCTTTCCGCGGCTCTCGCCGGCGCGATCTCATTCGCGCTCTTCGGGATCTCGGCCGTGATGCGCGACGTCGCGGGGCGCATGACCGCCGCCGGGGCCGGCGCGTCGATGCTGGTGATCGTGGGCCTCGGCGTCGGCGCCGCGGGCCTGGTGCTGCTCGGCCAAGGCAACTCGGCCGGTGTGGCGCTGGTCTCCGTGGCGTTGATGGGAGTAGGACTCTCCCTGCCGTACCCGCTCTACTACGACGAGGCGGAGCGGGTTCTGCCCGACCGCCCGGTCGGATCCCTCGGCCTGATGCAGGTCGGGGCGGGGCTCTTCCCGATCCCGGTGATCCCGCTGTTCGGGGCGGCGCTGGCTAGCGGTGACGCTGATCTGGCCTTCGCTGGACTGGCGGCCTTCGCTCTCCTCACCCTGCTGCTCAACGCGCGTCCGCCGGTTCCGCCCCGTGTCCCGGCTCCGGCGGAGAGCTAACCGTCTCCGAGAGCTAACCCTCCCAGCGCTGTCCCTGGCTGATTCGCTCCTGGCCGATCCAGGCGAAGTCCATCGCGGCCTGCACGACCTCCTCCTTCGGCACCTTCCGGTGCAGGTCCCACCAGTCCGCGAGCGACTGCATCGCGCCCACCATCTGCTGGGCGATCATCTCCACCATCTGAGGCAGCTTCGGGAAGTCGAGCCCCTTCCGCTCGGCCTCCTCGCTCATCAGCTGGGCGATCGCGGCGGCGACCTCGTCGCGCAGGCGGTCGAGCCGGACAGCGACGTCCGGGTCGCCCGCGTTGCGGAACATGATCCGCCAGGCCCCGCGCCGCTCCTCGACAAAGCCGAAGAAGGCCTCGAGCCCGGCTCGCATCCGCGGCTCTCCCGGTTCGGCGCCCGCGACAGCCCCCGCGATCCGCTCGACGAGCTCGTGCACGTGCATCTCGAGCATCGCCACGTAGAGCTCGCGCTTGGACGAGAAGTGCTCATAGAGCAGGGCTTTGGAGACCCCGGCCCGGTCCGCGACGGAGTCGAGCGAGGTCTCGTGGTAGCCGGTGTCGGCGAAGGCGCTCCGGGCCGCGTCGAGGATCGCCGCGCGGCGATCGACGGCGCTCATCCGCGACCGCGTGCCCGGCTCCCTCTTTCTCTGTGTGATCGACGTCACAGTACTAACTGACTGGTCAGTCAGTTACTATACGGGTTGATTCGGCGGCGGTGTTCGTGACCGCCGGATGCGAAGCCGGGAAGACGAGAGGACGGAGGCACCGATGTCGGTCGCACAGCAGAACATCGCCGGTCAGATCACCTATGACGATCTCTACCGCCGCTGGGAGGAGGGCAACTGGAAGGCGATGGAGCTCGACTTCACCCAGGACAAGCAGGCCTGGAAGTCCCTCTCGGAGATCCAGCGAAAGTCCGCCATGTGGGTCTACTCGATGTTCTTCTACGGCGAGGATGCGGTCGCCGACGGCCTCTCCCCCTACATCGAAGCGGCCCCCAAGGAGGAGCAGAAGTACTTCCTCGCCACCCAGCAGGTCGACGAGGCCCGCCACGCCGTCTTCTTCTACCGCTTCTTCAAGGAGGTCATCGGCGTCGAGGGGGACATTGCCACCGGCCTCGAGGCGACCCTGCCGGAACTCGGCTGGGGCTACCGCAACGTCTTCGCGCGGCTCGAGCGGATGGTCGACGAGCTTCACACGGACCGCTCCCTCCCCAAGTTCGCCCAGGCGATCACGCTCTACCACATGGTCATCGAAGCGACGATGGCTCAGCCGACCCAGCACTTCATCGAGGACTTCTTCGTCAAAGCCGGCACGATGCCCGGGTTCAGCGCGGGAATGGAGAAGGTCTCACGGGACGAGCAGCGCCACATCGGCTTCGGGGTAAAGGTCCTCTCCGAGCTGTTCGCCGAGTCCGACGAGTGCAAGGCCGCGGCCTCCGAGATCCTCAGGGAGGTCCTGCCGTACGTGACCGGGATCTTCGTCCCGCCCAACTGGGACGAGCGCTACACGACCGAGTACGGCTTCACCATCGCCGAGCTGTATGCCTGGGGCATGCGCTCGGTCGAGCAGAAGTGGCGGGCGACCGGATATCCACTCGCCGAGCACCCGCCCGGCATCTACCCATTCGACCCGGAGATGGGCTACGACGAGCGCGCCGAGAGGCAGATCAAGCTGCTCCGCGCCGGCGTGCTCGGTGCACCCGACGGCAAGCCGCAGGCGAACCCCGAGGTCGAGGAGATCCTCTTCGACGTGATCGCGCGGTCGGCCCACACCGATGCCGTCGACCGCCCGGTGACGATCCAGTGGCGCTTCGAGGACGCCGAGCCCTGGCACGTGCGAATCGACAACGGCTCGACGAGCTCCGGGCCCGGCCTGGCGCAGAAGCCGGACGTCACCCTGCGTACGACCTGGGCGGACTGGGTCGACGTCTCGGTGCGGGGCCAGGACGCCCGCCGCGCGATGCTGCGGCGCAAGATCAGGCCGCGCGGCTCGCTGCGGCAGCTGGCACGGATGCCGAAGATCTTCCCGCCCCGGCCGTCGCCGATCGAATAGATCGGCGACGGTAGATTCAACCGCGGTTTTTGTGGCGGCCGTTCATGGCGAAGCCGTCATTCGCCCAGCAATCGCTTCTTCTGCGCCTCGAACTCGGCGTCCGTGATCTTGCCGGCGTCGCGCTGCCGGTCCAGATGGGCGATCTGGTCTTGCGGATCCTGCTTGGGCGCCGAGATCCCACCGCCGAAGCCGCCCGCATTCGGGACGCGCATCATCTGCCCGAGGATGCCGGCGATCTTCTCCTGCAGCCCCGGCACGCTCGCCGCGTTGATCGTCTGACCCTTCTTGTCCGGATCGATGCCCGATTCCCGGAGGGCGTCCTGGACCTGCTCGCGAGCGCCCGATCCGCGCAGGTCGATGGTCTGCCTCGTCTCGGGGTTGGTCCAGCCGGACTCGCCCATCGAAACGCTCTGCCCACTCCCCGACTCCGGCAGCGCTGACCCCTGCACGGCCGCGTCGAACTCCGGCGTGCCGGGCTCCGGAATCGCCCGCTCATCCTTTCTCCTCAGGAAGCCGAAAAGCCCCATGGGCCGACTGTATCGCTAGGCGCCCGGGTCGTCCTCCGGATCGGATGACCCGGAGCCGAGCTCGACGCCTACCAGGTTGGCGGGCCGACCGGGGAGATACATGGACGAGCCCGTCGCCAGGGCGACCTGCTTGCCCTCGGCGTTGGTGATCTCCGCGGCGCCGATCAGCAGCGTTCGGCCCCGGTGCAGAATGCGGGCTCTGGCCCTCAGGTCATTGCCGTCTGGAAAGACGGGGCGGAGGTAGTTGACCTTGAGGTCGAGGGGCGCGACGGCGGTGTCGGCCGCCGCCGTGCTGAAGGCAGCCGACGTCATCGCGCTCTCGGCGAGCATCGCGGTGAATCCGCCCTGGATGGTCCCGGCCGACGTCGAGAGCCACTTGCTGCACGGGAGGACGACGACCGCCTCGCCCTCCGTGACCTCGACGGCTCTCAGGCCGGTCAGGTGGTGGATCGGCGACCGGGGGAGGCGCCCGTCGACCACGTCCATCAGAATCTCGAGCCCGTTCCGCCGCTCGAACTCCTCCTGGGGGAGCACCTCACCCTCGAGCTCCCGCCGCAGGGGATCATCGGCGGAGCTTCCCGGGATCGCTTGGTCGAGCGGCGGAGCGTCGGGGTCGGGCGGGTCGGGGATCGGGTCGACGGGCGGGAAGACGCTGCAGCGGGTCGTCCCGTGGGAGATCAGCCCGTCGTCGTCGCCGAACAGGAATGCTTCCGAGATCCCCATGGTCCGTCCGCGGTGGATCAGCTGGCCCGAGCCGGTCACAACGGCGCCCTCCTTGGGGACAACGGGATGCAGGAACGACATCGAGAGCTCGGCGGTCGTCATCCCCTGCCCCGCCTCGACGTCGGAGTGCACCACCGACCCCAGCGCGGCGTCGCCGATCACGGCGAGCATCCCGGCGGAGATCAAGCCGGATGAGTTGGCGAACCACGGCGAGGCCGGCATCGAGAAGGTCGAGTGCCCGCGGGACGCCTCGGTCAGGTCGAGCTCGGTGAGATAAGCCATCGGCGAGAACGGGATCAGGCCGCGTCTCCCGGCGCCCATTCGCTCGACGCCGGGCAGGCCGAGGAACGAGCGGTCCGGGTATCCGCCCTTGGCGGGCTGCTGCCAGATCATTCCGCCGCTAGCCGGTCAGCAGATGGCGAGCCGCCTCCGTCCCCGCGGCGATCACGTCCTTGTGATCGCGCTCCGGGTCGGAGAGCAGTTGCAACGCGATGCCGTCGGCGAGCGCGAAGAGCAGCGCGACGACGGCGTCGACCTCGAAGCGCGGCTGGATCACGCCCTCGGCCTGCTTGGCGCCCAGGATCTCGGCGACGTGGGTCCGGGTGCGGTTGAAGAGCTCCCCGACCTCCCGCTGGATCTCGGGGTTGCGACGACCAGCGGTGAACAGCTCGAAGAGCAGGACCCAGAATCCCGGGTCGTTCTGGATCGAGTCCTCCAGGTCCGCAACGAGGATGGCGAGGAGCTCGTCGGCCGACGCAGCATTGCCGAGCGGCTCGTCCATCCGCGCGATCCGGTGCTCGGTGTCCCGTCTCACCACCTCGACCAGCAGGGCCTCCTTGGTGCCGAAGTAGTAGTGGAGCAACCCGCGGCTCACACCCGCCTCGCGGGCGACGTGCTCGAAGGTGGAGCCCGAGATGCCGCGGCGAGCGACGCTCGAGCGCATCGCCTCGACGATCCGCTGCGCCTTCTCTCCGCTCAGTTCCCTGGTCTTCGTAGCCTCCACGGCCGGAACTCTAGGACTTTGGCTGGCTGGACAGCCTGCTCGACGCGGCGCTAGCGCAGCTTCACGGGCGGGTTGTGGCCGGGGATGACGACGGCCGGATCGAGATCGCGGATCCGCTCCCACTGCCGCAGCAGCTCGTCGCGCTCCGGCCCGAAGTCCTCGGGCAGCTCCATCCTCTCGAAGTACTCGGGCAGCGGCCCGACGCAGTCGGAGGCGATCACCACCAATCCGTCGTCGGTGTCCACCAGCAGCGAGATCAAGCCGTCGCTGTGCCCGGGGGTGAGCATCCAGCGCAGGCCCGGCTCGATCTCGCCCTCCTGCCCATCGAGGATCTGCAGGTCTGCCATCTCCATCACACCGGCGACGAGCTGGGCGTACGGCGCCTCCGTCTCGATCCGGTGGACGTAGGTCCGCCGCATCGGCCAGCCCGCCAGCCCCTCGGCGTGATCGAAATGCAGGTGGGTGAGGATCACGTCCCTGACCTCGTTGGGATCGACGCCGAGCTCCCCGAGGGCGCCGATCACCGGCGCCCCCTGCATGATCAGCCCGGGGTCGACCAGGTAGTCGCGCTCGCCGCGGATCAGCAGCGTGTTGGGAAAGGCCACCATGCCGGTCGTCCGCCCTCCCTGCTGGAGCGACTTGTAGCGCTCGAACCCCTCCGCGGAGCTGTCGATCGTGGCCGGCTCCGCCTCGCCGTTGGACACGGCGAAGACGTAACGCTGCGCGGGCACGAGTACGTGGACGCTCGCCATCGAGCGCCAGATTAGTCGGACGCGGTCAGCCGCGGGTGGGCGGAAGCTCCACAGGCAGCTCGCCGGCGCGCTCGCGGAAGATCGCCTCGATCTCCTCGAGCTGGCGGCCCTTGGTCTCGGGCACCAGCTTCCAGCAGAACCAGAGCGTGAACACCCCGACCGCGGCGTAGGCCCAGAAGGCGCCGGTCCGGCCGAGCAGGTCGATCAGTGGCAGGAAGGTGAGCGAGATGACGAAGTTCGAGGTCCAGTTGGCCATGGTCCCGACGCCGGCGGCCTTGCTCCGCACCCGCAGCGGATAGATCTCGGAGTTCATCAGCCAGAAGACCGGGCCGAGGCTGATCGCGAAGGAAGCCACATAGGTCATCAGGCTGATGATGGCGATCGCCGAGATCAGGGTCGTTCCGGCGTTCCCAAGGAACGCCGCGCCAAGGGCCATCAGCGAGATCACCATGCCCGTCACTCCGACCATCAGAAGCGTGCGCCGGCCCTTGCGGTCGATCAGGCGAAGCGCCAGGACCGTCATCCCGATGTTGACCACCCGGATGCAGAGCGACGCGAGGATCGCGGAGGAGGATCCGGTGACGCCGGTGAACTGGATGATCGTCGGGGCGTAGTAGATGACCGTGTTGATGCCGGTGACCTGCTGCAGGACGGCCAGGCCCACGCCGACGAGCAGTGCGTCGCGAACCGCCGGAGCCATCAGGTCGCGCCAGCCGCCGGGCTTCGCCTCGATGCTCCCCTTGATCTCCTCGAGCTCCTCGGTGATCGCCTCCTCGTCGTCCCGCCGGATCTTCTGGAGCACTCGGCGCGCCGCGTAGTCCTGACCGACCATCACCAGCCAGCGCGGGCTCTGCGGCATCTCGAGCATCCCGATGCCAAGCGCCAGCGCGGGGACGGCTCCCAGTCCGAGCATCCAGCGCCATGCGTCGGACGGCGAGAACGCGAGCCCGACCAGGTAGGCGATCAGGATCCCGACGGTGACGGAGAGCTGGAAGTAGCTCACCAAGCGCCCGCGGCTCTCGGGCGGCGCCACCTCTGAGATATAGACCGGCGCGTTGGCGGATGCGAGCCCGACTGCCACGCCGAGCAGGATGCGGGCCCCGACCAGCACGGCGAGGCCGGGGGCCGCCGCACTCGCGCCGGCGCCGATGATGAAGACCACCGCTGACGCGATGATCACGTACCGGCGGCCGAGCCGGTCCGCCAGCTGTCCGGCGAATGCCGCTCCGAAGATCGCCCCCACCGGCACGGCGCCTGACGACCATGCCCTGCTCGAAGCTGTCCAGATTGAAGTCGCGCTTGATGAACAGCAGCGCGCTCGCGATGATCCCGGTGTCGTAGCCGAACAGGAGGCCCCCGAGCCCCGCAATCGCCGCCGTCATCACGACGTTGCGACGGGCGCGCTTCTCGTCCGGTGACACTCCCCGGTCCGCCATCAGCAAGCCGAGACTACTCGCCGTCCCGGCCTCAGAACGAACGAGGGCGCCCCCGTGGGCGCCCTCGAAAAAACACCGGTGATGCGCCGGGTCAGGCGCTCGGGACGGTCTCGGTGTCCGGTGCCGGGGTGGTGGTCGAGGTGTACTCGAACTCCTCCTCCGCGCCGAACAGCTTGTCGAGAACCGCGTTGCGCGCGTCCTCACTCAGAATGAGGACCAAGGCCGCGCCGAGGATGCCCACGAGCAGGGCCTTTCCAAGCCCGAACCGGCGGCGGGTGCTCCGTCCGCGCAGCTGCTGTGAAGCATCCCGAAGCGACTCTGCCGCCGTGCGCAGATCACGCTGAACCTTCTTGTCGTCCATCAGGGCCTTCGCGGGCCCCTTCCCGTTCGACATCCGTGTGTATGCGCCCTTCGCTGCCTCGAACGCAACGCGGATGTTCTCGCGGAGCTCATCGTCCTCGATGAGCCGCCGCACATATTGGTTGGACGCAACCGACCGGGCAGCATCTCCGGCTTTCGCGCTTCTGCTTTGTGCCCCCATGGGTCTCCTCAGATCGTTTCCAGGGTGCAGGGGGAGACTACCCTCTCGGCGCTTTTCCATCCGCCTCCAGCGCCGTCTTCAGCACATCACCGATGTCATCGGCGTACAGGAAGTCGAGGCCCGCCCGCTCATCTTCCGAGATCTCCTCGACATCCCCCTGGTTGCGGTCAGGCACGATCACCTGCTTGATCCCCGCCCGCTGGGCGGCGAGCGACTTCTCCTTCAGGCCTCCGATCGGCAGGACCTGGCCGGTCAGGGTGATCTCGCCGGTCATCGCCACGTCGTTTCGCACCGGCCGGTTGCTGATCAGCGAGGCGAGCGCGGTGGCCATCGCGACACCCGCTGAAGGGCCGTCCTTGGGCACCGCGCCGGCAGGGACGTGGACGTGGATGTCGTGCTTTGCGAACCAGTCGTCCTCGAGGCCGGTCGCGAGGTCGTGCGCGTGCCGCCTCACCCAGGTGAGCGCCGCCTGGGCGGACTCCCGCATGACGTCGCCGAGCTGGCCGGTGATCGTCAGGTTCCCCGAGCCGGGGACAGCGGTGGCCTCGACGAAGAGGACCTCGCCGCCGACCGGCGTCCAGGCGAGACCGGTGGCAACCCCGGGGTCCTTGGTCCGGCGGCGGGTCTCGGAGAAGAAGCGGCGCTTGCCGAGCAGCTCGCGCGCCCGCTTGGCCGAGATTCGCAGTTTGCGCTCCGCCTTCCCCTCCGCGACCTGGCGGGCGACCTTGCGGCAGATCGTGCCGATCTCGCGCTCCAGGTTGCGGACCCCCGCCTCCCGGGTGTACTCCTCGATGATCGCCTTCAAGGCGGGGTCGGCGAACTCGATCTGCGATGCCCGGAGGCCATTGGCCGCGAGCTGGCGGGGTACCAGGTACCGCTTGGCGATGTGGAGCTTCTCCTCGACCGTGTAGCCGGCCAGCTGGATGACCTCCATCCGGTCCTGGAGCGGTAGCGGCACGGTGTCCAGGATGTTGGCCGTCGCGATGAAGAGGACCTCGGAGAGGTCGAACGGCAGGTCCAGGTAGTGGTCGCGGAAGGTGGAGTTCTGCGCCGGATCGAGCACCTCGAGCATGGCGCTGGAGGGATCGCCGCGGAAGTCCGCCCCCATCTTGTCGATCTCATCGATCATGAAGACGGGGTTCCTGGTGTCGGCGTCGCGGAGCGCGCGGATGATCGTGCCGGGCAGCGCCCCGATGTAGGTGCGGCGGTGGCCGCGAATCTCGGCCTCGTCCCGGACGCCCCCCACCGAGATGCGCTCGAACTCACGTCCCAGGGCCTTGGCGATCGAGCGTCCGAGGCTCGTCTTGCCCACCCCGGGCGGGCCGACGAAGCAGAGGATCGGCCCCGGCGACTCCGGATTGAGCTTGCGGACCGCCAGGTACTCCAAGATGCGCTCCTTGACCTCCTCCAGGTCGTAGTGGTCCTCGTCGAGGACCTTCCGCGCATGGTCGATGTCGAGGTTGTCCTCGGTCTCCTTCGACCAGGGCAGGTCGACCAGCCACTCGAGATAGGTCCTGATCACGCCGTACTCGGCGGCGACCGGCGGGAGCTTCTCCAGGCGGGAGAGCTCGCGCTCGGCCGCTTTCTTCGCATCCTCGGGAAGGCCCGCCTTCTCGATGCGCTCGCGGAGCTCGTTGATCTCCGCCTGCTGCTCGTCCTCCTCCCCGAGCTCCTCCTGGATCGCCTTCATCTGCTGGCGGAGGAAGTACTCGCGCTGGCCCTTGTCGATCTCGGACTCGACCTGGGACTGGATCTTCGAGCCGAGCTGGACGACCTCGAGCTCGCGCGTGAGGATCTCCGAGAGCCGCCGCAGGCGCTTGGTCACGTCGACGGTCTCCAGAAGCTCCTGCTTCTCCTCCGTGGAGATGCGCAGGGCGCCGGCGATCAGGTGGGAGAGTGCCGAGGGCTCATCGAGGTTGGCAACCGCGAGCTGAAGCTCCTCGGGGAGATACGGGATCGCCTCGATGATCTCGCTGAAGGTGCTCTGCACGTTCCGGGTCAGGGCCTCGAGCTCGGTGGAGGCCTCGAGCAGGTCCGGCATCTCCTCGATCCGCGCAACCAGGTAGGGCTCCTCGCTGACGTAGTCGAGGATCCGTATCCGCACGCTCCCCTGGACCAGGATCCGCAGCGTCCCGTCGGGGATCTTCATCATCCGAGCGACCGTCCCGACCACGCCGACCCCGTAGAGGTCGTCGGGACCGGGTGTGTCGAGCTCCGGGTCCCTGGACGCCACCATCGCCAGCATCCGGTTGCGGGAGAGGACGTCGTTGACCAGGTTGATCGAGCGCTCCTGCCCCACCGCCAGCGGCGTGAGCGTGTCCGGATAGGTGACGGTCTCCCTCAGGGGGAGGATCGGGAGGGAGTCGGGCAGCGGCTCGAGAGCGCGGGCAGCCTCCTCGACGTCCGGGAGCTCCACCACCTCCAGCTGCGGAGTCTCCACGTCGGCCACTGTCGGGTTCCCTTCCCGGTGGGATCGCGCGCTACTCGGCGCGCTCGATCGGGACCTGGCGGGCGGCCTTTGGCAGGCGCGTGGGGAGCTCGACGCGGAGGATCCCGTCCTCGTACGTGGCCTGGGCCTGGTCGGCGTTGACGTCGACGGAGAGCTCGACGACGCGCCGGAAGGGGCCCGAGGGAAGCTCGACCTGCTGGTAGGTCCGGCCCTCGGTGTCGCGCACGGGGCGCTCGCCGCTGATCACCAGGGTGCGGCCGCGGACCTCGAGGTTCACCGCCTCGAGCTCTATGCCAGGCAGCTCCACCTTGACCACGGCCTTCTGCGGTGCGTCCTCGCCGCAGTAGTAGACGTCGACCCGCGGCACGAACGCCGCAACCTGCCGCCGCTGCCGGTAGCCGGCCTGGTCCCAGAAATCGCCGAGGAGCTCGTCCATCTCCCGGCGCATCCGGGCGAAGTCAGCGAACGGGTCGCGTTGGCTGGTCATGGCCCACAGGGTAATGGCCGTGCGGCACTGCCCGAACGTCCCGGGCTGGCCCCTATACGGGGGGTCGCGGGACGCTCACGCAGTGCACCGCGCCGAACGTCCCGGGGTGGCCCCTATACGGGGGGGTTGCGGGACGCTCGCGGGGGGGCCTAGACCTCGTATACAGCGCCCTCGCGGGCGATCTCGACCGGGCCGCCGAAGCCTTTCTCGGCCTCATCGCGCGCCCAGTCGTCGCCGAGCTCGTCCGAGATGTGGGTGATCACGACCCGCTTCACACCCGCCTCCTTCGCGTGCTCGCCCGCCTCCTCCGGGGTGAGGTGACCTCGCACGCCGGTGCGCTCCGGTCGCGGCAGAGTGCCCTCGACGATCAGCAGGTCCGCTCCTCGGGCCACCTCCACGATCTCCTTGCCCGGGCGCGTATCGGCGCTGTAGGCGATCTCACCGCTGCCCTCCGCGCCGATCCGCACGGCGAAGGTCTCGACGAAGTGGGGAACCGGGTGGAAGCTCGCGCGGATGTCGCCGACCTCGACCCGGTTTGCGGCCGAGTATTCCTCGATGCGGAAGGCGCTCTCGATCAGGTCGTCGTTCCCCCACGCCCCCACCACACGGCGGAAGGTCTCTTCGGCGCCCGGGGGAGCGATCAGCCGCGGGCGGGCGGGATCGTCGGTGCCCTCCCAGGTGTGGACCGGGACGGGCTGCTGCCTGGGCGCGTAGATCAGGGCGTAGGAGTAGGGCACGAGGTCGAGGAAGTGATCGGCGTGGAGGTGGGAGATGATGACCGCGTCCACCTCGGTGTAGTCGACGTGCTCACGGAGCTTGCCGAAGACCCCGTTGCCGCAGTCCAGCAGGACCGTGGTGGAGTCGGTCTCGATCAGGTATCCGCTGCAGGCTCCCCCGGCGTCCTGCCAGGAGGGCGACTTGCCGAGCACGGTGATCTTCAACGCCACAGCCCCATTGCCCCGGGGGGACTGTAACCGGGTTTGTGCACGGCTTCGCCACATGGCCGCGGCTGCAAGCGGCCGCCCCGCGCTTGATCAGACGGTTCGCGCTATCGCGCGCCCTCCCAAAACGGCCTCCGGCCTCCGCTCCGAGAGCGAGCGGCCTGGCAGCCGCTCCAGGAGCGCGGGCTGCCGGGGCGGAACCAGGCCCTCTGGAGTGTCGGGCCTGAAGGTGGGACAGGGCGCGTCGAGCCCGAGGGCGCAGAGGCCGCGGCGCCGGAAGAAGCATTGCTCGCAAGTCACCGCAGCAGTACGTGCTCGACCCTCGGCCAAGATTCGCCCCGTCCCCTCTCTCCTCTGGATTTACTGGCGGCGAGCCTGCCGCCAGGTGATTCCTCCGCCCGGGCACTGACCCCGCGACTTGGCTCCATCATGCCATTTCCGCCGGGGTTTGTTTGGGGCGTTCCCGCAAATGGCGCGCTTCTTTTTTCACCGGTTGGTCACGAGTTCCGCTAGCACCGCAAAGGTCGGACTCCAGATTTCCTCTCGCTAAGATCAGGCCCAATGGCGCACGAGCGGACATCCCAGCTCTCGGCCTCACCGCCCATGTTCGAGAGCAGGTTCCTCGACTTCTTCTCCCGCGTCCACCCCGCGGTGCCGGCGATCGTTTTCATCCCGATCGTCGTCGCGGGGATCTGGCTCGGTATCGACCGCGGGCTTGCGGTCGGCACCACCGTCCTGCTCTTCGCGGCCGGCCTCGCGATCTGGACCCTGACCGAGTACTGGCTGCACCGGCTCGTCTTCCACTGGCAGCCCAAGTTTCCCGGCGGTGACCGTGTCCACTTCATCATCCACGGCGTGCACCACGACCACCCCAACGACGCGATGCGGCTGGTCATGCCACCGGCGGTCAGCATCCCCCTGGCCGCGCTCTTCTTCGGCATCTACGTCCTGATCTTCGGGACGACCGACGCGCTCCCGGCCTTCTCCGGGTTCATCGCCGGGTACCTGACCTACGACTACACCCACTACCACCTCCATCACCACGTCCCGAAGACGAAGTTCGGGAAGAGGCTGCGCCAGCATCACATGCGCCACCACTTCCAGGACCATCGCTACGGCTTCGGCGTCTCCTCCCCGCTCTGGGACGCGATCATGGGGACGCTCCCGAGGCGGCGTCAGGCGACGACTGCTGGCACGGCTTCGCCATCAAATCGCGGCCACGAGCGGCCGCCCACCACCAGTCGCGCCGGCTAAGCCGGCGCTCCCAAGTACTGCGGCCTGGTGGCTGCTACGCCGCCGTTTGATGGCGAAGCCGGGTTACGCCACCCTGGAGGGCGGCTCCCGCCCCTCCAGCACCGCGATCACGTTGTCTGCGACCGCGCTCGCCATCCCGTCGCGCGCCGGCACCGTCGCCGACCCGATGTGCGGAAGGAGCACGCACCGAGGTGCCGCCAGCAGCCGCGGTGAGACCTCGGGCTCCTTCTCGTAGACGTCCAGTCCGGCCGCGCCCAGCGTCCCCGCCTCGAGGGCGGCGGCGACCGCCTCCGAGTCCACCAGCGGGCCGCGCGAGGTGTTGACCAACACACCGTGCGGGCCGATCAGGGCCAGCTCGGTGGCGCCGATCAGTCCCCTCGTCTCGGGAGTCGCGGGGGCGTGGAGGCTGGCGACATCGGCGGCCTCGAACAGCTTCGGCAGATCGAGGCGGCGAGCGTTCAGCTCGCTCTCGACCTCGGGCTTTGCGGTGGGTCCCGCATAGATGATCTCGGCGCCGAGGCCGTGCGCCAGGCTGGCGTAGCGATGGCCGATCCTGCCCATCCCGACCACGCCCACCGTCGAACCCCGGATCTCGATGCCGCGATACGCCGCAGGGTCCCAGCCTTTCCAGTGGCCCGCCCGCAGGTCGCGCTCGGCGTCGCTCATCCTGCGCGCCGCGGCCAGGGTCAACGCCATCGCCAGCTCGGCGGTTGCTTCGGTGAGGACGTCCGGGGTGTTGGTCACCACCACGCCGCGCCCGCGGCAGGCCTCGAGATCGATGTTGTCGTAGCCGACGGCGAAGTTGGCGACCACACGCAGTCCGTCCCCACAGGCATCGAGCACCTCGGCGTCGATGGCGAGGCTGGGATCGGCGACCAGGGCGGCCGCGCCCGGGGCCAGCGCGAGCAGGTCGTGCCGGGTCGCCTCGAGGCCTCCCTCCCGGACCTCGAACCGCCCGGCGAGGCGTGCGCGGCCGGCTGGCAGCAGCACCCTCGCGATCACCACGACCGGCTGGCGCTCGTCGTTCATGTCAGTTAAAACTAACCGTTACGGTCATGTAACCATCACTCTTAAGCAGAGAGGATCTGAGCGATGCCAAGGGTTTCGAACACAGTCGATCAGGCAAGGACGCTGCTCGAGCGTCGGCTGCGAGAGCTCGATGTGGAGCGGCGCCAGGTCGAGGCCGCGCTCACCGGCCTCGGCAAGAGCACCCGCCGCGGTCCGGGCCGGCCCCGCGGAACCGGTCGCCGGCGGCGGCGCGGCAGCACGCGCGCCGACCAGGCCGTGAAGATCATCAGCGACAACCCGGGGATCAAGGTCTCCGAGCTCGGCAAGAAGATGAGGCTCAACCACCCGAACTACCTGTACCGGGTGCTTCCCGAGCTCGAGAAGGAAGGCCGCGTCCGCCGCAAGGGCACCGGCTACCACCCGGGCTAGATCAGGCCGAGGTCCTTGACCGCGTCGCGCTCCTCCTTGAGCTCGGCGACCGTTGCGTCGATCCTCTCGCGCGAGAAATCCGTGATCTCCAGTTCCTCGACGCGCTTCCACTCGCCCCCGGAGCACTCGCAGGCGACGCCGGAGATCAGGCCCTCCTCGACTCCATAGGAGCCGTCGGAGGGAACGGCCATCGAGACCCAATCGCCGTCCGGCGTCCCGAGAACCCAGTCGTGGACATGGTCGATCGCGGCGTTGGCGGCTGAGGCGGCGCTGGAGGCACCGCGCGCCTCGATGATCGCCGCGCCCCGCTTGCCGACCGTTGGAATGAACTCGTCGGCGATCCAGGCCTCATCGTCGACCTGCGGCCAGGCGGGGCTGCCGTCGACCAGAGCGTTCACCAGGTCGGGGTACTGGGTCGGCGAGTGGTTCCCCCAGACGGTCATCCGTTCGATGTCGGTGACGGGGCGCTCCAGCTTGTTGGCGAGCTGCGCGATGGCGCGGTTGTGATCGAGGCGCATCATCGCGGTGAACCGCTCGGCGGGCACATCGGGCGCGTGCGACTTGGCGATCAGGCAGTTGGTGTTGGCCGGGTTGCCGACCACCAGCACCCTGACGTCGTCTGCCGCCCCCTCGTTGATCGCTTCGCCCTGTGGCTTGAAGATGCCGCCGTTCGCCTCGAGCAGGTCAGCTCGCTCCATCCCCTTCGATCGGGGCCGCGCGCCGACCAGGAGCGCGATATTCGTCCCGTCGAAGGCCTCCTTCGGGTCATCCGAGATGTCGATGCCGCGGAGCAGCTGAAAGGCGCAGTCGTCGAGCTCCATCGCCGTTCCCTCGGCGGCCTTGATGGCGTCGGGAATCTCGAGCAGACGCAGCTTCACCTCGGTGTCGGGGCCGAGCATCTCACCGGCGGCGATGCGGAAGAGGATCGAGTAGCCGATCTGGCCGGCGGCTCCGGTGACTGTGACGTTGACGGGGCTGCTCACGCTTGTGTCTCCTTAAGTCCGGGGGCTATTCGTAGCTGCTTGGCGACTTACCCGTCATATGGACCGGAAAATCGCCAAGCACGCTCCGAAGGCGATCAGCGAGCTAGCCGAACGCCAGCACGGCGTGATCGCGACGGCGCAACTTTATTCGCTCGGCCTCTCCGAGACCCAGATCGCAGTTCGCGTGCGTAACGGCTGGCTCCATCGGGTTCATCGTGGCGTCTACTCCGTGGGCAGGCGAAGCTTGACTCCAAACGGCCATTGGATGGCCGCGGTGCTTGCGTCTGGAGAGAGCGCGGTGCTCAGCCATCAAGCCGCCGGAGGGATTCCGGTGACTACCCCGGCCCGGACGCTTCTCGACCTGGCGACCGTCTTGACCCGCCGCCAGTTCGAGCGTGCCATGGACGAGGCCGAGCGACTGAACATCTGCAATGAAGACGACCTAGAGGCCATCGCCGGGGAACACTGCGGCCGTGCGGGGGCCGGCATCCTGGGCGCCATGCTGCGGGACCACAGGGCGGGCGCGACCGCGACCCGCAACGACCTCGGCAGGGAGACCCACGGCACCCGCGGGCCTTCCAGGCCGATCGCGACCGCGACGGGCGGCTGGCCGTGGCCGGCTATCGCGTGCTGCGGTTCACCTGGTGGGACGTCACCCGCCGCCCCGCCGTGGTCGCCGACCGGGTCCGTCGCTTGCTCGGCGCAGCAGCCTGAGCGTGCGCTTGTCAATGACAGTTGGCGAGTTACCGGTCATACGGACCAATAAGTCGCCAAGCAGCCGGCTTATGCCGTCGCCGCCTGCAGGTTCTCGTCGATCGCGGCCAGGAATTCCTCCGTCGTGAGGAACTCCTGGTCCGGGCCGATCAGCAGGGCCAGGTCCTTCGTCATCTTCCCGCTCTCCACCGTCTCGATGCAGATGCGCTCGAGTGTCTTCGCGAACTCGATGACCTCCGGGGTCTCGTCCATCCTGCCCCGGGCGGCGAGGCCGCGCGTCCAGGCGAAGATCGAGGCAATCGGGTTGGTCGAGGTCGGGTTGCCCTGCTGGTGCTGGCGAAAGTGTCGGGTAACGGTGCCATGCGCCGCCTCCGCCTCGACGGTCTCGCCGTCGGCGGTCATCAGCACGCTGGTCATCAGGCCGAGTGAGCCGAAGCCCTGCGCCACCGTGTCGGACTGCACGTCGCCGTCGTAGTTCTTGCAGGCCCAGACGTAGCCGCCCTCCCACTTGAGCGCGGCGGCGACCATGTCGTCGATCAGGCGGTGCTCATAGGTCAGCTCGTTCTTCTCGAACTCGTCCTTGAACTCCGAGTCGTAGATCTCCTGGAAGAGATCCTTGAAGCGGCCGTCGTAGCGCTTCAGGATCGTGTTCTTGGTCGACATGTAGACCGGGAGCTTGCGGTCGAGGCCGTAGCGGAAAGATGCCCGGGCGAAGTCCCGGATCGAGTCGTCGAGGTTGTACATGGCGAGCGCCACGCCGCCGCCAGGGAAGTCGTAGACGTGGAGCTCCATCGGCTCGCCGCCGTCCTTGGGCGTGTAGGTGAGCGTCAGCTCTCCCTCGCCCGGCACCACGAGATCCGTGGCGCGGTACTGGTCTCCGAAGGCGTGACGGCCGATCACGATCGGCTTGGTCCAGCCCGGCACCAGCCGCGGCACGTTCGAGATCACGATCGGCTCGCGGAAGATGACCCCACCGAGGATGTTCCGGATCGTCCCGTTGGGCGAGCGGTACATCTCCTTCAGGCCGAACTCCTCCACCCGTGCCTCGTCCGGCGTGATCGTGGCGCACTTGACGCCGACCCCGTAGTCCTTGATCGCGTTGGCCGCATCGACCGTGATCTGATCCTCGGTCTCATCGCGCTTCTGGATCGAGAGGTCGAAGTACTTCAGCTCCACCTCGAGGTAGGGCAGGATCAGCTTCTCCTTGATGAAGGCCCAGAGGATGCGGGTCATCTCGTCGCCGTCGAGCTCGACCACGGGATTCTTGACCTTGACTTTCGCCATGCCGGGCGGCGATGCTACTCGTAGGCGAGCGCCTCGAGGACGTCGAGCCTGGCCGCACGGCGCGCCGGGGCGATCGCCGCAACGACCCCCGCGATCCCGGCGACGACCAGGATGAGCAGCAGCTGGCCGACCGGGAAGCTGAGCACGAAGCCCTGGTCCCGCAGCGGCACGGACATCAGCGCGGCGAAGATCAACCCGAGCACCATGCCGAGCACCGCACCGATCAGGGCGGTGATCACCGACTCGTACCGGATCATCCGGCGAACCTGGCGGCGCGACATCCCGACCGCCCGCAACATGCCGAGCTCGCGCGTCCGCTCGTAAATCGAGAGCGCCAGCGTGTTGGCGATCCCGAATAGGCTGACGATGATCGCCAGTGAGAGCAGTGCGTAGACGAGCCCGAGCAGCGGGTTGATCTGGTTCTCCTGGTTCTGCTTGAGCTCCTGCTGGTTCATCACCTCGGCGGTCGGGAACTGACGCGCGAGCAGCGTGTTGATCTGGTGCTGGACCGTGGAGGCGTTCGCCCCGGGCGCGAGCTTGATGAAGTCGAAGGTGTCCTGGGTGACGGCGAAGTCGCGAGCCATCGCCTCGTGGGTGACCACCATGCTGCCGAGCAGGTCGGCGTTGTCCTTGACCTCGCCGACGATCCGAAAGTCCGCCCGGTTCCCGGTCTGGCCCAGCACGTGGATCGTGTCCCCCACATCGAGGCTGTTGGAATCGGCGAACGACTTGTCGACGATCGTCTCCGAGTCGGTCATGTTCCGCAGGGTCTGCTCGGTGGTGTCGCCCTGGAAGTCGAGCTTCAGGACCTGTGACGCAGTTGCCGGGTCGAGACCCGTGGCGCGTGGCTTTCCCCCCACCCCGTTGATCTTCACCTGCGTGGACTGCAGGGTCGAGACGGTCTGCACCCCAGGCACCTTGCGGGCCGCCTCCGCGGCCGCCGTCGGGATCGGGTCGAACCCGTTGGTGTTCTGATCTCGAGCTCGCCCTGGAAGCTGTTGTCGATCGCGTTGGCGATCGATGCCTTGAGCCCGGCCGCGAAGATCGTCACGAACGAGACCAGCGCCAGCCCGATCATCAGGGCCGCCGCCGTGGCCGCGGTGCGAGACGGGTTCCGCTGCGAGTTCTCCCGCGCCAGCCGGCCGGTCAGCCCGCGCAGCCGCTCGAGTGGGGCTCCGATCGTCCCGGCCAAGGGTCGTACGAGGCGCGGGCTGTAGAGCGAGACTCCGAACAGCACCAGCGCGGCGCCCCCGCCGAGCATCAGTGCCGCATCGCCAGTCTTCTGGTTGCCGAACAGCCCGAACAGCACGAGCGCGAGGCCACCGAGCATCAGCAGCCAGGCGATCGCCACCGTGACGATCGAGCGGCGGCGGCTCGCGGTGAGCTCAAGATTCTGCATTGCGGCGATCGGCGGCACCCGAGTCGAGCGCAGGGCGGGGTTGAGCACCGCGATCAGGGTCACCGCAATCCCGATCACCACCGAGATGACCACGGTCCGAGTCGCGACCACCAGCGCCGTGGTCGGTAGGCCGATTCCCAGCGCCTTGAAGAGGGACTCGATGCCCTTCGCGAACAGGAGCCCGCCGAGGACCCCGAGCACCGCGCCGACCAGCCCGATCACCGCCGCTTCCACGAACACCGAGGCGAGCACCTGCCTTCGGGAGGCGCCGAGGGTGCGCAGCAGCCCGTACTCGCGGATCTGCTGCGACACGGTGATCGAGAAGGTGTTGAAGATGACGAACGCACCGACGATCAGCGCCACGGCCGCGAAGACGCCGAGGAAGATCGGCAGGAAACTGAGCGCATCATGGATCTCGTTGGAGGAGCGGTTGGCGTTCTGCTCCGCCGTCTCGACCCGGAGTGTCGGCGGCACCACCCGCTCGATCCGCGCCTTCAACTCGTCCGAGGACACGTCGGGGTTGATGCCGACCGAGATCTG